>CADBOM010000127.1 GCA_902796325.1 uncultured Coriobacteriaceae bacterium
ACGGCCTCAAGAACATCGTGAAATGGCTCCCCGTTGCCGTTGAAGATGGTTCCAATATGGACGCCAGGGAAGCTCTCTCCATCGCAGCTACTTTCGGTGGAATGGCCTTCAGCGATTCCTTCGTGAACTTCGGACACGCCATTGCCGAGACCATCGGGGCGAAGTGCCACGCGTCAGACGGCCATATCCCTCATGGACTTTGCTGTGCATTGGCAATTCCGGCGGTTATGGAGTATGTGGGCGACCTTTGCGAAGACAGGATCGTTTACGTTGCCGACGCCATCGGTGTTGACTACTCTGATCTTGGCGACGACTACCCCAAGATCGGCCTCAGGGTTGCAGATGCCATAAGGCACCTCATGCATACCGTGAACATCCCATCTTGGAAAGACAAGGGCGTTTCCAGAGAAGACATCATGGCGGTTGTGCCTGATATCCAGGCGAACATGCACAACTCGGCATGCATCGCCGAGATCACGATGGAAGTTGCGGAGAAGTACACTGCACGCACCTACGACGCATACCAGTAAGATACCCGCCAGTTCATCTCTGCGGATTCCCAAGACTGGCACGCGCAACTTGCGAACGATTGCCTAACAAGCCGCAATCGTTCGGATGGCATACTTGAAAGATGGTGAACGTGCAAGCCGCTTCCCTAAATTGATGGAATTCCTAGATGGCACCTTTTCAAATCTGCTAGACTCTACTAGTTGTTAACCGGTAATTGCCGGTAACGATGTTGGGCCCATAGCTCAAAGGTGGAGCAGGGGACTCATAATCCTTTGGTTGCGGGTTCGAATCCTGCTGGGCCCACCAAACGAATACACAAGAGGCGGTCGGAGTTCGCGCTCCCCCGCCTCTTTTCTTTGGCAAGAACAATCAAACCAGCTTATACCAATCAAAACCAACTAAAACCAATCAAAAGTCAGCTCATATCAGAGATTTTCCGTAAAAATTCATACGCTGCGTTAATGCAGCATTTATTGCGCCGAAACATTTTGGAAATAAGCGCTCCGTAAAATTCAAATAGTCTACGACATGGACACCTTGGAATACCCTGCGAATAATACGGGACGGGAACCCGGATTGAACTTGCGGCAGCGCTTAGCCCTAGTGCGCTCTCGTTCGTGTAGGTTACGCCAAGTTTAGGTGAGAGGAGCAAAAATGGGTCCAAGAGAAGGAGAAGTCCGCATTCCATCTGGATGCGCTATTTCCGCAATCATGGATAAAAGCGGAAAGCGCATGTCGGGAAGCGACATCCTATCTTCTATCGAGCTCATGCACGATAGATCGAATGGTCTTGGCGGAGGGTTTGCAGCCTATGGTATTTATCCCGAATATGCAGACCTTTACGCATTCCATATCTTTTACGAGGACAGAGAAGCCAGAACGGAAACCGAAGAGTTCTTGAGGAACTACTTCGATACCGAGGTAGCCGAGCGCATGCCAACCACCAAGGTTGCATCGATCGACCACGAGCCGAATATCTGGCGTTACTTCATGTCCCCCTATATTGGCAAGCTAAGGGATAGCAGACTTTCCGAAGACCAATTTACGATGAACGCCGTGTTCCACATCAATTCCAGGATCAACGGCGCATTCGTTGCATCTTCGGGAAAGAACATGGGAGCCTTCAAGGGCGTGGGCTACCCGGAGGATATCGGTCGCTTTTACAGGATCGAAGACTACAACGCATGGCTCTGGACCGCGCACGGCCGCTTCCCAACCAATACCCCCGGATGGTGGGGTGGAGCGCACCCGTTCACCCTGCTCGACTGGTCGATCGTTCATAACGGCGAGATTTCGAGCTACGACACCAACCGCAGGTATGTGGAGCAGTACGGATACGAATGCACGCTGCAAACCGACACCGAGGTAATCACCTACCTTTTCGACTTCCTGGTAAGGCAGCAGGGTATGTCGCAGAAGATGGCTGCAAAAATTCTGGCAGCTCCCGAATGGGATCAGATTGACCATATGGATCCAAAGGACCGCGAATTCTGGACCAACATCCGCGCTTGCTATTCAAGAGCGTTGGTCAACGGACCTTTCTCGATCATCCTTGGAAGCAGCAGAGGACTTCTGGCGCTAAACGACAGGTTGAAGCTGCGCTCTCTCGTTGTTGGCGATAAGGACGACAAGGTCTATCTGGCAAGCGAGGAGTCGGCCATCAGGCTGGTTTGCCCCGATATCGAGCATGTTAGGCAGCTCGGCGGAGGCGAGCCTTTCGTGGCCGAGCTCTACCCAGAGGTACTTGCCCAGATGGAGAGCAAGAAGAACATCTATACAAGGCCGGTCAGCATGGCAACGGCAGGTGATTTCGAATGATGGATCTGACGATTCCCAAATATAAAGTGCTGCGCGATGATGGCGATTGCATCAGATGCGGTGTTTGCGTGAGGCAATGCTCTTATGGCGTACACGAGATGGACGAAGACCTTAACAAGGTGATTGCCCACAGCAAGGAGTGCGTGAACTGCCAGCGTTGCGTGGTCATGTGTCCAACGGATGCCCTCACGATCATCCGCAACCCGCAATCGGACCCTGAATCCGTTGTGTACAACAACGAGGTTATAAGCGACATTGCAAAGCAGTGCCAGACCGGTGGAGTTCTGCTCGCGGGTTCTGGAAACCCCAAGCCGTATCCGATCATCTGGGACCACATGCTCCTGAATGCAAGCCAGGTTACCAATCCTTCCATCGACCCCTTGAGGGAGCCGATGGAGACCAGGGTCATCCTCGGTGGCAAGCCGGGGAACATCAAGATCGACGAGGCAAACCACGCGATCAAGACACCCATGAAGCCATTGCGCACAATAAAGCTTCCGATCATGTTCTCGGCAATGTCCTTCGGTGCTGTTTCACTGAACGTCCAGAAGAGCCTTGCTATGGCAGCAGAAGAGCTCGGAACATTCTGGAACACCGGTGAAGGCGGACTGCACAAGGACCTGGTGAAGTATAAGGACAACACCATCGTGCAGGTTGCATCCGGAAGGTTTGGTGTAGATACCGAGTATCTCAACAACGGATCGATCATCGAAATCAAAATCGGA
This sequence comes from uncultured Coriobacteriaceae bacterium, assembly GCA_902796325.1. Classification (GTDB taxonomy): domain Bacteria; phylum Actinomycetota; class Coriobacteriia; order Coriobacteriales; family CADBOM01; genus CADBOM01. The sequence continues at coordinate 3,054 of CADBOM010000127.1, forward strand.
CAGGGAGCAAAGCCTGGAATCGGCGGACACCTCCCCGGCGAGAAGATCAACGCCGAGGTTTCAATCACGAGAATGATTCCAGAGGGAACGGACGCAATCAGCCCTGCACCTCATCACGACATCTACTCGATCGAGGATCTGCGCCAGCTAATCTATTCGCTTAAAGAGGCAACCAATTACACCAAGCCAGTTGCCGTGAAGATCGCCGCAGTTCACAATTGCGCGGCAATAGCAAGCGGTATCGCAAGAGCCGGAGCCGACATCATCGCAGTTGATGGATTCCGCGGAGGAACTGGAGCTGCACCTATCGCCATCAGGAACAACGTTGGTATTCCCATCGAGTACGCACTCGCGGCAATCGATAACAGGCTCCATCAGGAAGGACTGCGCTCCAGCGTATCCCTCATAGCATCCGGCCCGATAAGGAACAGCGCGGATGTGGTTAAGGCCATAGCTCTTGGAGCGGACGCCGTGTACATCGGTACCGCAGCGCTCGTGGCAATCGGATGCCATCTCTGCCAGTCATGCAACACCGGCAAGTGCAACTGGGGCATCGCCACGCAGAGGCCGGATCTGGTAAAGAGACTTAACCCCGAGCTCATGTCCGAAAGGCTCGTGAACCTCATGCATGGTTGGAGCCACGAGATCCAGGAGATGCTCGGAGGCATGGGAATCAACTCTCTCGACTCCCTGCGCGGCAACCGCTTGATGCTAAGAGGCATCGGGCTCAACGACCGCGAGCTCAACATACTCGGAATCAAAGCGGCTGGAGAGTGATCTTGGCTATGAAACGCGTATATAACAACAGAAAGTTCTGCATGGACTGCAAGCTTTGCGAAGTTGCATGCAAGACCGCCCATTCCAAGAGCGGGAACATCGTGAAAGCCTACAAGTTCGAAGATCCCTCCCCCATCGCAAGGATCAGAGTCGAGGGAAATCTAGACGACAGCATGGCGATCCAGTGCAGGCATTGCGATGACCCAGACTGCGTAAAGGCCTGCATCACGCATTCGATGACCAAAGACCCCGTTACAGGAATCGTGTCGGTGGACCAGAATCGCTGCATCGGCTGCCTTACCTGTGTTGCAGCTTGCCCATTTGGATGCATCAAGCCTGCAGACGTGGTTCTTAAGTGCGACCTCTGCACGGCAAGGTCAAACGGCGAGGATGGCATGCCGGCCTGCGTGGAGGCATGCCCCAACCTGGCTCTGGTTTTCGTGGATAGCGAGGTGGAGTAAATGAAAACATATGACTACCTGATGATAGGAAACTCCGCTGCAGCTATCAGCGCTGTGGAGGCAATCAGGAGCGTGGACGACAAGGGAACCATAGCTGTAGTTAGTAACGAAGACTTTCCCGCATACTCGACCCCGATGATCTCTTACCTGCTAAAAGGCAAGATCACGGAGGAGAAGATGCCCATAAGAAGCGAGAGCTTCTATGACGACAACGCTGTCGAGTGCATCTTTGGAGAGCCTGCTACGGCAATCTACCCCAAGCTCCACACCGTGTCCGTTGGATCCGAGCAGTTTGGCTACAAGAAACTCCTCATGGCATGCGGAAACAAGCCTGCAGACCCGCCGGTGGAGGGCCTGGATGGTGAGAACGTTTTCTCGTTCATTAACCTCACCGATGCAAGGGCAATCATGTCCTACGTGGACGGTATTAGAGCGCAGAATCCAGATGCTCCTGTAAACGCCGTGGTTATAGGAAGCGGACTCATCGGATGCAAGGCCTGCGAGGGACTTGCCCACATCTGCGACAACGTGACCATGCTTGCAAGGAGCGCCAGCATCCTAAGGTCCATCATCGACCCCAAGGCAAGCCCCATTGCCGAGAAGGCTCTCCAGGATGGAGGAGTTGAGGTTAGGCTTCTCACCCAGGCAGTCGGATTCGAGAAGGACGGAAACAAGGTTGCAAAGCTCCAGCTTAACGATGGCTCGACTATCGAGTGCGACCTATTGATCCTTGCCGCGGGCGTTGTCCCCAACATCGACATGGCGGTTAATGCTGGAGCAGAAGCCAAGCGCGGACTTATCTGCGACACACACATGAAGACCAGCCTGGAAGACGTATATGCCGCAGGTGACCTTACGGTAACCCATGACACGGCCAATGATTCGGACAGGATCATCGCCCTTTGGCCAAACGCCGTTGTGCAGGGAAAGATCGCCGGTCTCAACATGGCGGGTAAGGTAACCGAGTTCAATGGAAACTTCGCTATGAATTCGATAACACTCTTCGGAATCACCATTCTTACCGCTGGTGCAAAGAGCGCGGGCGAGGGTATGGAAGAGCAATGCACTGAAGAGGATGGAAAATTCACCAAATTCGTTACATGCGACGGCAAGCTGAAGGGATTCACGCTGGTTAACCACCCCGAGAACGCCGGAATATACACCCGCATGATAGAAGACGAAATCGATTTGGCAGATGTAAGACCCGAAGCATTCGAGCGTGCACCAGAAATGATTGACCTTCCCGCAAAGATCAGCTGGAAGAGCCTGCATGAGGGCATGCCCAGTGCTACTCCACAGAAAGCGGGGCGTTAACGATGGCAGATACGAGCACGGCGATAACACTCACGCTTGGCACGCGCCCTTATCGCGAGATCAACAGCCAGATTAGGCAGCTCATCGAGAAGGGGCAGAAGGACTTCGAGTTGGAGAATGTTCTTGGGCAGAGATACATCGGATGCGCCGCTCCATCGGGAGTGAGCATCAACATCCATGGAACGCCCGGTAACGATATGGCCGCATATATGAATGGTGCCAGCATCGAGGTCTTTGGAAATGCCCAGGACCAGGTTGGCAACACCATGAACGATGGACAGATAGTTGTTCATGGACATTGCGGAGATACTGCGGGATACGGCATGCGCGGCGGCTCGATTTTCATCGAGGGCGATTGCGGATGGCGAGTTGGAATCCATATGAAGAGATATATGGATAAGATCCCCATGATTATGATTGGCGGAAACGCAGGTTCCTTCCTAGGCGAGTACATGGCCGGTGGAAGAATCGTCCTTCTGGGTACACCGGGCGATTACCTGGCATCGGGAATGCATGGAGGGGTTATCTACCTACGCCAGCCCGTGGCTGATTATCAGGTTAGCTGGTCTCTCGTTCAGGAGCACGTGGAAGAGGGAGACGTGAAGGTAATCCAGTCTGCCCTCGACAAATACAACAAGCTCTTCGGGCATGTTTGCGACACGCCAGCCAAGGATTTCTACAGGCTCAGGCCAAAATCGCAAAGACCTTACGGAGGAATTTACGCTTAAAGCAAATGTTTACGCTCGATTGAATTTCGATCAAATTGCTTGCGCTTAGAGATGCTTAAATGACATTGGCGGGGAAACGCTCTCCATGAGCCAACGCGAGTTTCCCCTTTCCTTCGCAGGCGCCGCCGACCATTCATTTTTTCCTCAAACATGTCGCTAGATAGGCCGGCGGCGCCAACTCAAGCGATTAGCCCCACTGCCCTACATGTGCAGTGGGGCCTTTTTCGCCCTAAAGATAATAGCTCATAGTCAGCTTGCTTAGATGCACATTCCCAAAATCATTGCCAAAGAAGCAACGGCGGAGAACCTAGATGCACAGATGACATTGCCTTGCGCAAACGGCCTTTTCCGGCCTTCCTCTATTTATGGTTAACTCGGTTACAGAATCCGTAGAAATAAGCTTTAGATTTGATTCTGTGCCGTTTCACGTGCAGATTCGATAGCCCCTGTGCTGGATTACCGATGACGAGGATTGGCTTTGCCGGGGATTCTTACGATCCCCGCCAAATTGCGCATATTATCGCTCCCATACAATGAAGATTTGCTTGACGGATTTGCAAGACAGCACACCATCAGAATTCGGGTTTTCCAAACGAAAACCGTTGGTCGAGAAAATCTGGATTCTCATTTGCAATGTAAAATCAGTGCTATACTTTCTACCTGTTGAAACCAATTCCCCGGTAGCGCACTTGGCAGAGCAATTGGCTGTTAACCGATGGGTTGTAGGTTCGAGTCCTACCCGGGGAGCCAATTAAATGTTCATCCCGTTGGAATTATCCACGGGATTTTTTATTTCCCCAAGACTTCCAACTTGCACACGGCCAAGAGGATGCGCTAGCTCTCTGCTATCCCAGAAGCTCTCTGCCAGCCCGGAAATACCAAAGGGGAGATTCTCTACTGCGAGAATCTCCCCTTTTGCTTCATGTTGAAAATCGTTGACTTACGACAGACTTAACCTCTCAGCCAAATCTGCACAGCCAAAGAATGTCGCACGCTAATCTTCAAGGTAATCCTTTAGCTTGGAGGACCTGGAAGGATGGCGGAGCTTTGCCAGGGTCTTGGATTCGATTTGCCTTATCCTCTCCCTCGTGACGCCGAATTCCTTTCCAACCTCTTCGAGGGTCCTGGGGTGGCCATCAACAAGGCCGAACCTAAGCTCGATAACCTTTCGCTCGCGCTCGGCCAAACCATCCAGCACCTTGCTGAGCTGCTCTTGCAGCATCGAGAAGCTTGCTGCATCCGGCGGGGCAATTGCACCATGATCCTCGATGAAGTCTCCAAGCTGGCTGTCCTCTTCCTCACCAATCGGGGTCTCGAGGGATACAGGCTCTTGCGAGATCTTCTGAATTTCGCGGATACGCTCCGGGGTCATATCCATTCTCTCTCCGATTTCCTCCGGAGTTGGTTCGCGACCGAGTTCCTGCAGGAGCTGACGCTGTACCCTTACGAGCTTGTTGATTGTTTCGACCATATGAACCGGAATCCTGATCGTACGAGCCTGGTCGGCGATTGCACGGGTGATTGCCTGCCTGATCCACCAAGTGGCATACGTGGAGAACTTGAATCCCTTGGTGTAGTCGAACTTCTCCACTGCGCGGATAAGTCCAAGATTGCCTTCCTGGATGAGGTCGAGGAAGAGCATTCCGCGTCCAACATAGCGCTTGGCAATCGAAACCACGAGCCTGAGGTTGGCTTCGATTAGCTGCTGCTTTGCATCCAGGCCAACTTGCTCGATCTTGCTCAGGTGCCTCTTCTTGCGCCTATCCAGTTCTATTCCGTTTTCCTCGGCTTCCTCGAGCTGCCTGGTGGCGTCTAGACCAGCCTCTATCTTCATGGCCAGGTCAATTTCTTCGGAAGCCGTTAGCAGTGGAACCTTTCCGATTTCCTTGAGGTACATGCGAACCGGATCGCCAGTTAGCATTGCAATCGAAGGGTCGCTGGCTTTTGTCTTGGTGCGGCGTTTGGATGATTTGGTTACTTCGGGGAGAACGATGTTGACCTTCTCGGCCTCCATGGCGTCCTGGTCTTTCTCCTCATCGTCGTCAAGATCGTCGTCATCGTCGAAATCGTCGGAATCGTCAAGCTCATCGATATCGTCGATGTCGTCGATGTCGTCCTCGGAATCTTCGTCCTCGTTATCTTCGGGGGCCTTTACTGGATCTTCTTCCGAATCTCCATCGTCAACCACTTCGAACCCGTCGTCTTCTAGATATTGGGTGATCGCATCGAACTGCGCATCGTCTATCTCGTGATCCGAGAACACGCTGTTGATGTCTTCATAGGAAATCGCCTTCTCGTGTTCGGAGCCAATTTCCCTGAGCTCCTCAATCTCCTTTTCGTACATCTCGATTTCTGCAGGAATTTTGATGGGATCGTTTGCTGGCATTTAGTTCCTCTCGATACTGATTAGACATACCAATGCGAACCTATTTTATACACCAAATCGATGAAATATTCAATGGCAGATTGCGGCAATTCCAAACCTTCATGAATTAATGTGGCATCTAGGTCTGTCGGTAGCTGTATTTTTGGGCTGCAACCGTATTAAGGCGGTAACAGAATTTCAGGCAGGCTCCCTATCTGACCCCACGATTTTTTCCAAGACAACGATATAGCAAGCAAGTAACGTATCTCGTGCCAACCTTGGAACATTCTGAAAACCCAATCACGGTCTTCGAAGCTCTCCCAGCTCTTTTTGTAGAACCGAAATTCTTGCGAAAATTTCGTTTGACTGGTCTTCGGGCAAATTGCCGTACTTCACGTCATGCTCTAGGTTTGCAATCTCGTCTTCAAGGAGAGACTTCTGCCTTTCCTTAAGCATCGTTCTGACCATCTGGTCTGCTTGGGCCGAATCATCCACGATATTTACCGGAATGCTCCATATGGGTTCGGACTCTGGATGCTCCCTCATGCATGCAGAGACAACTTCCGAAGGATATGCCTCCATGGGCATTTTGGTAATTATGGCGAAAAGGCTTTCAAAAAGCTGGTTCTGCCATTTCTGTCCGCGCATGTCCTGGGCTATTCGCATCCTAAGATCGGGCCTCAGCGCATAAACGCAAAGCAGTTGCGACTCCCATCTCGAAGGTCCCGATGCTGGAACCTTGAAAGCGGGAACCTGGTTTTGATACTCGCTGTAATAATCGTGCCCGTTCGCATGGTCTGGCCCAGCAGCCTGCCGGCCGTTAGACCTACCCTGCGCAGACGTCTGCCCGGCCGGGGCGTTCGAGAAGCCACCGTTTATCTGGCCATCGTATGTATAAGAATCCACATCGTCGGGATTCACGAAGTTCCTGGGACCCTCGGCGGTTTGCAGTTCCTTTTTTACCCGCTCGAAATCGAGTCTGAAAACATCGGCTATGTAGTTCACATATTCATCGGCCAATATGGAATCCCTGATGGGAACCAGAGGCTCTAGAACCTTGGGCAAGGCCATTGCCCTGCCTTCTGGAGTCGACAGGTCGTAGCTGGCAATCCTCCTGTCCAGAACGAAACGCATGAGCGGCTCCGCATTATCCAGAAGCTCCTGCATTTTCTGACCACCAGCAGCATCTATATACTCCAAAGGATCCATATTATTTGGAATGACGGCAACGAATAAAGACACCTGCCTGGTTCCCGATTCTGGTGCAACAGAGGCTGTGATGAGCTCTGAAGCCCTGTCAGCCGCATTCTGACCCGCAGCATCACCGTCAAAAAGATAGATGATCTTATTCGTGAATCTGGTAAGCATCCTCACGTGCTGAGGTGTGAGAGCAGTACCCAAGGTAGCCACGGCATTCTCGAAGCCAGACTCGTGCATGGCTATGACATCTGTGTACCCCTCGACAACTATCGCGCCCCCCTTTGCAACTATCGAAGATTTTGCAAAATCGATGCCGAACATGTTGTTTCGCTTGGAAAAAAGCGGGCAATTGGAGGTATTGATGTACTTTGGCTCGCCTTTGCCTATAACCCTGCCGCCAAAAGCTATCGTTCGGCCCTGTAGGTCTCTGATCGGGAACATGACCCTGTTGTAGAACCTGTCGCGCAAGCCTCCCCTGTCGGAGCTGAGGGCAACGTTTGCGTCGATCATCTCCTTGTTGGAGAATCCCTTGGACCTCAGGTATCTGGTGAGTGTGTTGCTCCCCGGCGCATATCCCAGGTTCCATTTCTTGGGAATCGAGCCTCCAAGCTTTCGGGATGCAAGATACTGTCTGGCGTTCGCTGCACCATCGTACTTTCCGCGCATCAACTGCATGTGATAGAACTCGGCGGTTTCCTTGCAAACCTCCAGCAATCTGGAGCGATAGCCCGATGGCATGCCGCCGGATTCCTCTGTAATCGTGATGTGAGCCTTATCCGCCAGAAACTTCACAGCCTCTGGGAAATTGAGCTGCTCCTTCAGCATCATGAACTTGAATACGTCGCCGCCCTTGCCGCAACCGAAGCAATGCCAGGTTTGCGTCTGGGGGCTAACCTTGAACGACGGGGTTTTCTCGTTATGGAACGGGCAGCATCCCCATAGGTCTCTACCCCGGGGTCTGAGAGGCACGTAGTCTGAAACCACCGATACGATATCCGTGGCCTCGCGAACTCTCGTTATGTCTTCCTCGGGGATTAACGCCAAGACTTATTCTCCTAATTTACCGGTGCCATCAAAGCATTTGGATGCTTTGTCAGAATTCTATAAACATTATCCCATTATCTCAGCAGTGGAACGCTATTAAAACGTTGGGATTTCAGTGATAAAAGAAACCGCCCGGGGCTAGGCTCCAGGCGGTTTCAAAGTTAATCTCTAGTGCAGGCAATAGCTACTAGATGATTGCGAACAGCGGTACGAACACCAAGCTTACAACGGTCATGAGCTTGATCAGGATGTTCATGGATGGACCCGAAGTATCCTTGAAAGGATCTCCCACGGTATCGCCCACGACTGCAGCTGCATGAGCCTCGGAGCCCTTGCCACCATTGTGGCCGCTCTCGACGTACTTCTTGGCGTTGTCCCAAGCACCACCGGCGTTGTCCATGAAGATTGCCATCAGGAATCCGCAGATAAGAGCACCTGCCAGAAGTCCGCTGAGGAGCTCCATGTTGAAGCATCCAACCACGATGGGCACTGCGATTGCCAGAACACCTGGGAGAATCATCTCGTGCAGAGCTGCATTGGTGGAAATCTTAACGCAGGACTCGGGATCGGGATCGGCCTTGCCCTCGAGCAGTCCGGGGATCTCGTGGAACTGACGACGAACCTCGACGATCATCTTGTTGGCAGCCTTGGACACAGCACCCATGGTGAGAGCTGCGAACATGAACACCATCATTGCGCCGATGAACAGGCCAGCGATAACCAGCGGGTTGGTGAGGGTGATGTTGAGGTCGATTCCGGAATTCTGAGCGGTGACCTTGAACGAGAAGAACAGGGACAGAGCGGTGAGTCCAGCGGAGCCGATCGAGAAGCCCTTTGCGATAGCAGCGGTGGTGTTTCCGACGGAGTCGAGCATATCGGTGCGCTCACGCACGTAAGGCTCGAGCTCTGCCATCTCTGCAATTCCACCAGCGTTATCGGCAACAGGACCGTAGGCATCGACGCCAACGGTGATTGCGGTGGTCGACAGCATTCCGATTGCAGAAAGGCCGATTCCGTAAACTCCGAAGGTTGCCATATCGGAACCTGCAACACCCGGGACAGCGAGAAGTGCCACGTTGTAGGAGGCAACGATAGCGACTGCAACGATGATAACCGGGATAACGGTGGAAAGCATTCCGCTGGAGAGTCCGGAGATGATGTTGGTTGCAGCACCGGTCTCGGAAGCCTGAGCGATCTTCTTAACCGAATTGTACTTGTCGGAGCAGAAGACTTCGGTGGACTTACCAATTCCAAGTCCAGCAGCAAGACCGAGGATCACGCAGAGTGCCAGCCACATAGCCTGGACGCCACCATCGGAGTTGCTCTGCCAGATGAAGCAGATAACGATGATTGCGATAACCTCGAGAACAGCGGCCACGTAGGTTCCACGGTTGAGAGCGCTGTGGAGCTTGTTCTCATCCTTGGTGTTGACTGCGAAGATTCCGATGATCGAAGCGATGATTCCAAGAGCAGCGATCATGAGCGGGGTGAGGATAGCAAGGGTGGTGTCGCCCTGGGTGAGGATGGTTCCAGTCATGGAAACAGCCAGGATCATCGGGGCAAGCACGGAACCTGCGAACGACTCGTAGAGGTCTGCACCCATTCCTGCAACGTCGCCCACGTTGTCTCCAACGTTGTCTGCGATAACTGCAGGGTTACGAGGATCGTCCTCGGGAATTCCAGCCTCAACCTTACCAACGAGGTCGGCTCCCACGTCAGCATCCTTGGTGTAGATACCGCCGCCAACACGGGCGAACAACGCTACAGAGGAAGCACCCATTGCAAAACCGTTGATGATTTCGGGCTGTGGATTGCCAACGAGAAGAACGGCGATAGCCCAAAGGGAGATGCCCATGAGTCCGAAGGAAGCCACGCAAAGGCCCATCGTGATTCCAGAACGGAATGCGATCTTAAGAGCAGGAGAAATGCTCTCGGATGCAGCGAATGCCGTCCTCGTATTGGCCCTGGTGGAAATCGTCATTCCAACGTAACCGGCAAGTACGGAAAGAACTGCACCGGTGATGAATGCGAGACCGGTGAACCATCCGCGAGCCGGATTATCGTCGGATCCCAGGAACAGACCCATCAAAATAGCAACGATGATTATGAAGATTGCCAGAATCTTGTACTCGGAAAGCAGGAAGGCCTTAGCGCCCCTCTGAATATGACCCGAGATTTTCTGCATCTTCTCGTTGCCTGGATCCTGCTTTAGGACCCAACGCCCGAAGTAGGCAGCGCACAGGATTCCGATGAGCGCTGCGGCGGGAGCAAGCCAAGCTATTGAAGCTGATATAGCCATGGATGCTTCTCCTCTCTTACAAAAAACCTACAAGAAAACAGAAATTCTTGTCTATAAAACCATGGAATCAACATAGTTCTAGACAACGTTAGGCATTTTAGAACGTAAGACAGGCTTATAAACCAACAAATGAGGTAGCTGTTTTGTTTTTTCGGGTTGACGGGTTTTACACAATACTTCGTGCCAGTAAAGGCCGGTAAAGCCATATGTTGTTATTTGATTTTCTCTACGATCGCATTGATGGGAAAATCGTAATCCGGCGGAAATGGAAGCTCGGCAGCTGCATTCGTATCCGCCGTTATCTGCTCAACCAAGGCATCGGTAGAATCGAACTTGATCATGGGACGAAGATAATTTGCAAAGCAAACAACCACGTGCTTGTCGTAGATGTCTTCATCGAAGTCTATGAGATGAGCTTCGATGGTGGCCTTAATATCGCCGAAAGTCTTGGGAACGCCCACAGATATAGAGGCCCTGTACCAATCTCCGTGAACAAGCAAATATCCCGAGTACACTCCCTCGGCAAGCTTGACGTAATCATGGCTTGGAACAAGATTTGCCGTTGGATAGCCCAGCGTCCTTCCAACCTGCCTGCCCTTCCTAACGTCGGCCTGCATGAAGTGCATGCGCCCCAGCATCTCCGTGGCATCTTCCAAACCACCGGATTCAACAAGGTCGCGAATTCGCGTTGCCGTAATTGGCTCCCCGTCTTCGCATAGAAGGTCTTCTCCAACAACCTGGCAACCCTTGCCTGACAATTCGTCAATGAGGCACGCCACATCGCCGCTGGCCTTGTACCCGAACCTGAAGTTGCTGCCAACATAGACCCCAAGGGGGTTCATCTTGCCTTCCATGATGGTCTCTATGAATTGAACGGCGGGAGTCTTCGAGAAATCCTCGTCGAACTGCTGCACGTACACGATGTCGGCACCAAGGCTGCAAAGGGTTGAGATCCTATCCTCGTTAGACATCAGCTTCCTGGCGCTGCCGTTACGGAAGATTTCCTCCGGATCGACATCGAACGTGAGAATGAGAGACCTGGCCCCCAGCTCCTTTGCCTTTGCAATGCAGTCTGAGATAAGCCTTCTGTGTCCTAGATGCACGCCATCGAAAACCCCCATGGCGCACACGACGTCTCCGAGAAAGCTCGAATCGTTGCTGCTGTACACAATGGTTGACCGAGCCTTTTGTCTGGTTTGACTATCTTGCACCGCACACCCCACCTGGAATCACCAAATCACTCTCTAGAATATATTTTCCGCCAGCACCCCAAGGAGCAGAGCCAGACCGTTTATACACAGCGTATAGCCTACCTTTGGCAACTACGGATACCATCTCGCAATCCGTGAGTGTTGCGGCGCTGCGCGAATCCAAACGTATGCTCGCACCGTTGCGCACCCGCTCCATATCTGCCTCCGATGCGTGGTAGACGGGAAGCCCCAGCACGCTGCACGGGTCCAGGGACAGAGCTTCCAGATTTGCGGGGTCGAACTCCCGCTCCAAGCGATCTAGCGATATCGCATCGTCTACGCTGATCCCGCAAGTGGAGGTTCGTCTTAGCATCGACAGATGAGCTCCGCAGCCAATGCGCTCTCCGATGTCTCTTGCGAGAGACCTTATGTACGTTCCCTTAGAAACAGTGAATGCCACGTCCCAGTATGGCAGCGTGGCGCTAAAGCCAGCTTTCGAGCTTCCAATTGCAGCAAGCGCGCATTCGTAGATGGTAACCTGCTGAGGCTTTACATCTGCGTGCTCCCCGCTCCTGGCAAGATCGTAGGCTTTCTTGCCGGCAATCTTCTTGGCACTGTACTGTGGAGGAAGCTGCTCTATCTGGCCGGTGAATGCCCCTAGAACCTCTTTGGCGTATTGCTCGTCGAAGACAAGATCCGGAACTTCGGACGACTCCACAACCGATCCGGTTAAGTCATCCGTGTCGGTTTTGACACCAAACGAAACCCTAGCAAGGTACTGCTTGCTCGAATCCATCATCTTGTTCGACAGCCTGGTTGCAGGGCCTATGCAAACCATCAGCAACCCAGTTGCGAATGGATCCAGGGTTCCCGCATGGCCCACTCGTCTCTCTCCAGTGATCCTTCTCACGCGGTTAACAACATCGTGGGAAGTCATGCCAGCAGGCTTGTCGATTGCCAAGATGGCGCATAGATCGGTTTGACCTCGTTTCAATTGACACCAAGCCTTTGCTACCAGGCGTCGGGGAAAGTGCCGTCTTTAATCTGGTTCTCTAGAACTATCATGGCCGCTATGATCATGCTCTTGTTCTTCTCGAGGGAACCATTAACGGTAAATCCAGAAGCCGCTTTATGCCCTCCCCCGCCGAAATGCTTTGCAACCACCGAGACGTCTATGTCGTGCTTTGCACGTATGCTGCATCTAACGGAGTCTGGCTTTCCTCTCATGAGCAGGGCTATCTCTATGCCACAAACCGAACGAATCGTGTCCACAAGCCCTTCGGTGTCTTCCTTCTTGGATTTAGTTTGCGAATAGTCGTCGTCGGTTACCCAGGAATACGAGATAAGCCCACCAGGCGTTACCTTCATGCGCTGCATGAGCCTGCTCTCGAGCTCAATCGCACCAAGTGGACGGTTCTGGTAAACCTCTGTGGCCGCCATAGCGGCATCGGCACCAAAACCCACCATGTCCGAGGCTCTCTCGAGCGCCCTTTTGTCGGTGTTCTGGAACTGGAATCGTCCGGTGTCGGTTATAAGACCCGTGTAGCAAGCCATCGCAACAGCAGCGCTTGGCTTCTCCACAGCTAAGCGCGCGAATTCCCAAACCAGAATCGAGGCCGATGCAGCGGTAGGGTCAATGAAGCAAAGATCTGCAGGCATCTCCTCGCTGGGATGGTGGTCTATCGCTACGGTTTTGGATGCTTTGCCCAACAGCTCCTTGGAGGAGCCAATCCTATCTGCATTGGGGGTATCGACGGCGATGAAAACATCAGGCTTCTTCTTGTAATCGGCCGCATGGACAAAATCGCCGTAACCTTCCAAGAACGCGTACTTCTCGGGTGCGGGTGCCGAATTCGATAGCAGTGGAGTTGCCTCCTTGCCCATCTGTCTGAGAAGGGCAACCATACCCAAAACAGAACCTATGGAATCTCCGTCGGGGTTGACATGTCCGCACACCGCGAAGGTCTTCTCGGCTTTTATGTATTCTAGAATTTCATCGAAGGTCGCATTGCTCATAAGTGACGTCCCTACTGTTATGCCTGCTCGTCTTCGGAGTTCGGGCTATCTACTATCGGCTGACCAAACTCATCTTTTGGGATGCTCATTGATTCGGGAACATCCAGCAGGGCCTTTTCGATTCTCTCAGCCTGGTCAATGCTGTCGTCGATCATGAACCTGAGCTCGGGAGTAACCCTCCACCTAAGGCTGCGGCCAAGTATGGAGCGTATGCGCCCCGTTGCAGACTTCAGACCGGCCATTACCTCTTCGTACCTATCCGCTTCAGCAGAAATGTAAACGTTGCAAACCGAATGGTCCTTCGACACCTTTGCATCCGTCACGGTTACCATGCGAAGCCTTGGGTCGCTTATCTCGGTGAGCAGAATCGTGGCTATCTTGTCGCGAACAATCTGATTGTCTTTCCTAGAAGCTGGTGTTTGCTTCATCTCTTCTATACCTTTCCGGTAAATTTGCCTTATTCGGCTGGCCTACCTTGCTGTCGAGGTTCTACAAAGCCTCGCGGGCAAAAGCCATTAGACAAGCTGCCCTCATTGGCATTGCGGTAGACCCGGCGTTCCATAAAACATAAACGTCCCAACGTTTACGCCCATTAAACGTTTGACCTCGTTTGGGACGCTCGCGTTGGGACGTTTTCAAGCTATTGCCTTAGGCCTCTCGTGCAACTTCGACCATCTTGTACGCTTCGAGAACATCGCCTTCGTGGATGTCCTGGAAGCCATCGATACCGATTCCGCACTCGTATCCGGCCTTGACGCTCTTGGCCGCATCTTTGAATCTGCGCAGCGATGCGATTTCGCCTTCGTAGACGATGGTGCCGTCTCGAACGACTCGAATCTTATCGTCGTCGTTAACCTCGCCATCTTGCACGAGGCATCCAGCGACGGTTCCAACCTTCGGAACCTTGAACGTCTCCCTAACCTCGATGGTTGCGGTTTCCTTCTCCACGATATCGGGCTTGAGAAGTCCAACCCTAGCGGCGTTGATGTCCTCGATCATCTTGTAGATGATCCTGTAGGTGCGAATATCGACCTTCTCCTTATCGGCAAGCTTCTTGGCGCTCGACTGAGGCCTGACGCCAAATCCGATGATGATGGCGTCGGATGCAGATGCCAGAAGAACATCGGTTTCGGTAACTCCACCAACTGCAGAGTGGATGACGTTGATGTGCACCTCCGTCTGGTCCATCTTGTTGAACTGGTCCTTGATGGCCTCGATCGAACCCTGGGTATCCGCCTTGAGGACGATGTTGAGGTCGGGCACCTTGCCCTCTTCGATCCTGTCGAAGAAGTCGTCGAGGGTGACGGGCACCTTGGACTGCTGCTCCTTGAGCCTGGCCCTCAAAGCCCTGTCCTCGGCCAGGTTCCTGGCATCGCGGTCGTCCTCGAACACCCTGAACTCGTCTCCTGCTGCCGGCACGCTGTTGAGTCCCAAGACCTCGACCGGGTCTGCAGGCTTAGCGGCGTCAACATGGTCTCCCTTGGAGTTTATGAGGGCCCTCACACGTCCATAGGACATTCCGGCTACCAGGGCATCTCCAACCTTCAGGGTACCGCGCTCGACCAATACCGTTGCAACGGAGCCGCGGCCCTTGTCCAGCTTTGCCTCGATTACGAAACCAGAAGCCAGAGCGTTGGGATTGGCCTTAAGCTCCAGAACGTCGGCCTGCAGCAAGATGGTCTCGAGCAGGTCGTCGATTCCGATGTGCTTCTTGGCAGACACGTTCACGAACATATTCTCGCCACCCCACTCCTCCGGAATGATCCCATACTCGGTGAGTTCCTGACGAACCTTGTCGGGGTTGGCGCCCGGTTTGTCGATCTTGTTAACTGCAACGACGATGGGAACGCCTGCTGCCTTCGAGTGGTTGATTGCCTCGATTGTCTGCGGCATCACGCCATCGTCTGCAGCCACAACGAGAACCACGACGTCGGTTAGCTTTGCACCACGGGCACGCATGGCGGTGAATGCCTCATGACCAGGAGTGTCGATGAAGGTGATCTGACGTCCGTTGATGTGCACAACCGAAGCACCGATTGCCTGCGTAATTCCTCCGGCCTCGTTCTGGGCAACGCCAGTGTGCCTGATTGCATCGAGCAGCGATGTCTTTCCATGGTCTACGTGTCCCATGACCGTGACCACTGGCGGACGCGGCTCAAGGTCTTCTTCGCTATCGTTTATCGCAATCTCGTACTCTTCTTCTGGCGAGACAATCCTCACCTTGCGGCCAAAATCGTCGCAGATGAGGTCGATCAGATCGTCGCTCATGGTTTGCGTAACCGTGAGTGGGGTTCCAAGGAGGAACAACTTCTTGATAATCTCGGAGCTGTTCACACCGAGGGCATCGGCCACCTCGGAAACAGTGGATCCGGTTGTGATTTGCAGCACGGAGTCGTCGAGAACAAGAGTTGGGTCGATGCCCTTCTCGATGGCTTTTTGCTCGGCACGCTTCTTAGCCTGCTCTTCGCGCTTGGCCTTCCTCTTCTTACGGCGTCCCTCGCCCTCGTTTTGGGCGGCGTTCACCATCTCCCTGGCCTCGTCGATGATCTTCTGCCTCTGCATGGCCTCAGCTTTATCGGCCATCTGCTTGTAGCGATCGTTCTCGATATCCTCTTCATCGAAATCATCGAGTCTCTGATTCTGACGCTTTGGCTTCTTCTTGTGCGCCCTCATCTGATCGTCATCGTGCTGAGTTTGGCCCTTCTTCTTGTTCCTCCTGGGCTTTCCAGACTTAGAGGACTCGTCGTCTTCCACCGTCTCGGCTGGACGTCTTGTGCGATAGCTGTCAGATTCTCCTTGCTGTTTGGGCTGCTTTGGTTGCTTTGGCTTTTGAGCTTCGGCCTTCTTTGCGTTCTCGGCAGCCTTCTTGGCCTGTTCCTTCTCTTCCTTCTCCTGGTTTAGCCTCTTCGACTCAGCCTCGATTCTAGAGAGAAGATCGTCCAGGTCCCTTTTGCCGGAATCCGCGCGAAGGACCTTCTTCTTGCCATATTTGCTCTCCTTGGCAGCGTTTTCCTTCTCGCGCTTGGCCTTTTCCTTCTCGCGCTCTGCAAGCTCTTTGTCGCGTGCGGCTTTATCGAGCTCGCGCTTCTTGCGGGCCTCTTCCTCGGCCTTTTTGCGAGCTTCTTCCTCCGCCTGCTTCTTGGCTTCCTCTTCGGCCTTCTTGCGAGCTTCTTCCTCAGCGCGCTTCATCGCCTCTTCCTCAGCCTTTTTCTTCTCGTCGGCCTCGGCGGCAGCTTTAGCGGCAGCCTCTTCCTTCTGACGCTTCTGTTCCTCCTCGGCGGCCTTCCTGGCCTCCATCTCGGGAATCATTCTCTTCCTGATTTTGTCCACGTAGGCATCGACAAGCGTGGAGGCATGGTTCTTGGCAGGAATGTTCATATCCTTCAGTATCTCCAGCATCTCCTTGCTCGAGATACCAAACTCCTTGGCCAGTTCGTGTACTCTCATTTTTGCCATTTAATCAACCATCCCTTCCCCGGAAGGCCCTTCGTTCATCAGAGACTCAAAATCCTTCTCGAGCCTCGAGTAATCATCGTTGTCGAGCGATATCCTAAGCGCGCGTCCCAATCGCCCTTGTTTCATTGCCTTGTTAAAGCAATCACTGCTCTTGCAGATATAAGCCCCTCTTCCAGCTTCCTTACCGGTTTCGTCGAACTTCACAACCCCGGAGGGCGTTCTGACGAGGCGCAGAAACTCTCGCTTGTCGCCTTGCTTTCCGCAAGTGCAGCAAGTTCTGGAGGGAACCTTCTTTGTTTTGCCCATGGACACTGCCGAGCCCACCTACTGCCTTTCCGGTTCTCAAAATGGCGGATGATATCCGCCGCCTTCCTATGCCTAGAACCTAAGATCGAGCGCAGAAATCCACGATCTAGAGATTCTCGTGAATACCACAATATTTGCTGCCGGGCCTTGCATGGTTGCGGCACCTGGTGCCATTCTCGGCAACGTATGCGCAACGATTGTCGCCCAGATCTTCGTCTTCTTCCTCTTCTTCGGGGATGAGAGACTCGGGAGCAGATGTGCTCTTGACGAGCGACATGCTCTTGATGTCGATGTGCCAGCCCGTGAGCCTGGCTGCAAGCCTGGCGTTCTGTCCTTCCTTGCCGATGGCGAGGGAAAGCTGGTCGTCGGGAACAACCACGGTTGCGTAGTTCTTCTCGGTATCCACGGTTACGCTCGAGACATGTGCGGGCGAAAGCGCATTTGCAACGTACACCGCGGGGTCTGGATTCCATGCGATAACGTCCACGCGCTCGTTGTGAAGCTCCTCCACGACCATGCGAACCCTCGAGCCCTTGGGACCAACGCAAGCTCCCACTGGGTCGAGGTTCCTCTCGCGGGAGTAGACCGCAACCTTTGACCTTGCTCCAGCCTCTCTTGCGATTGCCTTGACCTCTACGACGCCTTCGTAGATTTCGGGAACCTCCATCTCGAAAAGCCTCTTTATGAATTCCGGATGAGTTCTCGAAACCACGATCATGGGCCTTGTGTTATGACCCTTGGGCAGGGTTTCCATCGAGCTTGGATCGCGCACCTCCACGATCACTGCCTTCAGCCTCTGGTTGTGCCTATAGCGCTCCAGCGGCGGCTTCTCGTTTCTCTCCTCCGGGTTCTTGGTGAGGTCGAAATGCGGAAGCTCGGCTTCTACGCCCTCGCGAATCTTGATTATCGTGAAGTCCCTCGTGGTCTGCAGAACCTGACCGGAGATGAGCTCGCCGATCCTCTCCTCGAACTCCTCGTACAGCTCTTGCTTCTCATGCTCGCGAAGAATGTCAACCAGACACTTCTTCACGTTCTGAGCGGCAATTCTGCTCACGTTGTTGGGGGTTACATCCCTCTCCTCGAACTCGGTGTACTCGCCGGTTTCCTCGTCGGGCTCGCCCACTGGAACCTGCTCGAACACGTAGATCTTTCCAGTGTTGCGATCGATGGTAACCCTCGGGTCGTAATCGAGGTACATAATCGACTTGTAGCTCTTGGAAAGCGATTGCTCCAATTTCTCGAGCAAATAGATCTCGTCGATCTTCTTCTCGGCTGCAAGTGCAGATAGAGCCTCCATCAGTTCAGAAGCCATTTCGCTTATCCTCCTAAAATTCTACTTTTCCTTTTACCTTTGCGGTCTGGATGGTGTCATAGGGAATATGGAAAACCTGTCCGTCATCGATTTCGACGACCACATCGTCTCCGTCCATTCCCTGAAGCTTGCCGTTGAATCGTTTTCTTCCATCAATGGGCTCTGCCGTAATCTTCACGTTTTCGCCGGCAAAGCGTACGAAATGCTCTCTTGTTCTAAGCGGCCTGTCGATTCCCGGGGAGGACACCTCGAGCATGTAGTTGCCGTTGATGATATCCTTCTCGTCTACGACATCTTCGAGCCATTCCTGCTGAGCCTCGGAGATGTCGTCAAGGTTTACCCCGCCCTCTTTATCTATGTAGATTCGCAGTATCGGCGATTTGCCACTGCCGAGAATTTCGGCATCGACAATCTCGTAACCATGCTCTGCTGCAACTGGCTCGAGCGCCTCTATCAGCTCCACGACCTTTTTGCTGCGCATCAAAACTCCTTAAAGAATAAAAAAAGCGGGCCATGACCCACTTCCCAACAAAACCCCTCTGTACTCCAAGATGGCCAAAGCCATCCGAGGCTGGTCTGAAAGCACCTCGCTTCGAATCCCATTAATCCTATAAGAATATATCACGGCTCGAAGAAAACTGGAATAACCAGCTTTTTTAC
>CADBOM010000128.1 GCA_902796325.1 uncultured Coriobacteriaceae bacterium
GGTATCTATCGCGATTCTTCTCTGCTCGGTGCTGTACATGCGGCTTCCTCCTGTCCCGTTTTGGTCCAGGATTCCCACCGCAGTCCCCCATATGTGACTGGTTCTACACAGCCGAAGTTAAGTCAGAAAAACCTATTGGCTATAGAACTTGATCTGCCATCCGTCGAAGAGCAACAATCTATTATGGCTATCCTTGGCTCAATCGATAACAAGATAGCCCTCAACAAGCAGACAAATGATTATTTGGAGCAATGCCTTCTCACACGCTACGATCACCTCTTCGGTCATGTCGGTTCCTACGACGGCACGATTTCCGATATTGGTGACGTTGTGGGTGGCGCGACGCCTTCAAAGAAGAAACCCGAGTACTACTGCCACGATGGTATCGGTTGGATAACGCCCAGGGATTTGTCAAATACCAGCGACAAGTTCATAGCCCACGGCGCTGATGACATCACCAAAACGGGATTTGAATCATGCAGCGTAAAGAAACTGCCGGCAGGTACTGTACTGTTCAGCTCGAGAGCTCCGATTGGCTACATAGCAATTGCTACTGACGAAGTGACTACGAACCAGGGTTTCAAGTCTGTAGTGCCACGGCCCGAAATTGGCACCGCCTTTGTCTATTGCTTCCTCGTGCGAAACAAGGATCGCATCGCTGATGCTGGATCGGGCACCACGTTCCCCGAGGTGTCTGGCAAAACAATGGCTGGCATCGAATTGGCTCTCCCCGACATCGAGTTGTGCGCAGAGTTCGAGGAGTGGGCAGCTCCATTACTGGAGCATCAACGTAATCTTGAAAAGGAGAATCGCCAATTAGCGAATCTCAGGGACGCGCTTCTCCCGAAGCTCATGACTGGCGAGATTGATGCCTCACGAGTGGAGCTACCTACGCAGCCAAAATAAATTGGCTTGAAGGTGCAGTCGCGTAAGCTTGCGGAGTTAAGGGACGCCCTATTGTCTAGACTCATGTCGGGCGAGGTTGGCGTTAGCAGGATTGTATAATTCGACCATGAACAAGAAGATCGCAGCTTTCAAATACGATGATGTACTTCCCTCCCATACGCATCTGGATATATGGGAGGTTTACGCCTGCTTGGTACTGCAGTATATCGACTCGGTATCATATGGGCGCCTTGTCTATGGCGACAAACCAGATTGGCGCGATAGGGCACATGATCTTGGCGTAGAAGTTACCCAGGCTTTACCAGCCCGTAGCCAGGAGGCCGATGCGCTATATTCAAAACTCCACGGCGAAGACAGCAAAATCAAACGCTCTAGAATTGTTGAGAGAATCGAGCAGGTCGGTGGGAAAGTAGTCGGTGGCGTCCTTTTTGGGCCGAATGGTATAGACAGCTTTGACCTAGTGATCAGCGCGTTTAAGGAAAAGCTGAAAAAGCTAAATGGCGGCGAGTACGAGGTCTTCGAGCATAATCACCTTTTCGTGAGATCAAATATCCATGCAGATAGAGCAATGCTTGAGGAGGGTTTGGCCGATTTTGTTGCCCTCAACGTTCATCCATATTCTTTTGAGCGAGTCATCGTATCAGTACCTGGTCATAATTATAATTTTGACCTTGTCAGCTACGAGCATAGCGATCTGCCTTTTGGATTTGTTGACCAATCCACCATCGCTGAAAAGGCCCGTTCGATTGTGATTGAGGCCGAGAAGAACTACGCGGCCAAATAATCATTTGTCGCTCACTGCTTCCCATCTTCTACACGCACGTACATATTGTTGTCGTTTGCAAGTGCGATAATGAACAGCATGAGCAAACGCACTCTCAACAGCGTCATCGTGCGAGAACCAACAGCTTGGCTTGGACGTTTTCTTTGTTGCGAATCGATACCGGGGATGGGGTCCACATGGCATATGGCAAGACAATCGAGATGTTTCTTGTAGACGGCACAGCAGATGGAATCGTCACGGCAGAGCTTTCGAATTGGAACGGCAAGGCTATCCGTTTGCCACGCACCGAGGTCGCCCAATGCGAACGTGAGGATGTTGAGGGTGTGGGTGTCTATTTCCTTTTCTGCAAGATGGATGACGGGGCTGATGCGGTCTATATCGGCGAGGCGGAGAATATCCTGAAGCGCCTGAAACAGCATCTGGCCGACTTCCAATCTGGGAAAGAGGGGTATTACTGGACCACTGCGGTCACCTTTGTCGGCAGGGATTTGAACAAGGCGCTCATCAGATACATAGAGAATAGACTGGTTGAGGAAGCAAGGGCATGTGGCCGCGAGCAGGTGCTTACGAAGGCAACCTACAACACGGTCTTGAAGGAGTCCGAGATTGCCTCGATGGAGGAGTTCATCGACAACATCAAGGTGCTGATTAGTGCTTTGGGACACAAGACTCTTACCTCGGTGCCCAAGGCCACCAACTCGACCACGTACCTCTATTGCAAGGGTAATGGGGGAGATGGAAAGGGCTTTGTCACCGCATCAGGTTTTACAGTTGTTTCCGGATCGACGATTACCGACCATATCGTGCCTTCGATGAAGACCAGAGGGAAAAGCTATTACGAGTTGCGGTGTCGACTTGAGGAGGATGGCACGATTGCGAACAGGGTTTTCCAGCGTGACTATGAGTTCAGCGCACCGTCTGCCGCCTCTGCCGTCATTTTGGGTCGCACCTCGAATGGCAACACGGATTGGAAAACAGCATCGGGCACAAGGCTGGGGAATCTGTAAATCGTAGGGGTGGACGTGCGAGTTCTTACAGGATGAAGGACATGGAAATCGGATGGATAGACTTTTCTCCTCAGGAGCGAGAGCGTACGTTGACGATACTCAACGCACTGCAGGAGCCAGGTTCGGTTGACGAGCTTGGGGTCGGGATTGTCCGGGATGCTTTTGCCGATAGACTCTTTCCCGGCACTTCGACGCTTCTCACCAAGGCGCGGTATTTCTTTCTTACTGCATACTTGATGAAAACCATGGAGCAGGGAATCGGCATACGGCGTAGGGATTCTCGCGCCCTGCAGTCTGACTATCGCGATCTGGAGCGACGATGTGCTGAAGGGCTCCTTGCCTGTCTTGATCACACCGAGGGAGTGATCGGCCGGGTGTCCCTTCCACGTGGACGATGGGTGTCCCGTGGCCCGGGGGAGATCTACTGGGCCTCCCTGCGCAATCTTGGCTTCATGAGGCCCGGTTCTGCTGCAAGCTATTCATCCTATTTCTCGTATATCTCGAACCTTCGGATGCAAGCACATGAGCCATTGTCCGAAGCAGATGAGGATGGTTCCAAGGACGATGTGGAGCCGATTGCAAGCATGTGGAATATCCCGAAGGAGTGCTGGGATGCCTGGAATGCCCATCGGTCCACTTGGAAGCAGGATGCGTCCATCGACCTCACTGAACGAGAGGCCGTTTTCCTGAAGGAGCAGATCACCAAGGAGAAACCGAAGTCATTGTATGCCCTTCTGGTCAGTGATGCGGAGCTTCGAGCCATCGCTCTTGCCTCCCAGTCTGTCGATGATGACGAGTTCTTTGGCACGCTGGAATCAACGTTCCATGTCTTCATGACGCAAGCGGGGGTCAGCAGGATCGAGGCGCATTCGAAGAAGCTGGCAGACCTGTGCTCTCTTGCCGACGGGTTCAGCGAGTTCGTGCTGGGATGTCGGATTGCCTACAACATGCAACTCGCGGGGTTGGAGGAGGCAGGCGAAGCAGCTTGGGAGCAGTACGCGCCGCGGGCAGTGCGGATAGCGGATGAGCTCGACATAGATGCTATAGGCGACAAGCTGAATCTCAAAGACCATGGAGGCTTTCTGTCTCTGAAGGGGTTCTCCCGGCGGGCTCGAGATGCGATGACTACGGGTGATCTTGAGGCGCTCAAGGAAATCGTGGCAGAGCGGGAACGATACCTTAAGGGGGCGCGTGCGAAGATTGGACGCACCGATCTGCTCGATTTGAGCTGGCGTGGGGGTCTGAGACTTCCTTATCGTTTCAATCAGGCCGTGAGCATCATCAGGGAAATCGAGCAGGCTGGTGGTTTCAATGCTTGAGATGGACGAACGCCGCATGAGCTTTGCGGATTCTCTGCGTCCGCCGCAGGGGTATAGAGCCTCCTTCATCGTCGGCACAACGTATTCCTTGGACTTGCGTGCGTTGTTGGGGATATGCATTCCCCTCGGCCTTGGCTTTGAGCCCGAGGCCCTTGATAGCATCAACCCTGTGAGCTTGTTTGCGGCCTTGCAGGAGCTGCAAGGCAAGATGGTCATCTATTGTGACAAGGGTCATATCAATGCGGACTTCGGCGATGATTCTCGTTCTCGTGGGCTGGCGATTCTACTGGAGGATATGATTCATCAGGTACATGTGAACAGGCATCACCCTCAGCGAAAGCGCCGTTTCGACGGTCTGTCCTCGTTTCACCCCAAAGTATGGATTGCGGAATATGAGCCAATCGAAATGGACGGGCCGAGTATCTATCGCTTGATAGTCATGAGCCGGAATCTGACATTCGATACTTCTTGGAATGCGGCTGTTTCAATTGATGGCTATCCGGGAAAAGAGAACGCTTGCGCACGGCATGTTGCTGAATTCCTGGAGTTCCTTGCCACTGGGGATTCACTCACTGAGACCGAAAAAGACAATGCGCGGAAAAAAAGATCTCATGTGGCACGTGTGCGGCGGCTGGCACAAGCTGTCAGGAGTGTGGAATTCGAGCTTGACAACAAGGTGTTTTGTTCCGTTGATTTCCTTCCCTTTGGGCCTCATGTCAAAGGGAAGGGAAGTTTGCTGGATGCTGCCTCAAACAACCTGTTCATCTCCAGATACAGGAGTCTGCTCATCGTCTCCCCGTTTCTCAGCGATGCTGGACAATCTCCGTTGCAGCTGTTCAGACAACAGCGGGTTGGACAAAGCGGCAGGTTCATGCTATTGAGCCGTGAGGATTCTTTGCTGAGGCTCGGCGAGGATATCCGTGCGGCTTACGAGTGCTATTCACCGGTTTCATGGCTTGCTGATGTTGCGTTGGAGGGTGAGGATGCTCCCAATGCGGCTGATTACTCGAATCTGCATGCGAAGATGTATTTCGGTGACGATGCGTTCAATCGTCGTCATCTGTACATCGGGTCTCTTAATGCCTCGCGCAATGGAGTGGTCAACAATGTCGAGGCGATGCTTCATCTTGAGGTGACCCCGGGTTATCTAACGTTCGAACGTTTCATCACATCGTTCATCGGTGATAGCAGAACGAAAGGGGCTTTCGCTCCCTTTATGTCTTCTTGTGTCGTGCCCGATGCCGATGAGCAGGCTCTGGCGTTTCAAAGGGCCTTTCAGGCTTTCGTGAAAGCGGTTGAGTTCGAATCTGTGACTGCGGTGTCGCAGGAGAGCGAGATTCAGCTTATCGCCAAGATCAGGTTGATGTCTGCAGCAGACCAGAGTTCGGGGATCTCCTGTAAGATGAAGCCGCTTCTTGCGGAGCTGCCAAAACCACTGGGAATCAGCCCCCATGGCGGAACGGAGGAGCTGGTGTTTGGTCCCCTGAGACTTGAACAGATTTCGGCGTTGTTCATTCTGGAGGGGACGGATGCAGGGGGGCATTCCTCATCATGTATCATCGTCTGTCCGCGTGACCGGTTCCACGCTCAGGAAGCGAGTCGCGATGCGCGCAGCAGCGCACTGCTTGAATCCATTCTCAAATCACGCGATGGGTCGCTTGCGCTCTATATCGCCCATGCCTTTGGGTTGCAAGAGGGGGAGCTTGGCGATGGTTTCGAGCGAAAGCCGGTTTCCAGGGAAGGGGGCGGTCAGAGACCGATAGCGCCTGCGCTCTATGAGCGTCTTCTTGAGAAGGCGTATTCGGAACCTGGAACGATTGAGCGTGCGGAATATCTGCTTGATCTGATTCCGGAAAGCGTCAATGACAGTCAAGTGGAAGCGCTTAAAGCTCTGGTTCGGTCGTTCAGGGCGGCGATGGGCAGATGAGTGGATGCGATTTCAACCTTCGTGATCGTCTGAAGGAGATAGATCGGCGGGTTATGGCTGGACTTACGCCGTTTCAACGTGCAACAGTGGAGCATATTGCAAGTATTTACCGTGAAGGTCAAAAACGTGTTCTTGTTGCTGATGAGGTCGGTTTGGGAAAGACTCTCATTGCCCGGGGAGTTATCTCGAAGATCGCTAACTTGCGTGCTGAAGAAGGCGATGACCTCGTAAAGATTGCCTATATATGTTCGAATGCGGCGATTGCTGAGCAGAACATCGAGAAGCTGTCCATCGATGGTGACGTGAAACTGAATTCCTCCGAGACATCGCGGCTGTCGATGCAGCATCTCGCGCTCGCCAAAGAACGCGGTGATAGAGAGCTCAGGCGGCGCTACATCCAGATAACACCACTGACGCCGAGCACCTCGTTTTCCATTTCCAATGGTATGGGCACGCAAAGAGAGCGCGCACTCATGCTTGCTGTTCTGTCGTACGACAAACGGTTCGGACAGGCCTCCAATCGGCACAAGCAGCTCAGCGACATCCTGTGGAATCGCTATCGTGGGTCTTGCGAGGTCAATTGGGATAGCGTACGAATGGCCGCTGCAGACGATGTTGCCCAGGCGAGGCATGACGACCCATCCAAGGGAGACCATACTGGGTATCCCTATGACGTATTGGCGAGGGTGGAGTCTGAGCTCGTTGCCGATGGTCGCGTAACCCTTAAAGATATCGCGGCCTATATCGATATGGGCTATAGGGACAACGCTGTTGAACGAGGCATCATCCTTGATTTGAGGAAAGCTTTTTCAAAAGATTGCGTGGAGATGCTGAATCCTGACTTCGTGATCATGGATGAGTTCCAACGGTTCCATGAGCTCATTGCTGATTCGAATACGGAAAGCAGCCTACTCGCCAAGCGCTTCTTGAGTGGAAGCACGCGTGTGCTGTTGCTTTCTGCTACCCCATATCGAATGTATTCGACGGCAGCCGAAAGCGATGACGGTGGATTTGGCAGCTCATATCGTGAATTCCTCGAGGTTATGAGCTTTCTCCATGGCGAAAGCGGTGAGAAAGACAGGGAGTTCGAGGATGTCTGGTGCTCCTACGCCGCATCATTGCAGCGGCTCAGCATAGGCGTATGTGACATCGTCGCCATCAAGGGTGCGAAGAAGCAGGCAGAGGTATCGGCTCGCCGAAGCATAGCGCGGACCGAACGGCAGTCAACTGGCGAGCTTGGGCCAATCACGGATAGCCTTTCTCATGTGCAGGTTCTGAAGATTTCGAGCTGCGACATCCAATCGTATCTGAAGCTAAGTGAGCTGGCATCGGAAGCCGGGGTTCCGAGGACATTGTTTCAGACTGATTTTGTGAAATCATGTCCTTTCCCATTGTCGTTCATGGCTCGTTACAGGTTTTCAAAGAAGTTGCTGGAAGGGGTGTCGAACTGTCCGAATCTGGTAAGGGCAAGCAAGTCTTGTGATGCGGGGCTTCTGTGGCTGCGACGTCGGGACATCGCCTCTTACCAGAAGCTGAAGGTCGGCAATGCGAGGTATGCTGCTTTCATGGAGGATTTTTGTGGGAAACCGGACGTGAAGCCCGAGCACTTGCTTTGGATACCTGCAAGCAAACCTTATTACCGGGTTCCGAAGGCGTCTCCCTTTGCACGGGCATCGGGGTTCTCCAAGTTCCTGCTATTTTCCGCATGGTCGATGGTTCCTCCAGCTCTGTCAACCATGATTTCCTATGAATTCGAGCGCAGGAACGTTCTTGCTCTTAATGCGATAACCGGCAAATCATATCGTTATTTCAAGGATGGAGAGACGGATACGCAGAACGAGAGCCGGGATGAGCAAGCGCTGCCATATCGACGCATGCGTTTCGATGCAGAACAGAGAAGTGCTTTTTGTTATTGTACCCCTCTCCGTATCTTGCAGGTCTTATCGACGTCCCGGAACTGGCCAAGAGCGGGAAGTCACTCATCGAGGTGCGCAGATCGATACGTGCACGGATTGCCTTGGATCTTGCCAGGGCATTCGGGGTAAAACGGTTGCCTGGAGCGAGGCGGTCGAAAACAGGACAGTCCATGGAATGGTATATCATGGCGACCCTCATGCTCGACAAGGTGAGTGAATACAATGTCATCGCCGAGCTGTGTGATGATCCGTCACCGGACGCTCCATCGTTCAAGGAAAGGTACAAGTCCGAGTACTGCATCCTCCACGCTATCTCAGATGAATTCGCCTCATGGAAGCCACGCAGTTTTAGTCGCTGCCCTTCAGATCTTGTCGATGTTCTGGCGGATGCGGCGATCGGCTCGCCTGCTGTATGCGCTCTTCGGTGCTATTCGAGCATGACAAACAAGATGCACCTGGAGTTGGCATTCGAATTCGGTCATGCTTTCTTGAACAGGATGAACACAGCGTCTTCCACGCTTGCCGTTGCTGCTGTCATGGAGCAACGAGACAAGCGAAGCGCCCACTGGAAGAACATGCTTGCCTATTGTTGTGAAGGAAATTTGCAGGCAGTGGTCGATGAGTATGCCCATGTCAGCAAGCCGGTAAGCAGCGAGCTGTCACCTGAGGAAATGGTGTTCAGGACACACAGGGCGATGGTTGGCGAGGGTGCCAATCCGAATTGCCACAACGTAGAGACTCGTCATCTGGTGCAGATGCCCAATGCGGGTCATGCCAAGGAACGCATCGGTCGTGTGAATCTCAGGACGAACATAGCCTCGGCATTTCTGGAATCTTCTTCCAAAGACAAGGGAGAAGATGCTGTTTCGCGGACCCGACTGAGAAATGCTTTCAATTCCCCGTTCCGTCCATTCGTGCTCGTCAGCACCTCGATAGGGCAGGAGGGTCTGGATTTCCATCGGTATTGCCGGAAGGTCTGCCATTGGAACCTCCCCGGTAACCCAATTGATTTGGAGCAGAGGGAAGGCCGCGTGAACAGGTTCAAGGGACTGGCGGTTCGGCAAAGCGTTTCGAACCGTTATGGTGATTCCTTTTCCGGCAGGGGGCCCGTGTGGGACGAGCTTTTCGAGACTGCCAGGCATGGTGAGTTCGCAAAGGAGGGACGTGAGGAAACATCCGGATTATTGCCCTATTGGGGTGTGTCTGATGGTGAGGCTATCTCGAAGGTGGAACGCTATGCATATCTGTATCCGTTCAGCAGGGATGTGGCGAGATACGAACGACTGATTGATGATGTCTGTCGGTACCGTGCGGTTATGGGCATGCCCAACCAAGAAGAGCTTCTAGCCAAGCTGGAAGACAGGGTTGCTGAAGGCGACTTGACTGAAGAGAGCTTGGAAGAGCTGTTCATGAACCTATGCCCGTATGTATGGGGCAAACAGCGAGATGGGGCATGATGGGATTGTCGGCGACCGATGGAGCCCGAGCTTGCCAGGGGGTCCTATGTTGTTGCGACGATTGTGCGACGGCGATTTCCTGTCCGAGCGCCCTGCTACCCTTGCAGCGTACCGACCTATCGGCAACGACACCTGGAGGGGACCTGGCATGGGATGGATCGTCGCGTTCGTGGTGGTGGCCGTCGCGGTGGCAGCAGGGGTGGGCGGCGCCGTGATGCACCCCGTGCTGTACGGGCTGTTCATCGCGGCCGTGCTCATCATCCCGCTGTTCCTGGGCTCCTCCCTCGTCGGCGGCATCATCGATGAGCTGTTCGGGAGGCGGAAGTGATGGATGGGGCAGGGACAGGGAGGTCGCCGTCGCCATCGGCAGGGTCCTCCTGAACGTGCTGGCCGTCATGGGGGTGGTCCTGTCGGTCTTCATTTCCGCCATATTGGGCTTGGCCAGGAGGTCGTAGGGGGGATGGTGCGGGCCACACGGGGAATCAGCATAATGGTGCTGCCGGTGTCCATCCGACATCCAACCGGAACGGCGGTGATCCCTCGGTTGCGCTGTCCCAACGACCGATTGACCTGCGTCGTCGGCATCGCACTCGAACGGCCCGAGTTCACGAACACGCTGCGCATGTTGCCGGTGTAGGGCCGGTGTGCCAGCGGTCGCGTACAATGTGAGTCGTTTCCGAGTGAGGAGGTTGGGCGCAATGGTCGAGGTGCGCGCATACGGGCAGGGCGATGTGGCCGGGATGGCCGAGGTGTGGAACGAGGTCGTGGCCGACGGCGTGGCGTTCCCGCAGGAGGATACGCTCGACGAGCGGTCCGCCGCCGAGTTCTTCGCGGAGCAGACGCACTGCGGTGTGGCTGTCGAGGACGGGCGTGTGATCGGCCTCTACGTCCTGCATCCCAACAACGTGGGGCGCTGCGGCCACATCGCGAACGCCAGCTACGCCGTGGGCTCGGCTGCGCGCGGCAAGGGGGTGGGACGCATGCTCGTCGAGGACTCGCTGTTCCAGGGGCGCGAGCATGGCTTCCACGTACTGCAGTTCAATGCTGTCGTGGCCACCAACGCAGGTGCACGTCACCTCTACGAGAATCTGGGTTTCGTGCAGCTCGGTACCGTTCCCGGCGGTTTCCGCATGCCCGACGGCTCCTATGAGGACATCTGCCTGTACTATCATGAGCTCTAGGCGGTTGCGAGCTGTCTTGCCTGTTCCGTCTTGTCGACCTTGGAGTCTCCCTGATGGCTCGTCGGCCACACGGTTCGTGCGTCGTTCGCCTCCCGACGGTCGGCTTGTGCCGCGCCCCAGCGGCAAGACGAGCACACCCTTGCACCACTTCCTCCCCAACCCCGATGTCGGCAGCGGTTTTGCACATCGTTTGCCGACACATGCCGCATCCGTCGACCGTCAGGGCGATAGCTGCTTGCGGGGTGCCGGTTCACAAGGTACCCTCTAGTCACCATCAAGAGGCAGGCCTGAGGGTGAGGGCCTGCGGCGGGCTGAGAGACCGAGCTCCATGACGCCCCGGCA
>CADBOM010000129.1 GCA_902796325.1 uncultured Coriobacteriaceae bacterium
GCGAACATCGTGTGCGGATTTGCCGAAACGGACGGCTTGGACTTCGCGAACCCAACGGTTTAGCTCTAAGGCGAAATTCTCTAAGGCGAATTTCCAACGTAAAGAACTGCACTGTTAGGAGAACAGGAGCGGTATATGTTTACAGATACAGACGGCAAGAGAAAAAACGTGGACTTCTATGATGAGGCTTACGATGGAGTGAGCTTCATCGAAGGCGGCCTTACCCGTGCTAAGGGGGTTAGGGCTACCGGAGTTCATGCTGGTTTTAGAAAGAACTCCAGTAAGAACGACCTGGCATTGGTCGTGGTGCCGGAAGGCTCGGTAGCGGCAGGCGTGTTCACCACCAACAAGTTTTGCGCGGCGCCCGTGCAGGTTGACCGCGAGAAACTTAAATCCGGTCATGCGAGAGCCGTGGTTCTAAACTCTGGCATAGCCAACGCTGCAACAGGAACCGTGGGTCTTGAGAATGCGCGTAAAACCGCGCAGATAGTTGCCAAGACAACCGGCGTGGGAGAAGGCGAGGTTTTGGTGGCATCCACCGGCGTTATCGGTGTCCAGCTCGATATGGAGAAGTTCGAGTCTGGCGTTCCGCAGGCGTTCGACGCTCTGGGGAAAGATGATGGCACGGATATCCAGAGTGGCCTTGAGGCTGCCAGCGCCATCATGACCACCGATACCGTGAGCAAGACCGCTGCTGTTGAGTTCACGGCCACTCAGTCTGATGGCGTGCAGGTTACGTATCACATCGGCGGAATGTCCAAGGGCTCTGGAATGATAGAGCCAAACATGGCCACCATGCTGGCCGTGGTTGCAACGGACTGCATGATCGAGCCGGAGGCGGCGCAGAAAGCCATCAAGGAAGCCGCAGATGTTTCCTTCAACAGGATCACGGTCGACAGCGACATGTCCACAAACGATTCCTTGATTCTTCTGGCTACGGGTGCCGTGCCTGGCAAGACCCTTACGACGGACTGCCCAGTGTACCCACTTTTCGTGGGCGCTCTGAAAACCGTGTGCTGCTGCCTTGCCAAGCAGATGGCGGCAGACGGCGAAGGCGCTTCGAAGCTCGTTACCGTGAGGGTAACCGGAGCAGCCAGTGACGAAGAAGCCAAGATTGCCGCAAAGTCGGTGGCTAACTCTCCACTTGTTAAGACGGCGATTGCCGGACGAGATGCCAACTGGGGAAGAATTTCCGCAGCCCTTGGCAAGAGCAGCGCGATGTTCAACCAGGAAGATGTGAGCATCACGTTCATGGGGATTCCGGTCATGAAGGGCGGTCTGCCTTTGGAATTCGACGAGAGCGAAGCCTCGCGACGATTCGAGAACGACGAGATAACGATCGAGTGCGATTTGGGCAATGGAAACGGCAGCTCCAGGGTGTGGACTTGCGACCTCACCCATGACTACATAACCATCAACGGTGACTACAGAACGTAATTTATCGCGAGGGTTTCCTGAAGGGTTTCCTAGCTGGATTTTCAGATGGGACTTTCCTACTTGGATCCTACCTGGATTTCCAGATGTAGTTTCCCAACCGGATTTTTGTCTAGCTGGTTTTTCACAGGACATTATTGTCCGGGGTGGTTTTTATATTGCAAACCGTAAAACAGTTTCGAGGATAGGTAATAAAAGAGATGAGATTCGAGAAAGATCGTCAGAACGATACCGAGCATCTGCAGATGCTCGCGAAGATATTGATCGAGGCCATGCCCTGGATCAAGAACGCCACCGGAAAGACAGTCGTGATCAAATACGGCGGGGCTGCAATGGTGGACAAGAAGCTGCAAGCAGCTGTTATGAGCGACATCGTGATGCTCAAGATTATGGGCCTGAACCCCATCATCGTGCATGGTGGTGGCGCCGATATCAGCCAGATGCTAAAGCGTTTGGACATCGAGCCTAAGTTCGTGGATGGTCTCAGGGTTACCGACGAGCAGACCATGGAAGTCGTGAAGATGGTGCTCGTTGGCAAGGTGAACACCGAGCTCGTGGGAGCCATGAACAGGCATGGTAACATCGCCGTTGGCCTGTCTGGAGTGGATGCTTCCACCGTTGTTGCCGAGCCTTACGACGAGGAGCACATCTATGCTGGCCGAGTTACCTCCGTCGACAGCACCTACATTAAGGACCTTCTGTCGAGCGATTACATCCCGGTAATCGCATCTGTTGCTACAAGCGAGGACCGCAAGACTTTCTACAACGTGAACGCCGATGCCGTGGCAGGAGAAATCGCCGCAGCCGTAGGCGCCCATAAGATAGTCTTCTTGTCGGACGTCGACGGGCTCTATCTCGACTTCAACGACAAGAGCTCGCTCATCTCGCGCATGACTCTTTCGGAAGCCGAGGAGCTTGCAGC
>CADBOM010000130.1 GCA_902796325.1 uncultured Coriobacteriaceae bacterium
GACTCTGCTCACGTGCACTCCCTATGGTGTGAACACGCAGAGGCTCCTGGTGAGCGGTGTGAGGATTCCAAACGGTCCGGAACCAGTAGATGCGCTTGACACCTCGCCCGTGAAGCCCTTGGCCATCGTGTTTGCCATCGCAGCCGTGGTTGCTGCGGTGCTTCTGGTGATTTGGTTCGTGCGCAGGAGGCGCAAGAAGGTTTCTGAAGAGAAGAAGGTCACCGCGGAAGAGCAGGCTTCGCTGGAAAAAGGATCCGAGGAGCTGGGCCCCGAGGAGCCGGGCAAGCTGACTTCCGGAGAAGAGCGATCAAAGGAGCAAGCTGCACTGGAGAAAGGCTCCGAGCAGGGTTCCGAAGGTCCGGGTTCCGAGGAACCGGGCAAGCACGTGCGAAGGGACGAATGAGGGCAAGACGCGCGACGATGATGCGTGCGAGTTGCCAGAGAGTTTTTAGACGTTGGCTTTAGCGTCTATACATGGCCATGTATGGCCATGTATAGACGCATAGACGCTGGATTTGGATTTTGAAGCTGTGCAGGAAAGGAGGGGGAGACAGATGGTACCAGGAAGATGGGGACGGGCATTGGCGCTCGCGCTTGCCTTTGCAGTGGTATGTCTGTTTGCTCCCTTCCAGATGGCGCAGGGCATGGGTAGGATAGACCCATCCAAAACAAACGACTTGGCCATAAGCTACTCATTGGATGGCAAGGCCGTTTCGGGGGCTACCGTCAACATCTATGAGGTGGCCACCGCATCTTCGCAAGATGGATCATCCGAGGACCTGTATCAGCTAGCGTCCGATTTTGCCGATGCCGGGGTTAGCGTTGACACCAACCAAACCGATGCCGAATGGACGCAGAGCGCCAACGCCTTGGCCGGATATGTGTCCAACAAGGATCTGAAGCCCACCGCCTCGGCTGAGAGCGACCAGAGCGGCCACGTTTCGTTCTCGGGATTAGAATCCGGACTCTATCTTGTGGTATCCACTCCCCAGAAGATGGATGGCGATACATACCAGATTCTCCCAACGCTATGCGCATTGCCGTCGCTGGATTCGAGTGGGAATTGGTCGTATTCGACCACTTTGGTACCCAAGTTCAAGAAGACCTCTCACTCCACTTCCTATAGCGTTGTGAAGCACTGGGTAGATACGGCTTCGGGTGCCAGCAGGCCCACTTCGATCAAGGTGGCCATCATACACGACGGCAAGACCCAGTCGGTGCAGACCCTCGATAGCTCCAACGACTGGTGCTACCGGTGGAATGCAGACGACGACGGATCAACATGGACGGTTAGCGAAGTTGACGTTCCGCAAGGCTACACGGTGAGCTTGTCATCCAGCTCGGGCGGTAATCAAACAGCCTTTGTCCTAACCAACAAATCGGGAAATGTCATTCCGCATTCGCAGACTTCGCAGCATTCTGGTACCATTCCCAAGACTGGCGACTATGCGCCTTGGGTTCTTGTGGCAGTGCTTGCACTGGTGGGCTCCATCGCAATCGTTGCCTCGATGCTCATGCATGCTCGAAATAGGAAGGACTAGGCGCAAGACCGAATGAGGGACAGGCTAGTGGGAGGCCGCGTGCTCTCCATCGTCGGCGCAGTTTGCATACTGGTGGCTTTGCTGCTGGCTTTTCAACAGACGAGAAGCCAGGCGCCCTCTTCTGAACAACCTCAAGAAATTGCCCAGCGGTTGGAGGCTGTGATGCCACCAGCCAGCACTCCGGGAGTGAGTAGCTCCACCGATGCAGATGGTCTGCCCATGGTTTGGCTAGATGATGCTTCCTACGTTGGTGTTCTCACTGTATCCAGCAAGGGAGCTACCACGGAATCCGCCGGAGTGGCCGGATCCAAGATTCCCGTCTGCGCCGGTCAAAGCCGTGATGAAGGTGGAGACGGGCAATCCCCCTATGTTTTCTCTGGTACACCCAATGATTGTCTGGTTATCTCCGATCCTGGAGCTGATGGGTACCTTTCCGACCTCTGGAATTTGGAGGAAGGCCAGGAGCTAACCTTTGCAGACATGAACGGGTCGACAATCAGCTACAGGGTCAAGGCCCACGTCGCCCAAAACGATTTGAATCTGGACGATCAGAGCCTAGCAGGCTCACGCTTGGTCCTGTGTTCCTACGATGGCTTGTCCAGCCAATACCATCTGGTCTGCTGCGTTCTCGCAAGATAGCCGTGGCGCGGGCGCATTTGATCCGCATGATCGCATACGAGCCTCATGATTGCATGGCCGTGCGCGCGTCGCATGCGCATTGCGTGCGCGACGTGCAGCCCGTGGGCGAACAGCCGAGTTAGCTGTGTCGCACTTATATGAACGACCAGTGCTTTCAAAATCGTCGCTTCAAACCAAACCTTCATCGTCCTGATTTGACAAAAATATACAGGGGGGTGTTCCTATGGTTTTGTCAACCGATTCCTCTGGCGACATGGCCCGCAAAAGGGAACGCTTCGCCGGACCCTCCGGCAGGGA
>CADBOM010000131.1 GCA_902796325.1 uncultured Coriobacteriaceae bacterium
CCAGAACATCTGAAAAAGTATATTACCCCCGAACTGGATGCAATCATTGATGAGCATTTGAAAGAGGATGGTCTGCTTTAGCGTATGATGCATATTCCATTTCAAATAGCAGTTGGATTTTCTTTGAGTTATACGGGTGGTCGTTTTCGACCAGGCGTATAACAGACATGGATGAAATCTTATAAGCAGAGAAAGCGCCTTGGCATCGACGAACGTGCCATACTAAAGGTTTTCGAGGATCTAGGAGGTGTCCGCATTGAGCATTTTGCTTGATTTCGAGCGAAAGCTGGACGAGATTTGGCATGAGGACGATTGCTTCGAGATAGACCTTCTCTTCGATTCATATGCAGATGAAGACAGGCGGGAGCTATTAAAAGAGCTCTTCTTCCTAGAATCTCTACGGCCGAACTTTGCGACCGAGGAAGAGGCAGTCCTAGAGGCCGACAGGCTCATAGACGCCGGGCTCATGCCCAAGAGCGTCACGCTGCCGGACGGCACATACGATCTTTCCTAGCCGCCTCCGCCGGAGATGGAGAACCGAACGTCCCCGCGCGGGACGTGAAAACGCGCGACATACAACAGCGAACCAAGCCGCGAGAGTTATACGGGTGGTCGTTTTCGACCAGGCGTATAACCTATAGCAAAACCTGAGTTTTAGCGCCAACCACCTGTTCTTGATAGCTCGGTTCCCCGCATAGATACTGTCTCTCGGCAAATTGTCGCTCCGTTATCATAAATGCAACTATTGCACCCGCTGAAGGGGCGTTTGCTTCCAGATTGTTCAACAGCTTGATTGCCGACCTCTTTCTGGGCAGCGCTCGCATGAATACCTCTGATTGAACCAGCGTGAATCCTTCGCGTACTAGCAATTTTCTGAATTTCGTATATGCGCTCTTTGTGCCCCTCTTGTTTGTGGGCCTCAGCATTACAATTACTCGCATGTAAATCACTCCCTGATGCCGCTCATCAACTTCGTTGGCACAACAATTGGTAGCTCTAGCAAGCTTGAATCGTCATTAACAATCGCATCTCTTAATGAATCCACGCATTTCTCGATAGCGGTCTTTACCTGGACCTCAAGGCCATCGAGCAGTATGGCGTTTTCTAGTACTTGTCTGAGATCCCTGCGTTGGCTGGAATCCAGCTGATCGGAAGGCGCTCCCATTCCGACGGCTACTAGATCTACGCAAGGTCGGAAGGGCTCCATGATGTCATCTGCTAAATTGAACGCGTTAAGCTGGTTTCGGTGATGAATCCCAAGCGCTGGAATAAAGCCGGCAATAACCAACGAGCGGGCAACTGCAGAGCGGATGATTGCATAACCATAGTTCAAAGCGCTGTTCAAAGGACCTGGCTTGCGTCTGTTCAGTCCGGGTTGCAGGAATTGAAAGTATTCCCTCGCTGCTTGTCCTTCTATATTGCCTGGATCTCCCGGATAAACCTGTTCTGAGAGTTGGAAGATGCGTGCTGCTCCATCCAGTCCAAGTATAGAAAGCGCGCGGGCTTGATTCTCAATCTTCCTAGTCACCACCAGTTTCCAAAGCTCATTGGACATTTGGGGAGTAAGTTCGGCCTGTTTAGCGGTTGCCAAAGCTTGCCGTGCGTTTGCGACCATGGGTATCGATAACGCGCTGGGTAGATGATTTTTGCCCATCAAAATAAGCATCACGTTGTTATCTGCAAGAATTGTCTGCGCCATGGTGGACATACGAATTCCAGGCCCCGATGCTATTAGCAGAGAGATATCTTCAACTGGAATGGATGCCGTGCCTTTATCTTGCTCAACCAGCAGCTGGCCATCCCTAACATGTATTTCTGCTGGATGAGATATCTCTACGATTCTGTATGCCATCAGGTGCCTCCATACGTTTGTCGAGTAACTGCTCGTTCATCGTAGAGAGAATGGGCGGGGCTTGAATAAATTATCTAGAACACGGAAGGGACCTTTTTGGGTTGGCGGATAGCTGTGTGAGCTGGCGCACATCGAATCCAGGAAGCATTCCAGTGCATGGCGAATTTTCGACAGCCGGGGAAAGCCCGTTGTCCACCGGTCCATAAAAGGTATACTCGAGTTAATTGCATATTCCAATTGCAATGACGAGGACAAGTAGAGGCCAATCCATCTACAGAGAGCCGGCACTTGGTGCGAATCCGGCGTTGGACGTCTTGAAATTCACCTCCGAGCAGTTTGGCGGAAAACCTCGCACGCGGTGGAGAACGACCTTCTCGCGCGAGTGGGGCAAGTATGTTGAATCGGTGGCCACCGTTATCAGCCGTGCAGATGAGGGAAGAGGTCTGCTGGGTTTGCGAACTGTTGAGGTTTGCGACTCGGAATGTTTGCGATTTGCAAACCGGATTGCAAGCGCTTCGAACCGCGAAATGCGATCTGTCAGCCGCCCCAGACCGGTGCAGCTGCCGAGTTCTATCGCAAGTTATCCAGCGACCCTTGCATCATCTATTGCATGTTGCCTTGCGCTTTGCAGGCATCTGTCTCGCCCTGGGGCAGACGGCAAAGCTGGCAGCGCGCGTTTGCGACTCGCAAATCAGGTACGCGCACGTCAGCGACGCACGCACTAGCAAGGCACAAGCATCGAAGCGCGAACGCATTAGACGGGCGCGTCAGTTTGGCACATGCAGGTTGCACGGCTCTTCTCGACCCACACGGTTCGAAGAATAGTTTGGGAAGGGAAGTAGATGGATACTCGGACAAGGAAAGATGTCCAGAACAAGGCGCCGGAAGAGCGCCCGATGAACGGTGCGCGCGCACTGGTTGCATCCCTCGAGGCCGAGGGAGTGGATACCATATTTGGATATCCCGGAGGCACGGTGCTCGATATCTACGACGCACTGTACGATTCCAAGAAAATCAAACATATATTGGTAAGGCACGAGCAGGCGGCCGTGCATGCCGCCGAGGGCTACGCCAGAACATGCGATAAGCCCGGAGTTGTGCTCGTAACCAGCGGCCCTGGATCCACCAACACGGTAACGGGCATCACCGATGCATACATGGATTCAATTCCAGTCATCGTGATAGCCGGCCAGGTTTCCACCGAGGCAATCGGAACCGACGCATTCCAAGAGGCCGACTTCCTCGGCATCACGATGCCGGTAATCAAGCACAGCTACCTCATCAAGGACGTGAAGGATCTGGTTCCCTCCATCAAGGAGGCCTTCCACATCGCAACCACTGGCCGTCCGGGCCCGGTGGTAATCTGCGTTCCCAGCGACATTGCCAAGGCCAAGGTTAAGTACGAGGGATATCCCGAGAAAATCAAGATTTCATCCTACCGCCCAACCTACAAGGGAAATGCCAGGCAGGTTAAGCAGGCCGCATCGCTTATGGAGAAGGCAACGAAGCCGGTGATCATCGCGGGCGGAGGCATCGTTAGCAGCGGAGCATACTCCGACCTCAAGAACATTGCCGAGCTTCTGCAGATCCCTGTTGCCGAGACGCTCATGGCTAGGGGATGCTTCCCGGTTGACCACTACCTGCATTTGGGTCAGATGGGCATGCACGGAATGCCGGCTCCAAACCTGGCGGTTTCGCGCAGCGACCTCGTGATTGCGGTTGGCACCAGGTTCTCCAACAGGGTCACGGGAGACGTGTCCAGGTTCGCGCAGCATGCCAAGATCATCCACATCGACATCGATCCTGCCGAGATAGGCAAGAACGTGCGGGTCGACCTCCCTATCGTGGGAGACGCGCACGAGGTACTTTCGGCGATCTTCGAGCAACTGCAGAAGAGCGAGCCACAGCCCAAGACCTCGTCATGGCTGGAGCAGATTGACGAATGGCGAAAGGTCGGCGTGAAGGAGCCGGAGGATGACCCCAAGATCATCACGGCAGAGCAGATTTTCGAGGCCATAAACGAGCTCTCCGCCAAGAGGGATGTGATCTTCGCCACCGAGGTTGGGCAGCATCAGATGTGGGCATCAAGGTTCCTCATAAACAAGGGCCCGCGCACGTTCATCACCTCCGGTGGAGCTGGAACCATGGGCTTTGGCCTGCCTGCTGCGGAGGGCATTCAGATTGCCAACCCCGACAAGCTGGTGGTTTGCCTTGCGGGTGACGGATCAATTCAGATGAACATCCAGGAAATGGCAACCTGCACGGAATACGGCTTGCCCGTGAAGGTGATCATCTTCAACAACTCCACGCTTGGAATGGTGAGGCAGTTCCAGGAGCTGTTCTACATGAAACGCTACGTTGCCACCGATCTGCCAAGGATTCCGGACTATGCGCTGCTTGCCAAAGCCTACGGCTGGACCGGCTCCATGGTGGACGATCCCAAGAAGGTCAAGGGTGCGATAGAGCAGCTGTTCGACACCGAGGGTCCGGCTTTGCTCGACATCCACATGTCGAAAGACGAGCTTGTGTATCCAGCGGTTAAGGGTGGAAACCCAATTACCAAGATGATTGGCGTGAACGATGCCGACATCGAAAACGCAACTTCCGAGGGGAGGAGATAGCATGGCAACCCAGCAGCACACCCTCTCGCTTATCGTGGACAACAAGTTCGGAGTCTTGGCGAGGATTACCGGGCTTATCTCGAGGCGAGGGTTCAACATCGATTCCCTTGCGGTTGGAGTGACAGAAGATCCAACGATTTCGCGCGTGACCGTGGTGGTTACCGCTGACGAGGTGGCCTTGGAGCAGATTACCAAGCAGCTGCACAAGCTCATCAACGTTCACAAGATCAACGACTTCACAAACGAGCCGTCGGTGGACCGCGAGCTGGTGCTGTTCAAGATTCACGCACCGGCAGACACCAGGCACGAGCTGATCGAGCTGGTAAACGTGTTCAGAGCGAAGATCATCGACGTTGGAAAGAATTCCATGACCGTGGAAGCCACTGGAAACAGCGAGAAACTGCAGGCCATGGAGGACCTTTTCAGGGGCTACGGCATCAAGGAGATTGCGAGAACCGGAAGGATCTCGCTGTCGAGAGGTTAGCGGTTGGCTAGTCATGCGGGCTGCGCCGGGCCGATGCAGGCCACGGCGGGGCGCGACTCGGAGCGCGACTGGCCACGTCGGACTGTAGTGGCGCCACCCGGGGCGGGCTGCGCTTCGGAAAAGCGGCCTAATTAAGGTGTTACCCCGGACCCCGTCAATCGGAGCCCGGAAGTTAGAAAGTTTGTTTTGTGTATTGGCTATAAAGCGAAGGCGACTATGGAGGGATACGAAAATGAAGGTTCTAATTGCAGACAAGTTGGCAGAAAAGGGAGTTCAAATGCTCCGCGACAACGGTTATGACGTTGATGTCAAAACCGGTTTGCCGGAGGAGGAGCTGGTGAAGATCATCCCGGATTACGACGGAATGATCGTTAGGAGCCAGACCAAGGTAACCCGTCCGATCATCGAGGCAGGGACAAACCTCAAGATCGTTGGCCGTGCAGGTGTTGGAGTTGACAACATCGACATCGAGGCTGCAACCGAGAAGGGCGTCATCGTTTGCAATGCACCTACCTCCAACGTTATCTCTGCAGCCGAGCAAACCATGACCCTCATGATGGCCATTGCCCGCAAGACCTGCGCGGCAAACAATTCCATGCAGGAAGGCAAGTGGGAGCGCTCCAAGTTCAAGGGCAACGAGCTGTACGAGAAAACGCTGGCGATCTTCGGACTGGGCCATGTTGGAGGCCTCGTAGCCGAGAGGGCAAAGGCATTCGGAATGCGCCTCATCGGATACGATCCCTACTGCTCGCCAGCACGTGCTGCAGAGCTTGGCGTTGAGGTTTACGAGGATATTGACGAAATCATCCCGCAGGCCGACTTCATCACCGTGCACCTGCCCAAGACCAAGGAGACCATCGGCATGTTCGGCGCAAAGCAGTTTGCCGAGATGAAGCCAACCGTGTTCCTGATCAACGCTGCCCGCGGTGGAATCTACGATGTGGATGTTCTTGCCAAGTACGCGAGGGAGGGCAAGATCGCTGGTGCCGCCATCGACGTTTACGAGAAGGAGCCCTGCTCCGAGTCCCCGATGCACGGTTTGGACAACGTCATTCTCACACCTCACCTCGGAGCCAATACAAAAGAGGCGCAGGATCGCGCTGGTATTCAGATTGCGGAGTTCGTGATGGAGGGACTGCAGGGCAAGATGGTTCCGACGGCTCTCAACATGGCACGCATCCCGGCAGATGTCATGGACGCAGTTGGCCCATACGTTGATGCTTGCCAGACCGCTGGACGCCTGCTGGCGCAGATTGCCCCCGACACCCTCTCCGGCCTGCAGGTTACCGCATATGGCGACCTCGCCAAGCTCGACACCTCGGTGCTGGGCATTGCAGCGCTGCAGGGAGTTATCTCGCAAACCACCGACGAGAGGGTCAACTTCGTTAACGCCGAGAACCTTGCAGAGGAGCAGGGCATCGCTCTCACCAATCTCAAGGAAGAGAAGTGCGATTACGCCAGCATGGTCAAGCTGGTTGGACGTGCCGGTGGCAAGACCGTGGAGATTGCGGTTACCGCACCCGAAGCAGGGGAGACCAGGATTGTCGACCTCTTTGGATACAAGTTCGACACCAAGCCGAGCAACAACGTGCTTGCCATGCAGTATGTGGATGGCCCCGGACGCCTTGGCAGAATTTGCCCGGTGCTTGGCGATGCCAACATCAACATCTCCACGATGCAGGTTAGCAACGGCGGAGACGAGGACGGTCTGGCACTGGTGGTGTTCAACCTGGACGAGCCCTGCACCGAGAGCGTTCGCGATTCGCTGAAGGCCGCTCTTGATGAGTTTGACCTGCGTGGCATCTGGTTCATGCAGCTGTAGGCAAACGCCGCTGCAAACAAATGCAGCTGTAAGTTGATGTTCAGGCCGAAGCCGGTAACATGCCGGCTCCGGCATCGCTGGCGGTTGGTTGAACGCTGGTTGAGCGTTGGATTCTCGCTTGTCGCAATAAGGTTGCGCGTTGGAAAAGCGCAAGCCATGAGTTGGCAATGTGCCGGTAATGTTTGCGCTGCCCGTGCTATGCTTAAGACGTGCGGCCCTACCGGCGAAAATCGCACAGGGCAACCACATCCCTTGCACTAATATATAGGGATGCGGCATGAAATGGATTTAACGGCCGCACGGCTCCAATGAGGGCTGTGCGGCTGTTTGTTCATGGCAGTTAGATCTAATAGAGGAGGAAAGTCACATGGCTCGCAAGATAGATATCTTCGATACCACCATGCGCGACGGAGAGCAGTCTCCCGGCGCATCAATGAATGCTGGCGAAAAACTCAGGATCACCAATCAGCTGCTACGACTTAATGTTGACGTTATCGAGGCGGGTTTCCCAATTTCCAGCCCTGGCGATTTTCAATCCGTAAGGTCAATTGCAGAGGTCGTAGGCGACAAAGCTGTCGTGTGCGCTCTTTCGCGTGCAGTTGAGAAGGACATCGATTGCGCGGCTGAAGCTCTGAAGTTCTGCAAGCGCCCTCGCATTCACACCGGAATCGGGGTTTCTCCCAGCCATCTGCACGACAAGCTCAGGATTACCGAGGAAGAGGCCATCGAGCGCGGAGTTGCAGCTGTAAAGCATGCACGCAAGTTCGTAGACGACGTCGAGTTCTATGCAGAGGATGCTGGAAGGTCCGATTACGAGTTCTTGGCAAGGATCATAGAGGCAGTTATCAAGGCTGGAGCCACGGTTGTTAACATTCCGGATACCACCGGATTCTCGCTGCCGGAGGAGTTTGGTCAGCGCATCAAGTACCTCATGGATCACGTCGATGGCA
Source organism: uncultured Coriobacteriaceae bacterium (assembly GCA_902796325.1). GTDB lineage: Bacteria > Actinomycetota > Coriobacteriia > Coriobacteriales > CADBOM01 > CADBOM01. The sequence goes on from CADBOM010000131.1 coordinate 7,730, forward strand.
TCGAGAACGCCAAGGTTGCAGTTCACTGCCACAACGACCTCGGTATGGCCACCGCCCTCGCACTCGAAGGCGTGAAGAACGGTGCAACCCAGATCGAATGCACCATCAACGGCCTTGGCGAGCGCGCCGGTAACACCGCTATGGAAGAAGTGGTCATGGCAATGAGGATGCACGGAGATGCCCTCGATGCCTACACCGACATCGTTACCACCGAGTTCACCCATGCAAGCAGGTTGGTTTCGTCCATCACCGGAATTCCCGTTCAGCCCAACAAGGCAATCGTTGGAGCCAATGCATTCGCCCACTCTTCTGGAATTCACCAGGATGGAGTTATCAAGGCTCGTTCAACCTACGAGATTATCGATCCTGCAGATGTTGGAGCGGGTGGAAGCTCCATCATCCTGTCCGCTCGTTCTGGACGCGCTGCTCTGCATGAGCGCTTGAAGGAACTTGGCTACGACTACGAGGGCGCGGCACTGGACAAGATCTACAGCGCATTCCTCGATGTTGCCGACAAGAAGAAGGAAGTTTACGAC
>CADBOM010000132.1 GCA_902796325.1 uncultured Coriobacteriaceae bacterium
CTTGACTACCGTATCGTTCCGCTGGGCCACGATGTAACCGCAGTCATCCATGTCGTCACCGTTGCCGTTCGTGCAGCTCTCATCTTCGGCGCTCTGGAGCCGGGCAATCTTGCTGGACTTCTCGAGTACACCAAGGAGCGCGTCCCGGCATTCGTTAACACCTTCGGTGCAATCGGACCTGTGGAGGTTTCCGCTGGTGCCGGCGCAATCGCACTCGGCTTCCCGGTTATCGCCGACATCGAGCTTGGCGACATGCAGGTGCCAGGCGCTCTGGTTTCGATTACCGATCACGCAGAGACCGCTGCAAAGTCCTATGAGCTGCGCAACATCAAGGCAAAGGCCAAGGCAGTGGAGCTTCCGGTTTCGTTCGGCGCCGCATTCGAGGGCGAGATCATCCGTAAGAACGACACCTACGTGGAGTTCGATTCCGACCACAACCCCACTGCTGAGCTCCTCACCATGTATGAGAACTCCGACGACGTGGAGGACGGAAAGGTCAGCATCACCGGACCGGACGTTCCCGAGAACGCCACCGAGCTCATTCGCATGCCGCTTGCCACCAACGTCAAGGTGTACGGCACGAAGATGCAGGCCGACTTCGAGGCTGTTATCGAGCGTCAGATTCACGCTTGGTTCAACTACGTCGAGGGCATGATGCACACCGGACAGCGCAACCTGTTCCGCATCCGCATTAGCAAGAGCACCTGGGAGGCAGGACTTCGCCTCAAGGATCTTGGCGACGTGCTGATTTCCATGATCAAGGATGGATATGGCGAGGTCGTGGACAAGGTTGAGGTTAACTTCATCACCGACAAGGATGAGGTCCAGAAGTTCCTCGACGAGGTTGCAATGCCGCGCTATCGCGCCCGTGACGACAGGCTGACCTCCCTCACCGACGATAGCGTCGACACCTTCTACACCTGCGTGCTGTGCCAGTCGTTCGCGCCTGCTCACTGCTGCGTTATCACCCCAGAGCGTCTGGGCCTGTGCGGAGCAGTTTCCTGGCTCGACGCCAAGGCAACCAAGGAGCTCAACGATGCTGGTCCTTCGCAGCCTATCCCCAAGGAGGGCCTCATCGACGAGAGGCTGGGCGCTTACACCGCCGTCAACGAGATGGTGAAGGAAGCAACCCACGGTGCCGTTGAGAGCGTGACCCTGTACTCGCTGCTCGAGGACCCGATGACTTCCTGCGGCTGCTTCGAGCGCATCTGCGGAATCATGCCAGAGGCCAACGGCGTGGTTGTCGTCAACCGCGAGTACGCTGGAATGACCCCAACCGGAATGACATTCGGCGAGCTCGCCTCCATGACCGGTGGTGGAGTCCAGACCCCAGGCTTCATGGGACACGGACGCAGCTTCATCGCTTCCAAGAAGTTCATCTCGGCCGAAGGCGGAAACGAGCGTATCGTCTGGATGCCCAAGGAGCTCAAGGATGACATCGCTCCTCGTCTGAACAAGACCGCCAAGGAAGCATATGGCATCGACAACTTCACGGATATGATTTGCGACGAGACCATCGCAACCGATTCCGAGGGAGTCATGGAGTTCCTGGAGAAGGTTGGACACCCGGCTCTGGCTATGGACCCGATCATGTAAGCCGATTGGTCGACGCTTACGATTGACATTCACAACATGGCTGGGAACTTCTAGCCAGCTGCTCTGATTCGAAGCGGGCGGATGTGCTGCAAGGCATGTCCGCCCGTTTTGCGTTCCAAGTCTCTCTGCACATAGCTAGCGTTCCAATGCTCGTTCCAAAAATCTTCGTCTCAAGCCCCCTGCACATAGCTTTCGTTTCATATTGCTTGCTCCAGTTCATTGAAAAATCATGGCCTGAGAGAGGCTTGATAAGGTTTGAGTGATGCAAGCATCGTGCATGTGCGGTGTTTGCGTGTTACGCCGCTCGGTGGTGATACTAATTGGCTAATCGGCGTAAAGGAAACATATAATGGAAACAATCACCCACAATATGTATGAACTAGCGGCTTGCGGGGAGTTTCAATGTACAGGATCATTTTCAGAAACGAAGATGGCACTGAGAAGAAGATAGATGCCAATCTTGGGGACAACGTCCTGGAGCTTGCCCAAACAGCGGGCGTCGACATCGATGCTCCGTGCGGCGGTGCTGGAACGTGTGGCAAATGCCGCGCGAAGCTAATGTCCGGCACAGTTGAGAGCACGAGGAATATCCACCTGCCAGATGACGAGTATGACGATGGATGGCGCTTGGTGTGTCAGAGCGAGGTCTGCGGAGATGCAACGTTCTGGGTTCCGGCCACTGCTGGAAGTTTCAAGAAGGGCATTCAAACTGCCGACCTGTCTACCCCAGAAGAGCTCGAGCGCTATGAGAGGGGAATCTCGGCGATCTTCGAAACCGGTATTAACCGCGGTTGCAAGGAAACCGGGATGGGCGTTGCGGTTGATATTGGAACGACGACTGTAACCGCCGCCATGATCGACCTCTCGAACGGCAAGGTGGTTGGCAAGGCAAGCTCGGGCAATGGTCAGATTCGCTATGGCGCCGATGTTATCAACAGGATCATCAACCAGGGAAAGCCCGGTGGCGTTGATAAGCTGCGCAGTGCTGTTCGCGAGGAAACCCTGGTGCCGATCATTGACGAGCTATGCAAACAGGCTGGCATTGAGAATTCCCAGATAACGCGTTGCGTGATTGCCGGTAACACCACCATGGAGCATCTGTTCCTGGGTGAAGATGCGGAGAGCATCAGGCTGGAGCCATTCGTGCCGGCTTTCCTCGAGATGCATGACAAGACGGCACAAGATGTTGGGTTGCCCATGTCTCCGGAAGCCCCGGTTCTCTTTGCCCCGAACGTGGGAAGCTATGTGGGCGGAGACATCGCTGCCGGCGTGCTGGCGTCGCTTCTCTGGGATTCCGACGAGATGACGCTTTTCGTCGACCTCGGAACCAACGGCGAGCTCGTGTTTGGAAATTCCGACTTCATGCTCTGCTGCGCTTGCTCGGCCGGACCCGCATTCGAGGGTGGCGATATCTCTTGCGGCATGAGGGCAACAGACGGCGCTATACAGGCATGCAAGATTGACCCCGAAACCATGGAACCAACCTTCGACATAATAGGGAACGGCAATCCCGTGGGTCTTTGCGGATCGGGTTTGATCGACACCGTGGCCGAGCTCTTCAAATGCGGAATCATCAGCGCAAAGGGGAAATTCGCGCGCGAAGGCGAGAGGATTCGCTATAGCGAGTACGGTACCGGTGAATATGTTCTGGCCTTTGCGTCGGAGAGCGCTACTGGCTCCGACATCACGATAAACGAGACCGACCTCGACAATTTCATCCGTGCAAAGGGAGCTATCTTCTCCGCCATTCGCTCGATGCTGGATTCGCTTGGCATGACCGTGGATATGATCGACAGGGTGATGATAGCTGGAGGAATTGGCAGCGGAATAAACATCTCCAACGCCATCACGATTGGAATGCTCCCCAAGATTCCAGAAGACAGGTACAGCTACATTGGCAATTCGAGCCTCACGGGCGCATGCGCCATGCTGCTTTCGGATGACGCTGCGAGCGATATCTTCGATTTGGGTAGAGCCATGACCTACATCGAGCTGTCCACCCATCCCGGATACATGGATGAATTCGTGGCTTCCTGCTTCATACCGCATACGGATGCTAGCTTGTTCGAATGATTCGAGCCTGATTCGCATCGGAACCAGAGCAGGAAAGATCCAGGGCGCAACTGGCTTGCGGCAATGGCCCGAATCACGAATGGATTGGGGCAATTGTCTGGAACGCGAACTGCCCTGAGCGTAGATGGGCCGGGGAGCGAACGGCGCGTGGAGAATAATCCAAAGTGCGGTAAATTGGAGCACGAACAGCTCTAACCGTGGCATCTCTAGCCATGGTCGGTGACTGCATGGAGATACTGCATCGAGATATTTAGGAATGTGCAATATGACCGAAGAAAAACCTCAGATAGCAACGCCTCAGAACAACAAGACCAGGATGCCGATAGAGCATTATTCTGCAGAATTTGCCAAGGCGGATCCGCTGGAGCTCTCGAAGCGCTGTGGAGTTCCATATGATGGGGAATCTCAGCAGTTCACCGTCCGAGTGATAGGGCGCCCCGTTTTGGTTAAGTGGCCAGAGATGCAAACGTCCTATGCTGACACCGGAGAGGCCACCAAGGATAACCTTAGGATCTTGATGGGCAGGTTGTTGCTGGAAGGACAGCTGGTTCCCGGAACAGGCAAGTTCATCCCATACACGCAGGTTCCCTGGGGGCAGACGTACATCCAGGCATTTACCGGGCGCTGCATCAAGAGGCTCGCGTTCATGTTCAAGGATGCTGGGAGCTTCGCAAATGCATGCGAGGAGCTTGGCGGAAAGCCTTTGAGCGAAGGAGACGCTTCTTACGAATTCGAATTCGTGGATGGCGAGTTCGTGCGTCTCACGGTTTGGGAAGCAGACGACGAATTCCCACCATCTGCTCAGATCATGTTCTCCGACAACATTCCGTTGGCATTCACTGCCGAAGATCTTGCCACCGTTGGGGATATCCTGCTTGGCGAGCTGAAGGCTGCTGGAAAGAGAGTTGCCAAATAACACTTGCCAGGGTCTATTTTCAACGGGTTTGCTATCATCTTTTGTAGGGTAACTGAGCCGTAATGAAACAACTGGGCTTCACTGTGGCGGCTGTTATGGTAGAAAATCAGCTGCATGGCGCTGGGCCAGCTGGACTGTGGCGTGTATGGCTCTCCTCGAATAAAAGCATGCGCGTGCCGCTTTTGATGCATGTTTCGCTGCAGGCTCGTGTGCCGCTTTGGGGCGCGTGCCAGTCAAGGCGAGAATATGTTCTCAAGGCATGCATGGGGTTTCGAGGAGTTGTCGATTTGGAGAGCAATGCCTTTCGATTATGAGAAATCCATCGATCTTTGGGAGGATTCTCCTCAAACCAGGGCTGGAATATGGGCTATTGCCGCTGGTTTGCAGGAGCTGTCGGGCAGAGGCTCCGAAGTATCTCCAAAACTCATGGAAATCGCGCAAGCCAACATCGATGGCACGTGCTCTACGAAAGAGGCGGTTGGGCTGATAGAACTCCATCATTGGATGGAGGACGACGATGGCTCGCTATCTGCATCGGGAATGGGTCCGGAGCAGGCCAGACGCCGTTTGGAAATTGGCAAGAACGACAAGACCGCCCAGGCCGATGTTATGTGCGCCAGAATCGTCGATATGGTAGCTCGTGACAAATTCGAATATTCTCCCAGCTTCCTGTGCAAAATTAACGCTCAACTTCTCGATGGGCTGCTCGATTCTGCTCCGGGAGAGTTCAGGATGAGCGATATTCGCATCAACGAGTCCATACTCGGTGGGAACAGCGTGTCGTTTTCGTCGTGGCAGACAATCCCGTACATGCTGGAATCTGACTTTGCGGATTTCGACTATGTAAGGTACGCCGAGGAAGAGGATCCCAGCGATGAGGATGGGCTCAAGCTCGCCATGCTGGTTTCGAACATCTGGCAAATTCACCCATTCGAGAAGGCCAACACCTGCACGCTCGCGGTGTTCTTGCTCATGATGCTGAAGTCCTGGGACGCAATAGTATCTCCAGAGGCGTTTGCGGAGCACTCCACATACTTTAGGAAAGCCCTGGTTAGGGCGAACTACGCCAATGCCAAACTTGGAATTGCCGAGAACTACATGTTCCTAGACAAATTTCTTGCGAATTTCCTCATGGGCGACGAGTTCGTTTTGGACGATGGCGAAACCAGGTGCATTGAGCTTTTGGGAATGAGGGCCGTGGAGGCATGTGACCCAAGGGCTAGCGGCGTCTATGTTCTGAAGATGTTCGATACTCCAATAGCGTCCTTCAGGATCGAAAAGAGCTATACCGGGGACTTTCTCGTTAGCGGGCTTGCCTTGTCGGACCGGCATGCCAACCTTCTGCCGGTTAACTTCGCCGAAGGAAACTACACATACGACGAGGTGTCTCGCTTCATAAAGGCCAGGGTTATGTCCCGTAACCGCTCGAACAGGGGAGAGATCCTTGGGTCTCTTGGAATAGCCGGAGCGCGCAATTGGGCGATGATGCATGCCTGCAAGGGGATAAGCGTTAACGATTCATATTCGGTGGTTCTGGAAAACGACGAGTCCACCTGGATTGAGCGAAGCCCATATGACAATGCCCCGGATAGTCAGACGCAGCTTGCCGCACTTTGCGGCAAGACCATCAAGCGCGCGGTGGGGGATCGCGATGGCCTTGCAACCGAGCTCACCACGAGCGGGTCGAGGCCGAAGGCGTGGAGGCTGGTAAAGCCCGGGAGATTGGTTCTGTA
>CADBOM010000133.1 GCA_902796325.1 uncultured Coriobacteriaceae bacterium
ACTGCAGCCCTCAGCTCGTCCATGGCAGGAATCACGCCGTCGTGATAAGCGCGGGCCTTTGCCATATCGTCCTCGGTGGTGCTGGCCTTGTCCTCCTCGGCTGCGAGCTTCTCGATGCCATCGGAGATTGCGTCCAGTCCTGCGTTGAGCCTATCGAGCAGACCCATCTCGGCCTTGGAGGTAACACCCACTGCCTTCTTGGCGCTGAGCGATGCGGCAACCTCGCCGGAGAACTTGCTCACTGCCGGCAGATACATGGTGTCTGCCATGCTGAGCATCGTGAGTGCCTCGATATTGATGAGCTTGGAGTACTGCTCGAGCTTTGCGTTGTAGCGGCTCTCGCACTCGACCTTGGAGAGAACTCCCATTTCCTCGAACAAGCTGACGTTCTTGTCGGCAACGAATGCCGGCAGAGCATCTGGGGTGCTGGGCAGGTTGAGAAGGCCCCTCTTTGCAGCCTCTTCCTTCCAGGCGTCTGCATAGCCATCGCCGTCGAACAGGATGCTCTGGGACTCGGTGAGAGCCTTGGTGATGTAGTCGAATGCAGCCTTGTTGATGTTGTCGGAACCCTCAACTGCATCTGCGAAGTCCTTGAGGCACTTGGCAACTGCAGTGTTGAGCACGAAGTTGGGGTCGGACAGGTTCATTCCAGAGCCAGGCATACGGAACTCGAACTTGTTGCCGGTGAAGGCGAACGGGGAGGTGCGGTTCCTGTCGGTGGAGTCCTTCTTGAGCCTTGGGATCACGTCGACGCCAAGGTCCATGTAGCCCTCTGGGGTCTCCTTGTACTCGATGCCCTCGATGATTGACTTCACGAGGTTGGTGAGGTCGTCGCCTAGGAAGATGGACACGATTGCTGGCGGTGCCTCGTTTGCGCCAAGGCGCAGGTCGTTACCGGCGGTAGCAACGCTAGCGCGCAGCAGATCCTGGTACTTGTAGACAGCCTGGATTACGCAGGTGAGGAACACCATGAACCTGAGGTTCTCACGCGGGTGAGCAGTTGGATTGAGGAGGTTCACGGAATCGGATCCGATGGACCAGTTGTTGTGCTTACCAGAACCGTTGATGCCGGTGAAGGGCTTCTCGTGCTGCAGGCAGATAAGGTCGTAACGGGTTGCGATGACCTTCATCTCCTCCATAGTCACGAGGTTGGCATCGATTGCCACGTTGGACTGCTCGTAGATTGGAGCCAGCTCATGCTGCGAAGGAGCAACCTCGTTGTGCTTGGTCTTTGCGGGAACGCCCATCTCCCACAGGGTCTCGTCAAGTTCCTTCATGTAGCGGGAAACCCTTGGCCTAATGGCGCCAAAGTAGTGCTCCTCGAGCTCCTGGCCCTTTGCAGGCGGGCATCCGAAGAGGGTGCGTCCGGTGAGGTAGAGGTCTGGCCTCTTGGAGTAATCCTCGCGGAGGATCAGGAAGTACTCCTGCTCGGGTCCGACGAAGGTCTTGATCTTGCCAATGGGCTCGCCAAGAAGCTCGACCACGCGCTCGGCCTGCTTGCTAACTGCTTCCATGGATCTCAGGAGCGGGGTCTTCTTGTCCAGAGCCTCGCCAGTGTAACTGATGAATGCGGTTGGGATGCAAAGGACATCGTCCTTGATGAACGCATAGCTCGTCGGATCCCAAGCGGTGTAGCCTCTGGCCTCGAAGGTGGCACGGAGTCCGCCAGACGGGAAGCTCGATGCATCTGGCTCGCCCTGGATGAGTTCCTTGCCCTTGAAGCTCATGATCGCCTTACCGTCGGAGGTGGGGCTGATGAAGCTGTCGTGCTTCTCGGAGGTTACTCCGGAGAGCGGCTGGAACCAGTGGGTAAAATGCGTTGCGCCTTGCTCGATTGCCCATTCCTTCATGGCATGAGCTACGACATTGGCGGTTTCGAGGTCGATTTTCTCGCCGTTGTTAATCGCCTTTTTCAGTGCTTTGTAGGTAGCGCTTGGGAGGCGTTCCTGCATCACATGGTCGTTGAAAACCTTCGTGCCGTAGTTTTCAGCAGTTTTGGCCATATTCTTCAACCCTTTCTGTTGTTGACCGACAGAATTGCGACTGTGCAAGCTACAGGGCCGTTTGCACCTCGGATGTTTAGTATCTGTCATGGCTTAACTTACATTTCGCAACCTTACGAGGCTTTTGTTTCCAACTGTTTTCAGAAGGTTTTACGGTTAGTAAATGCCTGCCGAACGCCCAGCACCGACCGCTGAAAGTTTGAGAAATCAGACATCACTGCTCGATACTCTTTAAACAGCTTCAAACAAACAGAAGTCTACCATTTATCCTGTGAGCAGGCTCGTCCAATACAGATTTATATTGGCTCGCTGAGCAGATGATATATATCTGTTATATGACACATTTGAGCGGCATATCTTTACAGGTGTCGTTCGCGAAACGCATGTTTTATTGCGAGTTTTATGGCAATATGCCTTTGGCAGATTGCCAGTTTATAGGCGCAAACGCGGGAAGGAAGGCGCTGCAATGCTAAATGACAAGGGTTATGTGCTCAAGCAGATCGAAGAGCGCGACATCCACTTCATCAGGCTCTGGTTCGCCGATGCCCTGGGTCAGCTGAAGTCCCTTTCGGTAACCAATAACGAAATCGAGAACGCATTGGAAAACGGAATGGGATTCGATGGGTCTTCCATTGCCGGGTTCTCAAGCGTGCAGGAATCCGACCTGCTGGCTTTCCCGATAGCCAGCACCTTCCAGGTTCTTCCTTGGCGTCCAACCGACAACGGGGTTGCGAGGATGTTCTGCGACATCAGAACTCCAGACGGAGAGTCTTTCGCGGGTGACACCAGACAGGTGCTCAAAAGCGTTGTGGAGGACGCAAACAAGAAGGGCTATTACATAAACCTCGGACCCGAGCTGGAGTACTACTACTTCAAGGATGACAAGGGAACCGAGCCAATCGATAACGCCGGATACTTCGACCTCACCTCCGCCGATCAGGCCAGGGATCTTAGGAGGGACACCATCCTCACCCTCGAGAAGATGTCGATTCCAGTGGAGTACTCGCACCATGAGTTCTCGCCCTCGCAGCAGGAAATCGACCTCAGGTATTCCGATGCGCTCTCCATGGGCGATTCCGTGATGACCTACAGGCTGGTGGTTAAGGAAATAGCGCAAAATCACGGCGTGTATGCATCGTTTATGCCAATGCCCAGCTGCGCTCCCGCATTCACCGGTAGCGGCATGCACATTCATCAGTCGCTTTTCAACAAGAGCGGCGAGAACGTGTTCTACGACGAGGACGATCCCAATGGAATGTTCATGTCGGATATCGCCAAGCACTATGTTGCTGGCCTTCTCAAATATGTTCCCGAGTACCTGTTGGTAACGAACCAGTACGTGAACTCCTATAAGAGGCTCATGTCCCGAAGGGAAACCACGAGGTTCATCTGCTGGGGCAAGTCGAACAGGTCGGCATTGGTGAGAATTCCCGCATACCGCAAGAACGACGAAATAACCACCCGCATAGAGTCCAGGAACCCAGACCCCGCGGTAAATCCGTATCTCGCATTCGCAGTGATGATCGCTGCTGGTCTGAGGGGCATCGAGGAAAAGCTTCCGCTGATGGACCCCTGCGACGGGATGGACATCTCCAACATGTCTCGAAACGAGCTTGACGAGGCGGGAATCGGGGAGCTGCCGAGAACTCTGGACGAGGCTCTCGCCAACTTCGAGAACTCGGAGTTCATGCACGAGGTTCTGGGAGACCACATCTTCTCGTATCTCGTGGAGAACAAGCACAAGGAGTGCGATGAGTACAGCAAGATAGTTACCGGCTGGGAGCTAAGCAAGCTGCTTCCGGTGCTGTAGCCAAACCAATGTGGCTTTTGGCCGAGTTTGGTTTCGCCCGAAAAACGCCAGGCTTGGCCTTGAGGTTGGACCCAATATCCGGATCCTATTGATTGGGAGATAACAAAACATGCACGCAAAGAAAATTCTAGTGTTCACCAGAGACGTTGCGCTTACGAAGAGGCTCCGCAAGGTGTTCGAGGGCATGGAAGTGGAGGCCGATTACTCCAAGGAAACCCTCGAGGATCTTGCCGATGAGCACATGGACGACGATTACAACCTGATAATCGCCGACATCGACCCCGAGGAGGTGCAGCAGCTGTCGAACCTCGAGAACGGGCTATCCGAGGAGGGCGAGTTCTCGCTTCTCCTGGTGGTTACCCAGGACGAGCTCACGTCGCTCAGGCTGCCGGTGCAGTTCTCCAGTGATTTCGTTTGCTCCGATGCAACGGACGAGGAGTACTCGGCCAGGATCCGCCACCTTCTGTGGCCGGGCGAGGAAGTTGATTCCAACGAGTTCATAAGGCAAGGTCCGCTGACCATTAACCTTGCAACCTACCAGGTGAAGATCAACAACGAGCCGGTGGACTTCACATATTTGGAGTACGCGCTGCTGGCATTCCTGGTTACCCATCCCGGAAGGACTTATTCGAGGGATGCGCTTCTCAACAGGGTTTGGGATTTTGATTACTACGGTGGTTCGAGAACCGTAGACGTGCATGTGAGGAGAATTCGCGCCAAACTCGGGCCAGACCTTGCACAGCACCTAAAGACCGTGCGTGGTGTAGGATATCTCTGGAGCTACTAATCGCGCAGAAGGCACCGATTTCAATGGCCGCCACGCGGAAGTTGCATGATCTTCCGTGATGGCGGCCATTTGTGAATACTGGAGGCTTGGGCTAAATGGCCATCGCTGGTGGCTAAGGCGCGTGACGAGTACAGCTGCGTGAACAATGCGCCAATAGAAGAGCAAAAGCGCTCGAGCTCGTTTGCAGGCGTTAAAACATCTAACGAAGAAGGATGAATCGAATATGCGAAGGATTGCGGTAATCGACGGGAACAGCCTCATGCACAGGGCGTTCCATGCCGTACCAACCTACATGATGACAAGCGACGGAAGGCACACCAACGCGGTGTTCGGCTTTGTGTCGATGTTCCTCAAGATGGTGGAGACTCTCTCGCCGGATGGTGTCATATGCGCGTTCGATGCAGGAATTCCGGAGTTCCGCCTGAAAACCATCGAGATCTACAAGGCCCAACGTCCTCCGATGGATCCGGACCTTCGCGAACAGTTCCCAATGATGGAAGATCTGCTCCGCGCCATGAATATCCCCATCGTGAAGGTCGAGGGATGGGAAGGCGACGATGTCTTGGGCACTATCTCCAAGCTCGGCGAGGAAGCTGGGGTAGAGACATATATTGTTTCCGGCGATAGGGACATCTTCCAGCTGTGCTCGGAAACCACCAAGGTGGTGTCTACCAAGAAGGGTCTAAGCGACATCGATGTGTTCGGGCCCGACGAGGTTAAGGAAAAATACGGCATATACCCCGATGTCGTGCCAGATTTCATAGCGCTTCGTGGAGATCCGAGCGACAACATTCCAGGAGTTCCAGGCATAGGTGCAAAGACCGCGGCAAAGCTTCTCAACCAATACGGCAGCGCTCAGGGTATCGTCGACCACGAGGACGAGCTCAAGGGTAAGATGGCTCAGAACGTGAAGGACAACCACGATGTGCTGTTCGCTGGCCTGAAGGTTGCAACCATCGTGCGCGATCTGGATATCGACATAGATTTCGACGATGTGGTTTTCCCGTCCTTCGATTCCAAGAAGGTCGTCGAGGC
>CADBOM010000134.1 GCA_902796325.1 uncultured Coriobacteriaceae bacterium
ACATCTGCGGCAAGTCGCAGCTTGAGAAGGAGCTGATCGAGACCACGGAGAAGTACTCGATCCCCTACACCATCCTACGCCCGGCATTCATCTATGGCCCGTTCAACTACGCTCCTAGGGAGTCGTGGTACATCGAGAAGATCGTTCGCCACAAGCCAGTGCCCAAGCTCGTGGATGGCACCGCGCACTTCAGCTTCGTTTACGTGAGCGACGTGGCAAGAGCCCTGCAGGCCATGATCGGCAACGAGAAGGCCTACAACGAGATATTCAACGTCTCCGCTCCAGAGGTTCTCACCAACGAGGCGTTCCTCGACGAGCTTGTGGCTCAGAACGGCGCTCCGTTCGAAACCCAGGACGTAACCGTGGAAGAGGTTTTGAAGAACAGCATCGCCATCCCGTTCCCGCTAACGGACGACGAGGTTTACGACGGAACCAAGCTGGCCAACACCTTCGGGTTCGAGTACACCGATTTCCACGAGGGAATGCGCAAGGCATTCAACGCCTTCAAGAGGGTCTACGAATAGGGGCTTTGAGAGTGCTGCCCGCGATAGAGCCACATGAGCAGACTCTACACGCGCGAGCTTATCGGACACACTTCCAAGTAAAAGCAAGGGGATGCAGCTTTCGAGTTGCATCCCCTTTTTCGCATGTAAACTAGCTCGCAGGTGCAAGTGACACGCAGGGCAGCACCGTGCAGTCGCTACTTGGCGTCTGCCCAAGTGTCCCCATAGGCAACCGAAACCTCCAAGGGCACCTTCAAGCTCACAACGTTGGACATCTCGTCCACTACCACGCTAGACAGCTTCTCTATCTCATCCTTGGGGCAGCTGAAGTCGAGTTCGTCGTGTATCTGCAACAGCATGACCGCCTTGAAGTTCTCTTCCTTAAGTCTCCTCGACATGTTCACCATCGCCAGCTTGATGATGTCCGCAGCGCTTCCCTGCATGGGGTGGTTCATTGCAACACGCTCCCCCGCCATGCGCTGATTGTTGTTGCGCGACATAATCTCCGGAACATGGCGCTTGCGATGGAACATGGTCTCAACCCAGCCGTATTCCTTGGCATGTTGCACCAGTCCGTCGAGGTACTTCTTCACATCCGGGTATGCATCGAAGTACCTGTCGATCATCTCCTGGGCTTCCTTGAGCGAGATGTGCAGGGAACGCGAAAGGCCGAACGCCTGCTGCCCGTACACGATGCCGAAGTTCACGGCCTTGGCCCTGGAGCGAAGGTCTGACGTCACATCTTCGGGATCGATGTCGAAAATCCTGGCCGCAGTTGACCTATGGAAATCGCTGCCATGGGCGAATGCGCTTATCAGCCCTTCGTCGCCCGAGAGCTCTGCCAGAAGCCTAAGCTCGATTTGCGAATAGTCTGCCGAGAGGAACACCGCACCGCCGCCCTCCACCATCTCGTGATATGGACCGAAGGCTGCGCGAATTCGGCGCCCAAGCTCGGACCTCACGGGAATGTTCTGTAGGTTTGGGTCGGAAGATGACAGACGCCCCGTTGCCGCCACGGTTTGGTTGAACGTGGTGTGGACCCTGCCGTCACCCTGAACGAGCTTTGGCAAAGTATCCATATACGTGTTCTTCATCTTGCTGAGTTCCCTGTATTCCAAAACCAGCCCCGGAACCGGATGGATCTGCGCCAAGCTGGTTAGGACCGATGCATCGGTGGAATATCCGCTGCGGGTTTTCTTCCTGGCCGGAAGACCCAGTTCCTCGAACAACACGTGCGATAGCTGCTTGGGGGAGCCGATGTTGAACTCCTCCCCCACTTCCTCGTAGATCTTCTTCTCAAGGCCATCGATTTCCAGGCCAATCTGCGAAGAGAGTTCCGTGATCTTATCGACATGAAGCTCCAACCCAGCGCGCTCGATTGCCACCAGAACCGGCACAAGGGGCATCTCTATCTGCTCGAAGCACTGGGTTGACCCATCGTCGTCGAGCTTTTTCTTCATGGCATCGTGCAACCTGTAGATCACGTGGGCGCGCATGGCCATGTCCTCTGGACTGAGCTGTTGCGGATCCTCCCCCTTCTTGGGCTTCTTGGCTACTGCAAGCTGAACCCCAAGGTACTCCATGGCCAGATACTCAAGCCCATATCCAGATTTATCGGAATCGAGCAGGTAGCCCGCCACTTGCAGGTCGAAGATCCTAGACGGATCAACTTCGGAGATATCGAGCTTAGCAGGTATCGAAGAATCCTGCGGGATGAGCCTCTGCAGCATCTCCTTGGAATCCAGGGTGACCATTGTGTTGGAGCGGACGATCTTGCACAAAACATCGTCGATCTCGTCGTCATGGAAGATCGCAACATCTTCTCCGGCGCATACCGCAAGCGTTTGCGAGCCACCGAAGAGCATCTCCTGACCCATGTCCTCCAAAAGAACCGAGACGGCACTTCCGGACTGCACAGCCTGGTCGAGCAGCTTTTGCGCTTCGTCACCCTCGACCGGTTTTACATTGTCTGCATCAGCATCTTCCGAAGTCGATGCAGCACCTGCAGATTCATCGTCCTCCAGAGCGAGAATCTTGGCCACGTGCGATGTGATGTTCAGATCCTTGAAAGCCTCGACGACCTTCTTGGAATCGAAGGACGGGAAAACCACATCGTCGAAATCTATGTCGATATCCAGATCGCGCACGATGGTTGCA
>CADBOM010000135.1 GCA_902796325.1 uncultured Coriobacteriaceae bacterium
ATGAGGGACATGAATGTCGATGCGACCACGGTTCAATGGCTCACATCAGGATATTCGCTGGTTGAGGCAATAGTCATTCCGCTTTCGGCTTACCTTATGGGCAGGTTCTCCACCCGTCAGCTCTTCATAGGTGGATTCTCGCTCTTCGTTGTGGGAAGCATCCTGGTTACCACGGCTCAGGCATTTTGGATGATGCTGCTTGGTCGAGCGCTTCAGGCAACCTGCACTGGATTCGTGATGCCGATGTCCGGATCGCTCATCATGCTGGTGTTCCCACGTGAGAAGCGCGGGACGGCAATGGGCCTGGTGGGGCTCATCATAGGTTTTGCTCCGGCTCTCGGCCCTGCGATTTCGGGCGTTCTCGTGGATTCCATTGGCTGGAGGGCGATGTTCCTCATCGTCACCATCCTGGCCGTTGCAGTGGTGCTGCTGGCAACATTCATGCTCAAGAACTACGAGGGCTTCGAGAGAAGCTCGTTCGACGCTCCATCGGTTGCGCTTTCGTCCCTCGGACTTCTCGGCGTTCTGTACGGACTGTCCACCTTCGCTTCGAGTGGAACCCCGGTACTCTCCATCGCTCTTATAGCTATGGGTGCTGTTCTGGTGGCTATGTTTGCCCGTAGGCAGCTCAAGCTCGACACACCGATTCTGCGTGTCGAGGTGCTGAGGTCTCGCAAGTACCGCACGGCAGTCATCGTGATTTTCATCATCCAGGCTGCATTGGTTGGCGGTGGAGTTATCATCCCAATCTACATCCAGCAGGTATTGGGCCTTTCCGCAACGATTTCCGGTGTTGCCCTGCTGCCAGGAGCTGTGCTGGGAGCTTTCATGAGCATGCTGGCCGGTAGGATGTTCGACAGGGTGGGAGTAAGGCCGCTGGCCATCACCGGAGGTTGCCTGATGCTCGTTGGAGCAGGTCTGATGGTTTTCTGCACCACCTCCACGCCGATTCTTTTCATCACGTTCTCCAACACCATCATGTCCATCGGATTGCAAACGGTAATGACTCCCACGAACACCTGGGGAATCAATTCCCTCGAGAACAAGGTGATCCAGCATGGCAATGCACTCGCCAACACCATCAACCAGGTTGGTGGATCTTTCGGTACCGCCGTGCTGGTATCTCTCACAGCACTTGCACCGCTGTTCGTTCCAAATGCGGCACCGGTAGACCAGATAATGTTCGGCGACCTTATCGCCTTCTGGGTTCAGGCGGTAATCCTCGCAATAGACGTGCTCATAATCATCGTTTTTGTGAGGAACAGGAAAGGCGAGGCCAACAAGGTATATTCTCCCGAGAAGAACGAGGACGTGGAGGATACCGTCAAGGGACGTCCCCTGGTGAGGGTCAAGGACGTCATGAATACCAAGACCGCATATCTTCCAAGCTCCGCCACGATCAAGGATGTTCTGGCTATGATGTCGCGCTCGGAAACCAGCGGCCTTCCGCTTGTAGATGACGATATGAAAGTGAAGGGATTCATATCCGATGGCGACATAGTGAAATATCTCGGGCGCCAGGATTCCAATATCCCAGAGGCTCTGTCCAAGGGCTACCTGATGCTGGACAATCAGAACCTCAGGGAGAGGTTGAGCTCTCTTATCGCGCTCAATGCCATGGACATCTGCACCAAGAAGGTTGTGTGCGTGGATAGCAGCATGCCCTTGGACGAGGCTTGCCGCCTCATGGTGGAGCAGAGGGTTAGGAAAGTGCCTGTGGTCGAGGATGGCAAGCTGGTTGGGTCGATCAGCCAGAGGAACATCATTCACGTAATCGCCGCCAAGACCGAGAGCGGAGACAGAAGCGATTGGTAATGGCCGGAAGATAATGGTCGGAAACGATGGAACGGCCTTGTGGTAGTTCGGTTGAATGGAGAGAAGCCGTTGATATCCGCATGGGTATCAACGGCTTTTTATGTGGCTGTGAATTAGACGACAGCTTGGCTCACGTACCAGCTATCAGCATTGAACATGATTGTTGCGATTATCGTAATCTGTGGGGTATTCCCCGCAAACGCTACTCGGTATTACGGCTTGGGTTTATCTTTGGATGCTATCAAGCGACCAACCAAATCG
The DNA here is from genome assembly GCA_902796325.1 of uncultured Coriobacteriaceae bacterium. GTDB lineage: Bacteria > Actinomycetota > Coriobacteriia > Coriobacteriales > CADBOM01 > CADBOM01. Next base: position 2,077 of record CADBOM010000135.1, read on the forward strand.
CAAATCTTCTTGTATGAATTCTTGCGGTCGAATTGCTGCTCGGCAATGAGACGCGCATTCTTGCCCATCTGCGCACATCGCTCTGGATCCTGATAAAGATCGAGGATGGCGTTTGCAAGAATCGTGCGGTCTTCCGCCATGACGTTAACGCCAAACCCGTCGCTTTCGACCTTGTTGCAGAACTCTCTGCTCTCGCCAGTGTTTATCATCGGGCAACCTGCGGCAAGGTAGTCGCCAATCTTGGTGACTATCGACTGCGGGGCCTTTCTCACCAGCGAGTTCACCGTGATGTCGGACTTCGCAAGGTAAGCTGCCATCACGCTATAGTCCATGTATCCGGTAAATTCCACGTTCGCTTTCGTCGATGCCGCATAATCGCGAAGCGCCGGGCCGTCTGGTCCGTCTCCAAGTATCATCATCTTGATGTTGGGGTATCCGCGGTTCACCAGCTCTTCGGAGGCGTCGATCATGGTCTTGATGTCGTAGCTCTTGCCAAGGGTGCCAGTATAGGTAACCCAGAACTCTCCCTGCGGCTTCTTAACTTCGGGGGAGTGGGCACGGGCTCCTTCGTCGAATGCGTTCAGGTCGTTGCCAACGTAGACGGTGATGTGCTCGATGCTCTGGTTGCAATCGGTGTATGGGCGCATCGCATACTCATCAGATGTTCCAACGACCGCGGAGAGCCTTCTGTAAACCTCGCGTGCGTCTTTTGCGAGCTTCGAGAACAGGATGTCGCTTATCACCGGGATATCTATTACCATCCGCATGGCCTCTGGCCATAGGTCGTTGATATCTGCGACGAATGGGATGTCCCTCGATTCCGCAAATCTAGCGGCAGAGAGCGCAACGTCGTTAGGCGGTATCTCCGAATATATGAGGTCGTACTCCGGACCTGCCTCCAGCATCTTCATGAGGTTCTTGGCTGCAATGGAGTGGCTTCTGATGCGTGCCGGGTCGATGTTCTTCTTGTATCCGGGTTCGTCGATGAACTTCACGCCAAAATCGTACATATCGTATGGGAACGCAACCTTATCGCGCTGCTGCTTGTACCAATGTTGGAATGACGACGTGTAGAGGTCTACGTCGAATCCAGCTGCCCTAAGTGCCTGGCACACCGACAGAAATCTGGTGTATCCCTTGGTCTCATGGCCAAGCTTCACGCCCATGGTAATAACGGCAACTCTATTGGCCATCTTGTGCGCCTCCAACGCCTTCCATATCACGCTTGTCAATGACGCTGGCTCCGTTGCTGGGTCCATCTTCGCCATCTTCTACAGGCTCGTTGTAGATTCCCTCTTCCTTGACCACGCTCGCTATGGTTTTGAAGAAAATCTTCGCATCCAGCGCGAAGGACATGTGGTCAACATAGTAAACGTCGAGCTTCAAACGGCTTTTCCAAGGGATGGAATTGCGCCCATAAACCTGCGCGTATCCAGTGATTCCAGGAAGAACCTCGAGTTTGCGGCCCTCGTTTCCCTCGTATAGTTCCGTCTCCTCCTTGAGGTCTGGCCGCGGTCCGATAAGGCTCATGTCGCCTAGGAAGATGTTGAAGAACTGCGGGACCTCATCCAGGCTGGTTCTTCTCAGGAATGCACCGATTTTGGTCATGCGCGGATCGTCTGGGCCATTATATGTTGATCCATCCGGCATCTTGATGTCGGGGGCATTCACATACATGGAGCGGAACTTGTACATCTTGAATTCCACGCCACCTTTGCCCATGCGCGGGGCATTGTAGAATGCCGGGCCGTGGTCCTCCCGCTTTATGAGAGGGCATACGATCAGGCAGATTATCCCAACGAAAGGCATTGCGATAATCGAAATCACAAGATCTAGGATTCTCTTTACGAACCGTCTGTACACGGCGCCTACTTACATTCCTCGTGCGACTTCTTGAAGGAGTCGATGATGTAATCAAGCTCCTCGTCCGTGAGAAGCGTGAACAAAGGAAGGGTTACCTCATGGCTGTAATACTCGTAGGCATGGGGATAGTCCATGATGGAGAACCCCAGCTTTTGATATGCAGTCATCATTGGTAACGGTTTGTAGTGTACGTTGCATGCAACGCCGCGCTCCGCCATCTTCACGATGAACTCGTTACGGGCGCTCTCGCCAAGGTCGAGCAGCCTCACGATGGCCAGATGACCACTGGACGAACCTTCGTCCGTGTAGTGCAGCGTTACCTTCACGTCATCGTCGTCGAGATTGCTCCTATAGGTCTCGAGCATCTGCTTCCTGCGAGCCAGCATCGACGGGTATCTGTGCAGCTGGGTAATTCCGATAGCAGCCTGAATGTCGGTCATGTTCCACTTGTATGCGGTGTCCACGATGTCGTACTCCCAGGAACCGAGCTTGGTCTTGGCAAGCGCCGACTTATCTTGCCCGTGCAACGACATCAGCTGGGCCCTGTGATAGAGCTTGTCGTTGTCGATGTTGTCGTTCTTGCGCCAGGTGAGTCCGCCGCCCTCTGCCGTGGTGAGGTTCTTCACCGCATGGAAGGAGAACGACGTGAAGTCGGCAACCGATCCGGCGGGAATTCCGTGGTAGGTGGCACCCATGGCATGGGCGCTATCTGCCATGACTATCACCCTTCCAAACGAAGCCTGAAGGTCGTTTGTGGGGTGGAACTTATCCTTGCAAGACTCAAGAATCGAGAAGATCCTGTCGTAATCGCACATTATTCCCGCGATATCGACGGGGATGACAACCTTGGTGCGCTCGGTTATGGCATCGGCTAGAAGGTCGTAGTTCATCTCCAGCGATCCCTCGGCTGTATCGACCATTACGGGGGTTGCGCCAACGTGAACGATCACGCTTGCAGACGATGTGTATGTGTATGGGGTGGTGATAACCTCGTCGCCAGGCCCAACGCCCAGAAGCCTCAGGCAGCATTCCATCGCCGCAGTGGCGGAGTTCAGGCAAACGAAGGTGTCCGTGCCGCAATACTGGGCAAGCTCTTTCTCGAACTGCACGGTTTTCGGTCCGGTTGTAATCCAACCGGATCTTAGGGTTTCGCTAACTGCGTCTACCTCTGCTTCCGTGATGTCTGGTCTAAAGAACGGAATCTTCATCTTTTGCTCCTAAACCTTTGGCAAGGTCGATGTAAATTGATAAGAGTCGAAAACGATTCTTCGCTTCAACTCCGATTTTATGATCTAGCTTTGGACGATTCGCGCGTGGTGCATGGGGAATGCGTCGCAGTTGCCGAGCGCTGCACGCTCGCTTTGCCAATCATAGCAAATAAGCGGTGCATAAGAGTCCGTTGCGAGCCTTGCACCATCGAATCTCGATAGCTTTTATATGTACAGGATAAACTTGCTCTCGAGTTTTCGGAAAACCAGCAATCCCACGAAAAACGTTATGAGAGCCATTCCCAAGCAGATCATGTTTTCCATAAGGCCCGGAACGGAACCGTAGAGCATGATCCCTCTGATGTACTCCACGTAGTGATACATGGGGTTGAACTGGATGATCTGGAACATCCAGTCTGGCAGCACGCTGGCTGGGTAGAAGATTGGCGTGCAGTAGGTCCACAGCGTTAGCAGGACCGACCAAAGATGCAGGACGTCGTGGAAGAACGTTGCAAGTGCTGAGAGCAACATGCTCAATCCAAGCGAGAACAGCGCCACGTAGATGATGATGATCGGTAGGAACAGCATGTCAGGCGATGGCGGAACTTGGTAGAAGACCATCACCATCACGACAGCGATAAGCGAGAAGGCGTAGTTCACGAGCGCGAACAGGACTTTCTCGACCGGGAATATTATCTTCTGGATCTTTATCTTCTTTATCAGCGGCGCCGAATCGATGATCGATCTCATGGCGTCGCCCGTTCCTTCTGACATGAGGTTGAACAGGGTCTGACCCAAGATGAAGTAGAGAGGGTAGTACTCGATGTCAAATCTGAACAGCTGCGAGAACACCGCCGAAAGCACGATCATGGTTAGCAGCGGGTTCAGCACGCTCCACAGGACTCCCAATACCGAGCGCCTGTACTTAAGCTTGAAGTCCTTGGATACCAGGTTGAACAGAAGGTATCCGCTTCCCTTGAATCTTTCCTGTAGTTTCATTAAGTATCTCCGTCGAGCCTTTTAATCAAACCTGATGATTATCTCATACAACAATTGTTGGTTCCAAAGGTGCTGGTTTGAGTTTGG
>CADBOM010000136.1 GCA_902796325.1 uncultured Coriobacteriaceae bacterium
AGATTGCCAAAAGCGATGGCGTTCTGGTGGGAATTTCATCGGGTGCTGCCGTGTGGGCCGCCATTCAAATTGCCAAGAAGGAAGAGAACGAGGGAAAGAATATCGTCGCAGTGCTTCCGGACGGAGGAGATAGATACCTCTCGACCCCTATGTTTGCCGACAACTAGACACGTAGCTTACGGGGCTTGTAATTTAGAAACCTGGGTTTTGGACGCGCAGCCAGAAATCAACGCAAAAAAGGAACCGTGCCTGGTTATCAGACACGGTTCCTTCATCATTAACTGATGTTTTCCGGATTTCACGTGGAAAACCGGAATTCGAGAATCTTACTTGAAGAACTCGGGCATTTCCTCGGAGCACTCCGAGATGCACTCGGAAATGCAGTCGTACAGGCCATCGTAGGTGCTCATCGGGAGACCCTGGGTGATGCACGGGATGAAGGAGTGAGGTCCGCAATCCTTGCAGATCTTCTGCACCTGCTCCTTGACCCACGGCTTGGTCCAGTCCGGCTTCTCGATATCTGCTCCATCGAGTCCACCCATGAAGGTGATCTGACCCTTGTATTTCTCGATCATTGCCGGAATGTCGTTGGAGGTCATTACGCCCTGCCATACGTCGATTCCGCAGTCAATCATATCGGGAACCAAGGTTGCACCAAACGAGTCGGAGTGGTGGATGATGATCTTGGTGCCGTTCTCTTTCCAGCGGCTATAGACTTCCTTCACGGGATCGTGCAGGAACTCTTCCCACATGTCCACGGACAGGAAGGTGGAGGTGCGGCTTCCCCAGTCATCGTGATGCAGCATCATATCTGGGTGCAGGTGCTCGCAAACGCTGTCGCAAAGCTCGATCTCGAAATCGACGAGATACTTGATGAGCTCCTTGAGCTCGTCAGGGCACTCGTAGAATGCGGCAAGAGCGTCTACCATGTCACCGAGGTTGTGCAGCTGCTCGAAGATTCCAGGAGCAACGAATGCGCAACGATAAACCTGCTTGGGGTCGATGTTCTCCTCGGCGAATTTGATCCAAGGCTCCCATGCGGCCTCAGGGTACTTGATGTTGGGGGCGTGGACATATTCCTGCCACTCCTCGAAGTCCTTGATTACCGTGTGCTCGGCATCGTGAACGGGGAAAGCACCTGGCTGATCTGCGCGGTAGCACTGGGTGACGCCCCAAGGATTAACCTTGTCGGGGCCGCCCTTCTCTGGGGGTGCGATGTCCATTGTGTAAGGATAGAATGCGAAGCCCATGTAGTCATACTGATTGACGAAGCGCTCCGGATGTCCGTCCGGCTTGAGGCACTCATCAAAGTTCTCCCTAGGTGTGAGCTTATAATCTGGCATTTTATCCCTCCTTCCTTTGTGGAAAACTTTTCGGCGCTCTTATTGAGTTTCGCTTGCCGCAATAAGCCGTGCGGCAGCTTGTTACGAAACAGTGCGAGAGCATTGCAACCAAGATGTTAGACGAAAGCGGGGGTCAATAAAAGTTAAATCCCGCACAAAAGGAATATTAAACTCGTTCACTATTTTCCAAGTAAAAGAGTTGAGTCTCAATGTTTCATAAGAGGGGTGCAGATTGCATTCGAGCGCACGATTTTGCATGGAGAGCAAGATCATTCGAGCTGTAGTTGCAGATTGTCACTAGGCGAGTAGCTTGCGAAAAATTCCAAAGCTTCAGCGAGGCGCCGTCACGTAGTTTTCTGGGATAAAAAATAGCGCGCCCCCTATTTGGAGGCACGCTATCGGTGCGAAACTTTAATGCAACGGCGGCTGTTTGACAGGCGGACTGACAGCTGGCAGGCAGCAGTTTGAGTCCATAGACACCAGCTCACGCCATTGCATGGTTTCTGCTGCGCGTGGCTTCGGCTACGCGCAGCTTCTGATACGTGAGAACCATCCGACTTTCTACAGCTTGGAGTCCAAGCGGCATCTAGTCGTTGAAGGTGTCCTTCATTTCCTCGGAGCACCCCGCGATGCACTCGGAAATGCAGTCGTACAGGCCGTCGTAGGTGCTCATCGGCATTCCCTGGGTGATGCAGGGAATGAACGACTTGTGGCCATACTCCTTGCAGATCTTCTGCACCTGCTCCTTAACCCACGGTTTGGTCCAATCGGCCTTCTCGATGTCTGCACCGTCAAGACCTCCCATGAATGCGATCTTGTCGCCGTACTTCTCGATGCAGTCGGCGATGTCGTTGGAAGTCATGACGCCCTGCCAAACATTGATGCCGATTTCGATCATGTACGGAATCAAGGTCTTTCCATAGGAATCCGAGTGATGAATGATGTATTGGCATCCACGCTCGTGCCAGTATCCGTAGAGGGTCTTGTATGGCTCGAGGAAAAACTCCGCCCACATGTCAGGAGACATGAAGGTCGAGGTGCGGCTTCCCCAGTCGTCGTGGTGCAGCATCATCTCGACGGGCAGGTGGTTGCAAATTCCATCGGCAAGCTTGAGCTCCCAATCGACGAGATACTTGATAAGCTCGTGGCACTCGTCCGGATACTCGTAGAAAGCTGCGAGGGTGTCGGTCATACCACCGAGATTGTGCATCTGCTCGAAGATGCCCGGCGCCACGAATGGGGTTACGAACTGCTCGTCGTGGTTGATCTGCTCCTCGGCATACTTGATGAACGGCTCCCACGCCGCTTCAGGATAGTCGATATTCGGAGCCTTTACGTATTGGTCCCACTCCTCGAAATCCTTGATCACAAGCTTATCGGGGGTATCCTCCGGGAAAGCTCCCGGCTGATCCTCGCGGAACGAGAAAGTGATGCCCCATGGATTCACTTTGTGAAGCTCGCCTCTCTGCGGCGGCATCTGGTCCATCGAATATGGATAGATGCAAACACCAACCATCTCGTACTGATTGACGAACCTGTCTGGGTGTCCGCCAGGGGTAATGGTCTCTAGAAAATTCTGCTTTGCTGTAAGCATGAAACCCCTCTTTTCTGTGGAAGTTTTTGCAGGTGCCGAGGGTCGCTCTGCGGTGACGTTGGGCACCTGCAATCTTGCTTGCATAACCTGTATTGCTTTTGCATACGATAGCAGAGCTTGATAATTGAAAATATTACAAATGCAATATATAAGAAAATGCCAATTTAACAGCCGTAACGTAAATTTTACGTAGCTAAAATACAGGTTTGGACATTAAAAGCGTTATATGTAAAAACCTGTAAAAAATGGGTATTTTGACATGATTTATGCATAAATCGTATGCGAGCAGCCAAGGGGGTGGAAGCAAGCCAAGGGCTTATGGGAACACTGAGAGGGTGGACGCCGGTTGATGCTAAGACTCATGGGACTCGATGGTTCTCGTTTGCGCTGCCGGAAGAATATCTAAAAAACTGGATAGAAGAGCGTAAAAATAGCCCCGCTCTCGTTGAACGGGGCCAGAGACTCAGTTTAATTTTTCGGTACCTTCCTTTAAAGTAGCCGCTAAATTGTTCTGAAAAGGGCCGTGACCTTCCCCAAGATGGTTACATCCTTCACGTAGATGGGATCCATGGTTGGGTTTTGAGGTTGCAGCCTAATGCAATCCGCTTCCTTGTAGAAGGTCTTCACGGTGGCGGAATCGTCTATCATCGCCACCACGATGTCGCCGTTATTAGCAGTGTGCTGTTCTCTCACGACCACGATGTCGCCGTCGAGTATGCCGGCCTCGATCATGGATTCTCCAGAAACAGTGAGCAAAAACGAGCTGTTGTCTCCAACGATTTCCTTTGGAAGACCTATTGTTTCTTCGATGTTCTGCTCGGCCAGAATTGGAGTTCCTGCGGCAACCCTACCAACCAAGGGAAGCGGAACGATATCCTCGTAAACCCTGGCCTCTTCGTCTTCGATCACATCTTCATCTTGGATGCCCAGAATATCGTCATCGATCATATCCTCGTTGAGCATGATTGCCCTAGCCGAGGCGGTGTCCCTGCGGATGTAGCCCTTCTTTTCCAAAGCTCTCAGGTGGGCATGAACCGAAGAAGACGACTTAAGGCCAATAACATCTCCGATTTCCCTAACGCTTGGGGGAAATCCTTTATCCCTTATCGTGGTGCAGATAATCTTGAGGATTTGCTTCTGACGGTCTGTGAGGTCGTTCTTTGCCATTCCGCTTACCTTTCGTCTAAGTTAATTCGATTATACAAGCAGTAGCGAAATCAATCAAACAAATGTTCGATTTTTCTCTTGAATCGAACAAATATTCGACTTATACTGCAAACACGAACAGATGTTCTAGTGTTTATTCGAAGAATTAATGTCCGGGGCATGCTTCAAGATCGTCGTCGTAAGCGGTTCCCGTAGCGAATAGGAGCAACAACGATGAGCGCAAAGATTGCAACGATTACCTTGGCAAATTTCGTTCCGAGCGATAAGTCCAGCAACATAGAGACCCAGGTCTCGAGGGCCAGGCGCGAAGTACAGGCAGATGGTCTGGTCGGTTCCGTGAAGAATTGGGGCAACTACAAAACTGGTCAGCTTAGGTCTATCCCCGAGGTAAAGAGTCTCAGGAGCGGTTCATCAACTGGTATCGTCTCTAGGCTCAGCAACAAGGAGAAGGTCATATCCGTGTCTACGGTCGCGGCGGTCACAGCGGCTTTGTCGGCATTGGCGGTCCTGCTCTAAGTTCCATTCCGTCGTGTTTATGGCCCTCTGAAAGTCATGGGCACATCGCTGCAATCCGCGGGATTACGGTGGTGTGTCCTTATTTATCGGAACTTCCATGGTTTAGTATCATGGGGCAAACCTATATTTTGCGATTGCGATGGGAGTTTCGATGGTCGACGTATGTATTGTCGGCGCAGGTATTGCCGGATGCACCTGTGCAAGAGAGCTGTCGGCATACAATCTCGAAGTGGTTGTATTAGAAGCTGGCTATGACGTGGCTTGCGGCTCTACTAGGGCAAACAGCGGAATAGTCCATGGCGGCTACGACCCTATTCCGGGAACGCTGAAGGCCAAGTTCAACGTCGAGGGCTCCAAGATATACGAGAAGCTCTCCGAAGAGCTTGGGTTCGAATACAATCGTTGCGGCTCCATGGTGGTTGCATTTTCGCAAGACGAAGTCCAGGCTTTGGAAGGTCTTCTCGAGCGGGGAAGGCAAAACGGTGTCGAGGGCTTGGAAATCCTAGGGCAAGACGCCATCAGAGAGAAAGAGCCCAACCTTAGCAAATCCACCGTTGCTGCCTTGTGGGTGCCCACGGGAGCCATAGTAAACCCATATGGAGCTTGCCTTGCGTTTGCAGAGAACGCTGTCCAAAACGGGGCAAAGTTCGAGTTCTACTCTAGAGTCTGCGCAATAGAACGTGCAGATGGTGCGTATAGGGTTGGCTATGAGGTTCTTTCGGAGGGCAACGAGCCAGTCGAAAAGTCTCTCGATGCAAAGATTGTCATCAATGCAGCTGGCTTGGCATCGGGAGAGATCAACGGCTTTGTAAGCAAAGACGCATTCGAGATTACTCCACGAGCTGGAGAATACCTGCTATTGGATAGAACCTGGGGCGGAGCCTTCAACTCAACGATATTCCAGGTTCCCACAAAGAACGGGAAAGGCGTGCTCGTTACGCCAACTACCGGCGGGAACATGCTTTTGGGTCCAACGGCAGAGCCTCGCGAGAGCGCAGACCAAACTCAAACCACAGTTGACGGCTTGTCCAGTGTTCTAAACGCCGCAGGCAAGAACTGGGAGAAAATCCCATCTCGAGATGTAATAACCAACTTCGCGGGCCTTAGGGCAAGTTGCCTCGAAGATGGCGACTTTCATCTTTACGAGCCAGACGATGCTCCGGGGTTCTTCAACATAGGAGGATTTGATTCGCCTGGACTTACGGCGGCGCCTGCCGTGGCAAAAGAATACGCTCGGATAATATCCGAGCGCCTGGGTGCAGAGAAAAACGAGAATTTCAATCCCGTGAGGAAGCCTGTGAAGCACTTTGCCACCATGAGCGACGAAGAGCGTGCGGGCGCAGTTGAGCAGGACAGCAGGTGGGGTAGGGTTATCTGCCGCTGCGAATGCGTTACGGAAGGCGAGATAGTAGAGGCAATACATTCTCCAATACCTGCCATGACTATCGATTCCGTTAAGTGGCGTACAAGAGCCGGAATGGGCAGGTGCCAATCCGGATTCTGCATGCCGCTTGTGGCTCAGATAATCGCCAGGGAAACCGGGCAAGATGTGACGGAAATCAGAAAGGGCGGTCTCGGCTCCAAAGTGGCGGTTGGGCGCCGTGGTTGCCTGGACAGGCTCCCGCACGTTGTGATCGATGGGGGTGACGACGAGTGAAGAGACAAGTAGATATCGCGATTATCGGTGGTGGCGCCGCTGGCCTGGCGGCTGCAGCTGCAGCATACGACGAGGGTGCTCGCAACATAGTGATATTCGAGAGGGAGTCGGCCCCCGGCGGCATTCTCAAGCAGTGCATTCACAACGGATTCGGCCTCCACAGATTTAACGAAGAGCTCACAGGTCCGGAATACGCCAGCAGGGAGGCCGCTGCCGTATCAGAACGTGGGATAGAGATAGAGTTCGAGGCAACGGTGCTTTCCCTTAGCTCCAGCAAGAGGCTAACCGTGGTGAGTCCCACTATGGGGTTCGTCGAGGTGCAGGCCAAGGCCGTAATTCTCGCAATGGGGTCAAGGGAACGCACCCGAGGCCCGTTGCGCATAGCAGGAACAAGGCCTGCGGGTATATACACTGCAGGAACCGCTCAGCACATGATCAACCTTGAGGGAATCATACCTGGGAACAACGTGGTAATGCTGGGGTCTGGCGATATCGGGCTGATAGTTGCCAGGCGCTTGGCGTACGAAGGTGCCAACGTCAAGGCGGTGTACAATCGCTCCCATTTCTCCGGCGGATTAAAGCGCAACATTGTTCAATGTCTGGATGACTACGGAATACCCCTTAAGTTTCTCCATACAATCACCTCCATATATGGCAAGGACAGGCTGGAGGCGGTTGGGGTCTCCGATGTGGACAAGGCAACCAAGCTTGCAATTCCCGGAACAGAGAAGATCGTCGAGTGCGATACGCTCCTCCTGTCGGTGGGCCTAATCCCGGAGAACGAGCTAACGTCGCAAGCTGGGATACCGCTAGACAGGGGTTCTTCGGGCGCTTCGGTAGACGAGATGTATCAGACATCTACACCTGGTGTTTTCTCCGCCGGGAACGTTCTCCACATACACGATTTGGTGGACTATGTATCCGAAGAGGGCGAAGGCGCTGGACGTGCTGCGGCAAGATATGTTCTAGATTCGGCCTACGAGGAAGACTCTGCCAATGCTCGCGAAGAAGGTGCAGGGTACTCAAAGGTTGTTCCCGGAAACGGGGTTAAATATGTGGTGCCGCAGCGAATTTCCATCAAGGCCAGCGGGCGAATCACCCTGCGTTTCCGAGTGCGTGACGTATACAAGGACGCAAAAATCAAAGTCTTGGTAGACGGGCGAGAGATTAAGAGCGTGCCAAAGCGAGTTTTGGTTCCTGCCGAGATGGCTCAGGTGAAAATCCCATCGAAGGATGTTTCCGGAAGCTCCAACGTTGAAGTTTCCATAGAGTTTGGTGGAGAGTAGTTATGGCTGACAATCAGGTTGATAACGTTGCGAATGATGCGAACATGAGCGGCAAGAGGGTCGTGCGTAGGTTTACCTGTGTGAATTGCCCGCTGGGTTGCGATCTAACTGCTACCGTGGAGAACGGAAACGTGGTGAACGTTGAGGGGAACGTGTGCCTTAGGGGAGAAACCTACGCTCAAACAGAGGCCACGAACCCAATGCGAGTTGTAACGGGACTGGTTAATGTGTCGGGTTCCGAGATGCCGGCATCTTGCAGAACCGAAAGCGCTATACCAAAGGCCTTGATACCCAAGTGTCTCCAAGCGATGAGGAGCGTTGAGCTTAAGCTGCCCGTGACAATTGGGCAGGTAGTTGTTCCAAACGTATGTGGCACTGGGGTCGATGTTATTGCCACGAGAAATATAGGTAGATGACAAAGATGGACTTTCAGATAAAAAGGGTTTACGAAGAACCATCTGCAGACGATGGATATCGCATATTGGTGGATAGGCTGTGGCCCAGGGGCATCAAGAAGGAGAACCTCAAGATGGACGCATGGGCAAAGGTGCTGGCTCCGTCCACTGAGGCCAGAAAAGAATTCGCGCATAAGGCCGAGAATTTCGAGGCATTCAAGAACAGATATATTTTCGAGCTGGATAACAGTGAAGAATCCCAAGAATATGCAGATTCGCTAAAATCCTGCGGTGCGGATAAGGTCACGTTGCTGTATGCCGCCAAAGATCCTCATGTGAACCACGCCATAGTGCTTATGGAATGGCTTAAGGGCCGCATAGGGTAGGCCGCATAGGGTAGAGCCGGTAGAGCCCGTAGAAGGTGGAGAGCCCCATAAGCCCCATATGGAGTGGACGTCGATAGAGCGCAGTCATAGGGCGGTCACGGGTCTGTTGCCGGGCGGTTGCCGGGCGGTTGTCGGCATGGATTTTGCAACTTTTGGTTGAATTGACAACAACCAGTGTTTGTAAATTTGTTGATACCAGCTATAAAAATAACTGGTGGATACAACATTTACCATGAACCCTTACAAAACGATGGAATTTCCCTACAAATTGCGTACAATGCGAGTAAGATAATTTACATATATTGGTCATCCATAATAAAGTGAGGTGGCTTCTATGTACTGTCCAGCATGCAATAACGAAGAAACCAAAGTGATAGATTCCAGGCTCGTCGAAGACGGTAGGGCTGTGAGGCGCCGCCGCGAGTGCATGGCTTGTGGGCATAGATTCACCACCTATGAGAGATTGAACGAAAAACCTCTCATCGTGATAAAAAAAGACAAGAGCTCGGAGCCTTTCGACAGCAACAAGCTTCTACGTGGCCTGATGACTGCCACGGCAAAGAGAAACGTTCCGATCAACGTTCTCCAAGACCTTATTGCCGACGTTGAAAATCAACTTAGGTCTTCGAACAAGACGGAGGTCACGTCATCGGTCCTTGGTGACATGGTTCTCGAGAGATTGAAGAAGATCGACGATCTTGCTTACATCAGGTTTGCATCGGTTTACAAGGACTTCAAGTCTATCGACGAGTTCGCGGATGCCATAAAGGGCATGAACTAGCTGAATTCGGCGGGTTTCCTGCGGATATTCCAAATAACAGATAGGTGCTAAACTGTCTGTTGATAACAATGCGCCAAGCCGGGGATGCATCGGAAGCGTCGATGGGCAGTCAATCAGTCGACGGATTGCAGCATGCACGCCCTGCAGATGGGACTAGGGGCGTAAAATCGCCCGGCGATAAATCATGGACAATCAAATCGAGGCAAAATTCACCCAGCCAGTATCGTCCGGGCCAGATTTGGTGATCATCACCGGAATGTCGGGCGCTGGCCGTACCGAGGCAATGCACACGTTCGAAGACCTCGGTTACTTCTGCATAGACAATCTGCCCCCATCTCTCTTGATCAACCTGGTTTCGCTTGCCGGGCGTCCCGATGGTGAGCAGCGCAAGCTCGCCGTTGTGTGCGACCTTAGGTCGCGCGAGTTTTTCCCCGAGCTCGTGGAGGAACTCAAGCGGGTTTCGGACGCCGGACTTTCCTACGTGGTCCTTTTCCTCGATTCCGACACCAAGTCCTTGCTAACCCGCTACAAGGAAACCCGCAGGCGCCATCCTCTTTGCGATGATGGCATGACCATCGTTGCTGGAATCGAGAAGGAGCGCAGCCTGCTCGAAGAGGCAAAGGAAATTGCAGACTACGTCATAGACACCGGCCAGATGAAGCCCCAGGACCTTCGCAAGAAAATCAGGAAGATTTTCTCGTCGGACGAAGAGATAGACGGCCTCAAGGTATCGGTTTTCTCGTTTGGATTCAAGCATGGCATGCCAATGGATGCGGATATCCTGATAGATGTGCGCTTCCTCCCAAACCCGTTCTATATTCCCGAACTCAGGTCGCTTACAGGCACCGACCAGGCGGTGCGGGATTACGTGCTGTCCCAGCCCCAAACAAAGGAATTCCTCGAAAAATGGCACGGCCTTCTGGATGTTGTGATGCCCGGCTATGTAGACGAGGGCAAGAGATATCTCTCGATAGGCTTGGGCTGCACCGGCGGTCAGCACAGGAGCGTTACCATTGCGCAGGAAACCTACGGGTACCTTAAATCCAAGGGCTATTCCGTAACTATCACGCATAGAGATATCGCACTGGCAGAGGTGAACTGATGGGAGCCGACCCGGTAATTGCCGGCCTTCCACTTTCCAATGCCGGCTGGAATCTAAAGGATTCCAGAAAAAATTTAGATTCTACTTACTCCAATTACCGCGCGGTGGTGGTTGGAGGGGGAACTGGTGCGCCGGTATCGATCAAAACCCTGCTTGCAATGGGGGTTAGAACATCAGCAGTCGTTGCCATGGCGGATAATGGCGGTTCTACGGGGCTCATCAGGGAAAACGTTAACATTGCTCCTCCGGGTGACATCCGAAAATGCATAGCGGCCATGGCTGCCGACAGCTCTTCTCCCATGGTGGAGGCTTTCAAGTACAGGTTCGATTTTGCCTACAACCACACTTTGGGAAACCTGATGCTCACGGCTCTTGCCGATGTGTCTTCGTTTACCACCGCCATAGATGTTTGCGAGAACATCCTGCATTGCCTGGGCAACGTGTATCCGTCAACGCTTGACTCCGTTAATCTGGACGGCCGCACGCGCGATGGACGTGTTTTGCACGGGCAATCCACCATCGTCCATAGCGATACCGCGCTTGAGTCCGTGTGGCTAACCCCCGACGACCCAGAGCCCTATAAGCCGGCTCTAGAGGCAATTCGCAAGGCGGATCTTATAGTGCTGGGTCCAGGCTCGCTTTTTACCTCGATAATTCCAAACCTGCTGGTTCCGGGCGTGATCGATGCCATACGTCAGAGCAAGGCCAAGACGCTGTTCCTTTGCTCGGTTGCCGATATGCAGGGCGAGACCTGGGGGCTCGATTGCGCCGAGCATGTTGAGGCGCTGCTAAACCATGGAATGGACGGTCTTCTGCACGCGGTTTGCATCAATAACGTTCCAAAGACTCATGATGCCAATACAACCAGCGAGATGATTGCGCTCGGCGAGATAGATTCCGAGACGCAGACAAGGGAGTTCGAGGCCACGAGGGTCCACGAAGAGAGCCCGAACCAGATGGACGATCCCAAGTTCAAGCGCCGCGTTCTTAGACGGGTGCCGGTGGACGACAACGTGATAGCAAGGATCAAATCCGAGGTTCCGGTGCTCTACGAGAAGCAGTTGGCGGACCCAGTGTATCCAACCTGGCATAGCCCCAGGGCTTTGGGCGAGGTATTCAAGGGGGTGCTCGAGCTTTGTCATTCGCCGGAGAGATAAGAGACGAGCTGGCACATGTAGAGCCCGATTGCCAAGATTGCAAGATAGCCGAGCTCTCCGCGCTCATCAGAATAGAGGGGAAGCTCTCGGCAAACTACAGGCTAGAGCTCACAACGGAAACCGCATCCGTTGCGCGCAGGATCGTGTCCCTCATACACGACGTCTATGGGCTCAAGACCGAAATCACAACTAGGCGAAGCACCCTTCACAAGTCGTACAACTATCTAATCACTGTTCCCGCGCAGATAGGGTTGGAGAAGGCTCTTCGCAACCTCGGGATAATTTCCGACCAAGGGCTGGAGTTTGGCATTCCCCCCAATCTCGTGAAGAAGGAGTGCTGCGCAGCTTCGTACCTTAGAGGGGCGTTCCTAGGTGGCGGGTTCATAGCCGATCCACGTGGAGATTTTCACTTTGAGCTGACAACCCAGCATGAAGAACTCGCACATGGCCTCGTTGGAATTATGGATGATCTTGGGATTCCCGCCAAAGCATCGCTTAGGAGGGGCACCTACGTGGTATATCTTAAGGGCGCGGATTCCATAACGGATTTTCTGGCTTTAACCGGCGCCCATAGGGGAGTGCTTGCTCTCGAGAACGTGAGGGTTACGAAATCCGTGCGAAACGACGTTAACCGTAGGTTAAACGCCGAAATGGCAAACCAGGCAAAGAGCATCGATGCTTCGATGGACCAGGTTATGGCGATACGGCTTATAATCGACAAGCGCGGCATAGAGAGTCTTCCGCCTGCTTTGCAGGATCTGGCAAGGCTCAGGCTGGCTCATCCGGACGTATCGCTACGCGAATTGGGCGAGCTTGCCGACCCGCCACTATCCAAATCGGCCGTTTATCATAGAATTAGGCGTATTGAGGCGATAGCCCAGGAGCTCAGGCAATAGTTCGCTGTGCAAGTTGCGGCGATTGCATATATATTTCTGCACGATCACAACTGAAAGGAAAGCATCGTGGCTATAAAAGTTGGCATCAATGGTTTTGGAAGAATCGGAAGACTCGTATTCAGAGCCATGGAGAAGGATCCCGATTTCGAAATCGTGGCGGTAAACGGAACCAGGGATCTTGCAACTGCGGCGCATCTCCTCAAATATGATTCGGTTCATGGACGTGTTTACGACACCGTTGAGGTTGCAGACGGCGGAATCGTGGTAGACGGACATTTCGTTCCCGTTTACAACGAGCGCACCAATCTTGCAGATATCCCCTGGGACAAGCATGGTGCCGAGGTTGTCATCGAGTCCACCGGCAAGAACAAGACCGGCGAGACCGCGGGCCAGCACCTTGGCGGCAGTGTGAAGAAGGTCGTCATCACCGCTCCTGGCAAAGATGTCGATGCAACCATCGTCATGGGTGTCAACGAGGAAATCTACGATTACGAGAAGCACAACGTGGTTTCCAATGCTTCCTGCACCACCAACTGCCTGGCCCCCATTGCCAAAGTGCTCGACAAAGAGTTTGGCATCAAGCGCGGATACATCAACACCATCCACAGCTACACCAACGACCAGCAGATGCTGGACAAGTCTCACAAGGACCTGCGCCGTGCACGTGCCGGTGCTGTTTCGATCATCCCAACCACCACTGGTGCTGCCAAGGCAGTGGGAGTGGTTCTGCCGCAGCTCGCAGGCAAGCTCGATGGCATGGCAACCAGAGTTCCAACCCCGGATGGCTCGATGGTCGATCTTACCGTGGAGCTCGAGAAGGAAGTCACAAAGGAAGAGGTCAACGCTGCCATGAAGAACGCAGCCGAAACCTACATGAAGGGCTATATCGAGTACTGCACGGATCCGATTGTGTCCTGTGATGTCGTGGGCAACCTCTACTCGTCGATCTTCGACAGCATGCTGACCATGGTTATCAACGAGCCCGGCAATCTGGTTAAGGTCGTGTCCTGGTACGACAACGAGGCCGGATACTCCGAGCGAGTCAAGGACCTTGCCAAGTACGTTATGACGGCAAAGTAGTTAGACAGTTCAATCGCGGTAGCGCGGGTGCGTCGGTAAAAACGATGCGCCCGCGTATTTGCATAAGCGCGTTCTGAGCAAACCTAGGGTTATGCCCAAAACACGAGTCGTGCAGCGCACAAGTTTCTTTGAGTAGATTGTCTCGCGCTTTCGATTCGCCAACCTTCAAAAGCTCGCCCTGAGCTCGGCATAATCGCAGGTAAGCGTTGCAAGCGCGGTCAACGTGGCAAACGCAAGTTGAGAAATCTTCGCAAGCCTCCCCGTTGCAGGCATCGCAGAAAGCGCAGATATTCCAGAAAGTAGGCAAGATGAAGAGCATTCGCGACGTAGATGTTAAGGGCAAGCGCGTTATCATGCGCGTTGACTTCAATGTTCCGATTTCAGAGGGAACCGTTACCGAGGACAAGCGCATCAGGGGAGCTCTCCCCACCATCCAGTATCTGATCGATAACGGGGCGAGGATTATTCTGGCCAGCCACTTGGGAAGGCCCAAGGGCAAGGGTTTCGAAGCCGAGTACTCCATGGTTCCCGCGGCTCGCGTACTCAGCAGGTTGATTGGCCAGGACGTTAAGATTGTGCCAGTCGTAACCGGTGAGCGCGCTGAGAAGGTTGCAGACCAGCTCAAGGACGGCGAAGTCATGATGCTGGAGAACCTGCGCTTCGATCCCAGGGAGAAGAAGAACGACCCCCAGTTTGCCGCAGAGCTTGCAAAGCTTGCAGATATCTATGTAGACGACGCCTTCGGATGCGCACATCGTGCCCATGCATCCATCGAGGCAATCACGAAGTTGCTCCCGTCTTATGCGGGATTCCTTCTCCAAAACGAGGTCGACACTCTCACGCATGTGGTCGAGGAGCCCACAAGGCCGTTCATGGCAATCCTCGGAGGCTCAAAGGTATCCGATAAGATTGCGCTGGTCGACAGGATGATCGAGCACGTGAACGTGCTGCTCATTGGTGGAGGAATGTGCTTCACGTTCCTCAAGGCCAAGGGCTACGAAACCGGTACCTCGCTTGTTGAGGAGGAATGGGTCGAGCGCGCCGCCGAGATGATCCAGAAAGCCAAGAGCCGCGGAGTCGAGCTCATTCTTCCGGTAGATGTCGTTGTTGCAGACATGCTCAGGGAAGACGCAAAAACCGACGTTTGCGCCGTGGAAGAGATTCCAGACGATATGATGGGCCTCGATATTGGACCTGCCACCTGCGAGCTGTTCAGGCGTGAGATAATGAAGTGCAAGACCATCATCTGGAACGGTCCAATGGGAGTGTTCGAGATGAAGCCGTTCGAGAACGGAACCAAGAAGGTTGCAGAGGCTCTGGCAGAGAATTCCGAAGCCACCACGATAATCGGCGGCGGCGATTCTGCGGCTGCTGTTTCGAAGTTCAACCTCAATGACAAGATGACGTTCATCTCAACCGGAGGCGGAGCATCGATGCAGCTTCTGGAGGGAACCCCGCTTCCCGGTGTCGTTGCTCTCGATGCACAGGATTAGGAGAGACTGATATAGCTTTCGATGGTGCTGGGCGCCGCAGTTTGGCAGTCGATTGCTCGACAAGTTCGGATTGGCCGATTGACCAGCCAATCGACAGCTGATTTTGCAATCGGGTGCGCCACAAGCCAATTCGAATTCGATTCGAAACACGGCTTGGCTATTCTCGATTGAATATTGGGTACAGAGAAAGGACCTAGATGTCACCCCGAGAACCAATTGTTGCAGGTAACTGGAAGATGAACATGACCTGGGCATCGGCCGTGAGGCTTGCTCAAACCGTGTCGGATTACTGCGAGGGCAGCTATGCCAACATGGAAATCGTCATGTGCCCACCGTTTACCTGTCTAAAGGGAGTGCAGAATGTGTTGGACTTCGATAGGTCCGACATCCTGCTTGGCGCTCAAAACGTGCATGAGGAGATGCCAGATGGCACTGCTGCGTGCACTGGGGAGATTTCCGTTGAGATGCTCAAGGACCTAGATTGCAGCTTTACGATAATCGGACACTCCGAGCGCAGGGCTGCAAATGGCGAGACCGACGAGCTGGTTAACCAGAAAGCCAAGCTCCTTCTCGACCGCGGGATAACCCCCATCATCTGCGTTGGAGAGAGTGCAGAGGTTAACGACCGTGGCGAATCCATCAAGTTCGTGACATCCCAGGTCGATGCGGCTCTTGACGGGCTTCTCCCTGAGCAGGTGGCATCTTTGGTCATTGCATATGAGCCAATCTGGGCTATCGGGACGGGGAATATCCCAAGCCCCGAAGGCGCAGACACCGTTTGCGGCGCCATCAGGAACCAGATCATGCAGAAATTCGGGCATCAGGCGGCTCAGTCCGTGCGCATCCTCTATGGAGGCTCCGTTAAGCCCGAGAACGCGAAGTACTTCTTCTCGATGGACAATATCGATGGAGGGCTCATCGGCGGAGCTTCTCTCGATGCCAAGAAATTCGTGGAGATTGTACGGATTTGCTACGATCTTAAATGCAGGTAAGCCCGTTTGGCATGGTTTATACGCATCAGAGTAGAAAATGGTGGCATTCTCATGTTTGGGGATGCCACTTTTTGTTGGTAAAAAGTTGGCAATAAACCCGCTTGGCATCGTTATGCTTTAAACAGACCAGCTTGACAACTGATTCAATATGCTAGAAAGGCGGTTCTGGACAGATGAAGACCCCAGCACTTCTGGTAATCATGGATGGATTTGGAATTGACGAGCCCGGCCCTGGCAACTCGGTTACCCTAGCGAATTCTCCATATCTCGATTACCTGTTGTCGGGCAAGGATTATCCAATGCGCACCATCAAGGCTTCCGAGGAAGATGTGGGTCTTCCAGCTGGCCAGATGGGCAATTCGGAAGTCGGGCACATGAACATTGGCTCCGGCAGGATCATCTACCAGGACCTCTCGAGAATTAACAACGCCATAGCCGACGGCAGCTTCTATTCCAACAAGGAGTTTACCAAGCTCTTCGGAGATGTTAAGAAGAGCGGGGGAGCCCTGCATATCATGGGCCTTCTCTCCGATGGCGGAGTCCACAGCGAGTTCTCGCACCTCATGGCCCTTATCGACATGGCGGCCCAGCAGGGGATGGGACAGATTTTCGTGCATCCGTTCCTCGATGGCCGCGATGTTCCACCTGCCAGCGGAGCCGGCTATGTGAAGGAACTCCAGGAGCGCATCGATAAAATCTCGAGCGATTCCAGCTGCAGCATTAAGATTGCATCCATTAGCGGCAGATACTATGCGATGGACCGCGACAACCGTTGGGACCGAGTGAAGCGCGCATGGGACATGATCGTGGTTCCAGACCCCACGAGACACCGCTACGAGACCAGGATTTCTCCTGTGGAGGCGGTTGAGAGGTCTTACGCCAACGGGATTACGGATGAGTTCGTGGAGCCCGTCTCGTTTACCGACAGGGGAGTTCTCGATGGCGATGGCATAATCTTCTTCAACTTCCGCCCAGATCGCGCTCGTGAGCTAACCAGAGCTTTCACGCAGGATGACTTCGATTCGTTCGACCGGGTTAGGGCTCCCAAGGTGGGCTATGTTTGCATGACCCAGTACGACGAGAAGTTCGACCTTCCCGTCGCATTCCCCAAAACCGTTCCTCCAATGACATTGGCGGACAAGATATCGCAGCTTGGCCTGAGGCAGCTTCACATCGCCGAAACCGAGAAGTACGCGCACGTTACGTTCTTCCTAAACGGCGGAGTTGAAGAGCCCAAGGAGGGGGAGGAGAGAATCCTCATCCCCAGTCCCAAGGTTGCAACCTACGATATGCAGCCCGAGATGAGCGCATATGAGGTCACGGACGCTCTAACCCAGGCCATGAGCGCGGGTAGAGCAGACTTCTACATCGTGAACTACGCGAACTGCGACATGGTGGGACACACCGGTGTTATACCTGCTGCCGTGAAGGCTGTCGAGACGGTTGACGCCTGCATGAAGCGCCTGATAAGCCTCCTGATCGAGCTCAAGGGAGTTGCAATTGTAATTGCCGACCATGGCAACTGCGAGAAGATGATTGCAGAGGATGGTACGCCACATACCGCTCATACCACGGCACCGGTGCCCTTCGTTTGCATAGACGCTTCCGAGGATGCCAAACCGTTCACGCTGAAGGATGGCGAGGGTAGACTGGCAGACGTTGCGCCATCGCTGTTCGATCTTGCCGGAATTGATGATGTTCCGTCCGAATGGACTGGCAGGAGCCTTATCCAGCGTTAGTTGCAAAATAGCGTTTCTAGGTGCAAGCGGGCGGGCAGCGCTGTACCGCTTACGCCATGACGTGCCGATGTTCCCAGCATTTGACACAATTTTGTCTTGTGACGAGGCATTGTCGGCTTTATACTTTGATTTCCACGGAATGTTTCCGATTGTGCGATATGGAAACATCAGTTAGGTGAACTTTAGGAGTTATCTTGAGCATTGGATTGATCATCACTCTGATCGTATGGCTTATCTCTGGAATTGGACTTGTCGTAATGATCATGCTTCATTCTGGTAAGGGAACCGGAATCAGCGATATCCTGGCAGCCAGCTTCAGCAACAGCATGACAGGTACTGGTATTATCGAGAAAAACCTAGACCGGATTACCGTTATCCTAGCAATTATTTTCTTTGCCAGTATTTTTGTGATGATGGTGATTTATCCACATTAAATGTGGTAATATACCATTCGCACTTGAGAGATGTCGGTGTGGCGGAACGGCAGACGCGCTAGCTTGAGGGGCTAGTCCTTTAACCGGGGTGAGGGTTCAAATCCCTCCACCGACACCATTTTGAAAATGCAAAGCCACCTTCTGAAAAAGAAGGTGGCTTTTTTATTTGCCTGTGATATGTGCGCATTGCATTGAGATACCTGCGTATTGCATGTTGCTCGAATCGGGTGCCGAATCAGTGGAATAAGCGGTCGAGTGCCGGATCGGGTGGAGTGAACGCCAGGCGAACGTTCTGTCGGGCTGATCGAAAAGTTCCGCCGGGCGGAAGTTCCGTCGGATAACCCAGCCGTATAACCCCACTGAGAAACTCGCAGGGAAATACATTGCAAGACAAACAAAAACGGCTGGAATCCTTTGGATTCCAGCCGATTCAGTTCGATGGAGGCGACGACCGGATTCGAACCGGTGGTGAAGGCTTTGCAGGCCTCTGCCTTACCACTTGGCCACGTCGCCATCATGTGAAAGCGATTTTAGCAGATATGAGCAATGTTGTGTCATTCTACTTCTGCCATTCTCGGCAAAAAACATCCGACATGGCATTTGTCGCTTTGTTACCCATAAAAAAGACCGGCTAAAAGGAGCCGGTCTATGTAATCAAATGGAGCGGACAACGGGATTCGAACCCGCGACCCTCACCTTGGCAAGGTGATGCTCTACCAACTGAGCCATGTCCGCGCAAGAAAGTATTCTAGAGAAGAGCTATCGAAAGTGCAAGGGAAAAACCGTTC
>CADBOM010000137.1 GCA_902796325.1 uncultured Coriobacteriaceae bacterium
ACCTGCGGGGTTAGCCTCATGCTGGCCAACAACGAGACGGGCGCTCTGCAGCCAGTAGGGGAAGTGGCCCGGGTTGCCCATTCTGCCGGAGCCTTCATGCACACGGATGCAGTGCAGGCGGCAGGCCACATCGCTGTGAATTTCGATTCTCTGGGAGTGGACCTGCTCTCGATTTCTTCCCACAAGTTCTGCGGGCCAAAGGGAGCGGGAGCTTTGCTCTGCCGTCGCGGAATAGAGCTGACTCAGCTGATATTCGGCGGTGGGCAGGAAAGGGGCAGCCGCGCTGGTACCGAGAATACCCCGGGTATAGTTGGTATGGCGGAGGCTCTTGGAATCGCCGTGGAGCATATGGATGCGGAAGCTATGCGGATCACGCAGATGCGCGGCGCTTTGGAGAAGGGCGTTTTGGAGATTCCGGGAACGCGTCTGCTGTCTGGCGACGTCGAGAGGCTGCCGGGTATCAGCAACATCTGCTTCGAGGGACTGGACCGGCAGATGCTGGTGCTGCTGATGGATCGAGCTGGCGTTTGCGTCTCCGCTGGATCTGCATGCTCGGCCGGTGCTGTGGAACCCAGCCACGTGCTTACCGCGATGGGAGTTCCCAAGAACTGGGCCATGGGGTCGATCAGGTTCTCGCTCGGCACATTCAACACCATTGACGAAGTTCCAAAGATAATCGACGCCACTAAGAATGCCGTGGCGAAGCTGAGGTAGCGAGAACGAGAAGCGGAGAAGCCGAGGGAGATGAGGAGCGCTTATGGGCAAAAGGGTTTTGGTTGCAATGAGCGGGGGAGTTGACTCCTCCGTTGCCGCATATCTGCTGCTAGAGCAGGGATACGAATGCATTGGGGCAACCATGAGGCTCTACGACAACGACCTCATCGACGGAGCCAACGTTCCTCCCAATGCCCACACGTGCTGTAGCCTCGACGATGTTGAGGACGCAAGAAGCGTGGCCTATAGGCTTGGGATTCCCTATCACGTGATGGATTTTGGCGAGCGCTTCGAGGAGTGCGTGGTCGAGAAGTTCGTGGATGCCTATGAGAACGGCAGAACCCCGAATCCTTGCATCGATTGCAACAGGTACCTGAAGTTCGATGCGCTGTTGAAGAAGGCCATGCAGCTCGATTGCGATTACATTGCAACTGGCCATTATGCCCGCATAATGCAGGATCCGAGCGGCAGGTATTCGCTCAGGCGAGGCATCGATGCGCAGAAAGACCAGAGCTACGTGCTCTACTCGCTAACCCAAGAACAGCTTGCCCATACCTTGCTGCCCTTGGGGGAGCTGGATAAGCCGGAAGTCAGGCGAATTGCTGAGGAGCAGGGCTTCATAAATGCGAGGAAGCACGATAGCCAGGATATTTGTTTTGTCCCGGATGGCAATTACGGCAGCTTTTTAGAGAGATATACCGGCAAGTCGCTTGAGCCTGGCAACGTGTTGGACCAGCAGGGCAACGTGGTTGGAACACACGATGGCGCTCAAAAATACACGATTGGACAGCGCAAGGGATTAGGCGTTGCCATGGGGTACCCGGCATACGTGACTGATAAGGATATGGCCGCAAATACCGTGACCATCGGCCCCAAGCAGGCTTTGCTGTCCAAGGGCTGCTACGCCGACGATTGGAATTGGATAGGCCAGTACCAGGGCGAGCCCATGCAGGTTATGGTCAAGTCGTATTACCGGCAGAAACCTCACGCTGCGTGGCTCACGTTGGAAAGCGTCGGCTGCGGCACCGACGGCAGTTGCCGTGGCGATGGCGACCGTGGAGACGGCGGCGAACGCGGCGGCAGCAGCGGCGGCAGCGGCGAGATTGTGAAGATCGAGTACGAAGAACCCAGCGTGAAGGCAGTGGCAGGCCAGGCTGTTGTGGCCTACATTGGCGATTCCGTGTTGGGCGGAGGTACCGTGACGGGGTATTTCTAAGATGCCCTTGCAGCGGCAAGCGCTCATGCAAACGCTCGCAAGCGCTGGTCGGTTTGCCGTTATGTGTGCTAGGTAATCCACCCCGTTCGTTAGGAAAATATGTTCGTTGCCTCGATAATTCTCTGCATCGCCAGCGGTTTGGCAATGGCTTTCCAGAGCCCCACGAATACTGCGTTGTCAACTCATGTTGGCAATGCCCAGGCCACCCTGATTTCGTTTGGCGGCGGCGTTATTGTGCTTGCAGTAGGCGTACTGCTCTTCGGACAGGGCGACTTAGGTGCGCTTGCTCAAGCTCCTGCGTGGGAATGGCTAGGCGGGCTGTATGGAGTGATAGTGGTTATCGTCGTAACCTACGCAACCCCTGTCCTTGGAGTTGCACTTACGATAACCGCGATAATGCTGGGGCAACTGTGCATGGGGGTAGTGATAGACTCCGCCGGGCTTTTCCTAGTGAGCCCGATTGCGATAAGCCCTCTTAGGGCAATAGGCCTATTGCTGGTTGCAGTTGGAATCGTCGCAATCTATGCAGACAAGAAGATGCGGCAGGAAAAGTCCAAGGGCAACAAGGGCGGCACGCTGGCAATGACGGCGCTGTCGTTCGCCTCTGGAGTTGGGAGCGCCATACAGGCTCCCACGAACGCGGCTCTCTCCACCCATGTTGGAAACATCGAGGCCAGCCTGGTGTCATTCGTTGGAGGATTCATCCTGATACTCGTGTACACGCTCGTCATGTACAGGGGGAAGCTCAAGCCAATAAGGAAAATCGCTCCATGGAAATTCCTTGGAGGGGTTTATGGTGCGGCGGTTGTATTCATCGTTGTGATAGCGACTCCTTACCTTGGGGTTGGTCTGCTGCTGGTGTCTCAGGTTTTGGGTCAGCTGGGAGGCGCCATGCTCATCGACGCCAAGGGGCTCTTGCTGTCCCCAAAGGTTGGGCTTAGCAAGCTGAGGGTTGCCGGGGTCGTTGTTATCGCATTCGGAATCGTGCTTATCGCTCTTGCCGCCTGATCGCTAGCAATTGTTGTCTGCAGTTGATCGGCTTGGGCCAAGCTTCTTCACGCTTGTTGCTATTGGCGTACTTTTCACCGCCTGACCTGCGGTGAAAGGGATGGAATACCGCAGCAAAAGGCTATACTCGCAAATGCATTTTGCTTTAGGCATGATTGCGCAAGTGCCCGTAATTCGCCAGGACATTTGCGTTTGCTAGTGCGGTTGGGCTTGTTGGTGCTCGGATACGCAGCTTGATCTTCTTGGGTGCCGGCGGCGCTCGTTGTCCGCTCTCGCAATCTGCTCATTTGCATATGCGCTTCTGCATCTATATCAAACACGTTATTCGGGGGATGAAAATCATATGGTAATCAAGCTGATACTGCTTGTCGTGTTCATCTTGATAGCTGTTGCGGTTGGAATCTATTGCCGCAGCCATGCTGCAAACGTTGACGGATTCATTCTTGGAGGCAGAAACGTTGGTCCCTGGCTCTCTGCCTTCGCCTTCGGAACATCTTATTTCAGTGCGGTTATCTTCGTTGGATACGCAGGGCAGTTTGGATGGAAATACGGACTGTCCGCAAGCTGGATTGGCATCGGAAACGCGCTCATCGGAAGCCTTCTGGCATGGTGGGTGCTGGGCCCGCGCACAAGGGAGATAACCCAGCGCCTCAAGGCATCCACGATGCCGGAGTTCTTTGGCAAGCGCTATAAGAGCAACGCGCTGAGAGTTGCAGCTGCCGCCATCATCTTCGTGTTCCTTATTCCATATACCGCCAGCGTTTACAACGGACTCTCGCGCCTGTTTGGAATGGCGTTTGGCTTGCCGTACGAGGCTTGCATCATAGGCATGGCGGTTATCACCTGCATATACGTGGTGCTTGGCGGTTACATGGCCACGGTGGTGAACGACTTCCTGCAGGGAATAGTCATGCTGTTCGGCATCATTGCCGTTGTGGTTACGGTGCTAAACGGCAACGGAGGATTTAGCGAGGCCGTGATCACGCTGTCGCAGATTCCTGCCGACGGCTCGGCCATGCAAGGACCTTTCATCAGCATGTTCGGCCCGGATTTGTTCAACCTGCTGGGAGTCGTGGTTCTAACCAGCTTGGGTACCTGGGGTCTGCCCCAGATGGTGCAGAAGTTCTACGCCATCAAGAGCGGATCTGCAATCAAGCAGGGCGCCATCATCTCCACGATCTTCGCTTTCATCGTCGCCGGTGGAAGCTACTTCCTCGGAGGATTCGGAAGGCTCTATTCCGACCAGATTGCCTACTCCGCCAATGGAACCCCGGTGTTCGACTCCATCATTCCAACCATGGTTTCCGGATTGCCGGATATCCTGGTGGGTCTCGTGGTGGTGCTGGTTCTCTCTGCCTCGATGAGCACGCTCAGCTCGTTGGTTCTCACTTCGTCTTCGGTGCTCACGCTCGACATGATCAAGGACAACGTGGTGAAGGACATGAGCGAGAAAAAGCAGCTCATCTGGATCAGGGGCCTCGTGGTGGTGTTCGTTGCAATCTCGGCAATTCTCGCCCTCATCCAGTACAACAGCTCGATTACCTTCATCGCTCAGCTGATGTCGATAAGCTGGGGTGCTTTGGCTGGAGCATTCCTCGGGCCGTTCTTCTGGGGTCTTTACAAGAAGAAGGTCAGCAAGGCGGCCGTTTGGTCGAGCTTCGTCCTTGGAGTTGGAATCACCGTTGTCAACATGTTCATGAACTTCACCAGCCCAATCGTTGCAGGTGCGCTTGCAATGCTGGTTTCGCTGGCAGTGGTTCCGCTTGTGAGCTTGTTCACGAAATCCGACGTTTTCGAGGTTCTGCCGCCAACTGCCAAGAGCGCTATGGACAGGGAGCTCGAGGTGGTGGTTGCCTCGGAGGGAATCTCGCCTGATGACGCAAGCGCTATTAGCGCCAGCGAGGAGAAGGGCGGAACGGGCGTGATCTTTGGGAAGCTCGGAGGCTCGCGTGGTACACGCGGAGGCTCGTCTGGCAATGGTGGAGGAGCTGGTGGTGCCGGCGGATCTGGCGGATCGGCTGGCTCGAAATAGCCCGCAAGCTGCGAAAATGGCCTCTACAAGGGGCCAATGCGGCTCCATTTACACTACTTGTTGCGTCCGATTGCTGCAATTGGACTATCATTAACGGGTATTTCTATACACAAAACCTAGCCGGCGCATGGCTTTGTGATACGCGCTAGAGGAGCGCGGGCATCACAGACTAGCACATGGTTGCAAGCCCGCCGGTATACATGCACCAATTATATGGAAAGGGAAGTAGATGTCAGGACATTCTAAATGGGCCACGACCAAGCATCGTAAGGCTGCACAGGACAAGAAGCGCTCGGCCCTGTTCTCCAAGCTGTCCCGCAACATCACCGTTGCGGCCAAGGAGGGTGGAGACCCCAATCCAGACAACAACGCATCGCTGGCAGCGGCTATTGAGAAGGCAAAGGGTTATTCCCTTCCCAAGGATAAGATCAAGACCGCTATCGACAAGGCATTCGGTTCTGGTTCCGACTCCGCAAATTACGAGTCCGTCGTGTACGAGGGCTATGGTCCTGCCGGAATCGCAATCTATTGCGAGGCTCTAACCGACAACCGCAACCGCACCGCTGCAGATGTGCGTTCGGCTTTCACCCACGCAGGCGGAAACCTTGGAACCACGGGCTCGGTTGCATTCCAGTTCGTGCGCAAGGGCCAGATCATCATCGACAAAGAGCAGTGCGAAGATGAGGACGAGCTCATGATGGCCGTTGCCGATGCTGGCGGAGACGATTACGAGGATGGCGGCGACGAATGGATCGTCTACACCGACTTCACCGCTATGAAGGACGTTAGGGTTGCTCTTGAGGAGGCCGGCATTGAGGTCAAGGGCGCTGAGGGAATCATGCAGCCCACCACCCCAACCGAGGTCAGCCTCTCCGATGCACGCAAGGTGCAGAGGCTCATCGATAGGCTTGAGGAGAGCGAAGACATCCAGAACGTCTACCACACCATGACCTACTCCGATGAGGTTGCTGCTGCTCTGGAGGAAGAGGAGTAAAACCTCGCGGCGGAGAGCTTTTCGCCATAGGTTCAAACGCTCGTGTGTCCCTGTGCCAGGAGGTGCGGGGACACTTTTTATATTTGGCGGCTTGTAAGTTGGTTTGGCGACAACGAGCACGAGCGCATCCGGCATCCCATGAGCGCGCTTGGCAGCTTGCGGGCACGCTTGGCTGCCTATGAACCCTGCCGCCGCGTTCGCTCCCGGGGGTTTACGTTGCCAAATGAATCTTGATTACGAACAAATGTTCGCATAGAATCTTTGTTGCATGGACAAACGAAGTAGTTAAACGCAGGAAAGCTCATGATATGCAAAGCAATCACAATCCCATTTTCATAATGGGCATAGACCCTGGCTTGGCAAACACCGGCTGGGGAATCATAGAGGTTCAGGGATCCAAGAAGAAGTGCATAGCCTATGGCTGCATTACCACCTCTAGCACAGATCCAATAGACAAGCGCCTGAAGCAGATCTACGACGGACTTGTTGCGGTTATATCGAGGTACCATCCAACCGAGCTGGGCATAGAGTCGATTTTCTTCAGCGCAAACGTCAAGAGCGCTATCGCAACGGGGCAGGCTAGGGGAGCTGCGCTTGTGGCCGTGGCCACGGAAGGCCTAGAGGTTGGGGAGTACACGCCCCTGCAGATCAAGCAAACCATCGTGGGCACCGGCGCTGCCGACAAAGACCAGGTAACTTACATGGTCCGCGCGATTCTGGGGCTCGATCACAATCCAAAGCCAGATCATGCTGCAGACGCTTTGGGTGCAGCTATTTGCCACTCGAATTTCAGAAATTCGATTTCCAAGAAATACGAGGAGCAAATAGCAAAAGAAGCCGAAACCATAGAGAAAAAGGGCGACAAAATTGCAGCTATAGGTTCGACTTCGTCCTCCATGTCGGTAGAAGAATTCGGTAATGTAAGCAGCAAGACCAAACGCGGCAAGGTCTCTAAGGCCGATTTGGATAAATTGGGGATTTCGTCCAGCGCCCTGCTCAACTCTGGCAAGAGAATCTCCGGTTGGGAGTAGTAGATGATCGCATTCCTGCGCGGGTTGATATTTTCAAAGGGCTCGCAATCGGTAGTCATCGATGTCAACGGCGTTGGCTACGAGGTGGTCATGGCATCCAGCGCTATCAGCGCTTTGGGTGCTGTTGGCGATGAGGCCACGGTGTTCACATATATGCAGGTTAGAGAAGACGGGGTCTCTCTCTTCGGATTCACGAACGAGGAGGAGAAGTTCGTATTCGAGAAGCTGATCACGGTTTCAGGGGTTGGCCCAAAGGTGGCAATCAGCGCACTCTCTGCATATCCTGCCAAAGAGCTCATCCAGATAATATCCACCGAAGACAATGTGAAGATGGCCAAGGTTCCGGGCATTGGCAAGAAAACCGCGCAGAGGATAATCATCGACCTGAAGAACACGTTCGAGCCCATGGCTCTGGGTGGTCTCCTAAACCCCCAGGAGCCTTCGGAGGCGGAGCCAACCCAGGCTGGCGAGGCAACGTTGGCGCTTTTGAGCATGGGATTTACCTCGGAAGAAGCCAAGCTGGCACTCAGTGGATATACTGGAAAAGACGACGTGCAAGAGCTGATTCGCTATGCGCTCAAGCGACTAGGTACAGTTTAGGAGTAGGTTTTGGCAGCAGATATGGGTGGAGATTCGGTGCTGTGGGAAGCCGATGACGCTTCCTCGCGGGTCGAGTCGCAAAACATCTCGAATACCAGGGCCATGGATCCTGCCCTAAGCGACGAAGATCTGGGCATAGACCGCTCCCTTCGTCCCAAGCGCTTGGAGGAATACATAGGCCAAAGCAGGGTGAAGGAAAATCTGCGGGTGCTCATCGAGGCCTCGCTTCAGCGTAACGAGACCATGGACCACCTTCTGTTCTCGGGTCCTCCAGGGCTTGGAAAGACCACGCTTGCAACCGTCGTGGCAAACGAGCTGGGTGTAAACATCAAGGCAACTTCCGGCCCCGCAATCGAGCGTGCTGGAGACCTCGCGGCAATTCTCACGAATCTAGAGCCCGGAGACGTTCTGTTCATTGACGAGATACACAGGCTCAACCATTCCGTCGAAGAGGTTCTGTATCCAGCGATGGAGGATTACTTTCTCGATATCGTTATTGGAAAAGGTCCTGCAGCAAGGTCGCTTCGCTTGGATATCGTCCCGTTTACTCTTATTGGCGCCACCACGCGCACGGGTTTGCTAACCGGGCCCTTGCGCGACCGTTTTGGGATGGCTTTCAGGCTCGATTACTATTCTACGGAGGAGCTGGCGGACATCGTGATGAGGTCGGCTGGCAAGCTAGGCGTTGGCATTGACAGAGACGGCGCACTCGAGATAGCCAGTAGGAGCCGCGGAACCCCAAGGCTTGCCAACAGGCTTCTCAAGAGAGTAAGGGATTTTGCCGAGGTGAAGGCCCAAGGGTATATAAACGATACGATTGCGGCAGAGGCATTGTCGTTTTTCGAGGTTGACGAGCTTGGGCTGGATATCATGGACAACAAGATTCTCTCGCTCTTAACGCAAACCTTTGCTGGACGGCCTGTGGGCCTTAACACGCTTGCCTCTGCTTTGGGCGAGGATGCCCATACCATAGAGGATGTTTACGAGCCGTTTTTGCTGCAGAAAGGCCTTATAGACAGAACGGCGAAGGGCAGGGTTGCCACAAAGCGAGCTTATGACCACCTGGGAATCAGATACCCGATGGATTAGGTTTTGTGCGGGCTCTTTTCGCCGGCGAGAACCCAAGTAAATTGCGCGAGCGTGCTCCTGGGTAAAGGCAACTGCACGCCTGCTGTTATAGCCTGCTGTTATAGCCTGCTGTTATAGCCTGCTGGGGCTGTTATATATACTGGGACATGTGCTGGGAGGTTCGATGATTCACGAAGATTACCTCATGAGAATGATAATGCAGCTCATCACTGCTATCCGCAGGGTCTATCACAATCCCACGGATCTTGATGATTTCAGGGACGATGTCGAGCAGGCCGTTGGAGAGGCAGTGAACATCGACCCAGAGCTGTTCTTCTCGCTTTCACCTGAGTCTCAGGTTCAGATGCTCGAGATGGGCGACACCGACCCCAAGCTGGCAAAGTACATAACCAACGCCATCTTCTACGAATCGAAGGTCATGGAGGCCAACGGCGATATCGCAACCTCGCAGCTAAGGCGTAGCCAGGGCATTGCCATTGCCAAGAAGTATGGCTGCGACATTCCAAGCGAAGACATTAGCGCCGAGGGATTGGTCCAGCTTTTCCTGAAAGACCCCGAAGGTCTCGAAGATGAAGATGCAGAGGAAGCTCTGCGCGAGAAGCAGGCAAAAGAAGAACGAGAGGCTGCCGAGAGGAATGCGAAGCAGGGCTTCTCGATAAGCGGAATTCCTCTGGACAAGCTCAAGTTGGATTTGTAACAACACTCGAGTTAGATGATTAATCGAGCACCAGAAACGAGGCAATCATGAATCTGACGGTAATCATCGTAATCGTGGTAATAGTCGTGGTAGCGGTCGTGGCATTTTTGGTGCACCGCCACATGAGAATGGGGAGAGACCCAGAGTACGCTGCCAAAATTGGACGCCAACAGGCTTCGAAGAATCTCGA
This sequence comes from uncultured Coriobacteriaceae bacterium, assembly GCA_902796325.1. Classification (GTDB taxonomy): domain Bacteria; phylum Actinomycetota; class Coriobacteriia; order Coriobacteriales; family CADBOM01; genus CADBOM01. Next base: position 9,572 of record CADBOM010000137.1, read on the forward strand.
GCGCCAACAACGCAAGATGGAAAGGGCCCAGCAAAGGGAGCAGAAGTCCAGGTACGAAGAGGCGATAGCTCCGGAGAAGGCTAACTTGCTAAAGGCCCGCAAAGAGTACAACTCCAGGGTGGATAAGCGCGAGGCCGAGCTTAGGAAGGCAACGAGAGAGCACGATAAGGCCGTGCATGACCAGGAGAGGGTCATTGCCGACATCAAGAAGGAGCACTCCCGCTATATAGGGTCGATCGCCTCGATCAAGATGTTCGCAGACCATCTGGCTGTGAGGGAGACAACTGTGAAGATCAACCCCACCATCAGGTGCTCGATGGAAGACGGGGTGCACGTGGCCGACAACGCTTGGAAGTATTCGGAGTTTACCTTCAAGAAGGGCGGCGAGGGCGAGAGGCCCTCTGCGTCGGGTTCTCTGATCGGCGGCATTGGCAAGCCGGAAACATTGCTGCCGGTTACAACCAGCGTCGATTTCTTCTACCTGTTCATATATGGAACGGTTCCCGAGTCGGATAATGCTCCGATAAACATATGCATACCCCTTAATAACAAGAACTACGACGACGGCAAGGGATTCATGGAAACCCTCAATAGCCTTTCGTCAAACGTGGTTGAAAGCGATGCGGAGTACAACCAGAAGATAGCGGACGAAACCGCCAAACTCGAGGAGATAAAGAACGACACCGCCGCGATAGACAGCGCCCAGGAGGCGTTGGATCGAGAGCACGACGATCACGCTGCCGTTGACGAGGCCCAGCAAAGGTATGAAGAGGCCAAGGAGAGGGCGAAAGCCGAAACCGGATATTCTGAGAAGAGATAGACCGCGTGGTTATCAACTGTTAATAGTCGGTCACAAACGCAGGTTCACAACGATGGCGCAAGAGGCAATAACGACGTTTAACGGCGGCTTTGTAACAAGTTTATATTTCCTAAAGTTCGATGATTAATGTGTGTTAAAATCAACCGGCGGCTCAAAAGAGCCGATGGATTTTGTGGCTCGTAGGGTCACTCTTTATTAGCTCTAAGAGCAGAAAGAAAGGCATGAAATGGCAAGAGGCAGAGTAAAGTGGTTCAACCCCGATAAGGGATACGGCTTCATTTCCCGCGAGGATGGAGACGATCTGTTTGTCCACTACTCCGAGATTCAGCAGGAGGGCTACAAGACCCTCGATGAGAACCAGGAAGTCGAGTTCGACATCACCACTGGTCAGAACGGCAAGCTTCAGGCAAGCAACGTTCGCAAGCTCTAATCATTGAACAAATAATTGGAGATTCGAAGGGCGGCTCTTTTCAAAGGGTCGCCCTTTTTTAGTGCGGTGCCCGAATGATGGCTGCGTGTGTTTCGTCGCCCCCCGAGCGCTAGTTGCGTGCATCTTGTCGCTTGCGTGTGCGTCCTTTGCGCCACCCGCGTGCTGTCTGAGACGGCTATAGCGCGATAGAGCCTTCTTGCTGGACGAATTTTCGCAGGATATGGCCGACTATTGCCTGTGGCAAAAGCCAATAGATGGCCAAGTAACTATTAGATGTAGAATCACTAAAGTCATAAAGCCGTGCAGGTAGCGAAAACTTTGCAGGTAAGGCGGGTATGCAGGTTGCGGAAACCATGGATATCTCGCAAGCCATGCAGGTACTTCAAGCCATGCTGGCTTATGCGGTTTTACAGTTTAGCGTTAAAGCCCTGAGGATTGCCCTCGATATGAAAATCGTACTACACGCATGCTGCGGCCCATGTTCCACCGTTCCCCTCAAACTGCTGCGCGAACAAGGTCACGAGCTCTGCGTATTTTTCTCGAATTCCAACATACAGCCAGAAGCCGAGTACATACGCAGGCGCGATGTTGCGGCCAAGTATGCCTCGGAACTTGGGGTGGAGTTCATAGAGGGAACCTACGATCCGAACGACTGGATTCGAGCCGTTGGAGACCACAGGGCCTACGGGGTGGAGAGATGCTCGCACTGCTACAGGATGAGGTTCGCCGAGCCTGCGGCATATGCAAGGGAAATCGGGGCGGATGCCCTTGCAACCTCTCTTACCATCAGCCCTTATCAGTTCACCAATGCCATAAACGCCGAGCTTAAGAAAGCTGCAGATCTTAATGGCGTTGCAGCTTTGGAGTCCGACTACCGAAGCCAGTACAGGCTTTCCGTCGAATTATCGCGTGCAGCGGGGATGTATCGCCAGAATTTTTGCGGATGCATGTACTCCCAGGTCGAGGCTCAGGAGCAAAGGGATGCCGCAAAGCTCAAACGCGAGCGAGCTAAGGCAAAGCGCAGGCTTGCAAGGTCGGAGCAGATAACCGCGCAGACACTTGCCAGGCTTGAGAAGGGCAAGTGGTCTACCGGAATATGCGGTATGGGCGGCTTGATTGACTCGATGGAGGAGTTTGCTGGCTGCGGTTTAAGAGCTGGTGGCGGAGTAGATGTCCGTGGCGTTGCAGATGTCAACGGCGGTGCAAATGCCATCAGCGGGGCAGATACCGGCAGCTGCGCAGACGCAGCAGCAGAGCTTGGCAACTAGGGGCATCGGTCTTTTGGTAGACCGAACCATGAAACATTTTAAAAGCGAGAACGGACAGAACGGACATATATGCTCACCTCTGATTTTGATTACGATTTGCCAGAAGAGCTGATAGCTCAATCCCCCGCAGACCCAAGGGATAGCTGCAGGCTCATGGTTATGGATCGCGTTAGCGGCGCGATAGAGCACAAGACGTTCAGGGATGTCATAGGGTATCTGAATCCGGGAGACTTGCTGGTGGCAAACGAGTCGAGGGTAAGGCCCGCTAGGTTGCTCGGACGCAAGGAAGACACCGGTGGACATGCGGAGGTGCTTCTGCTAAAGCAGCTGAAGCCAGATTACGGTGACGGCAGCGCTAGATGGGAAGGCGTGGTAAAGCCCGGCAAGCGTCTGAAGCCGGGCGCGAAGATCGTGTTCTACGCATCTAACGAGAGCAATCCAGACAACGGCGACCCATTGCCCGGGGCAAAACCCGTGATGACGGCCCAGATTGTGGATTGGCTGGAAAGCGGGGTGCCTGGCGAGAGGGTCGTGGAGCTTCAATCGCACGTCGGCAGCCTGGATGAGGCCATACACGCTGTTGGCCATCAGCCGTTGCCGCCGTACATACATGGTTATCATGGCGATCCCGAGATGTATCAGACCGTGTATTCCAAGCGCGAGAGTTCGGCTGCGGCTCCCACTGCGGGACTCCATTTTACCGAGCAGCTGCTGGGGCAGATCAAGGACAAGGGAGTTGACTTTGCCACGGTGGAGCTCGAGGTTGGGCTAGGAACATTCCGCGCCGTTACCGTGGAGAAGGCCGAAGACCACCAGATGCACAGCGAGGTCTACCACGTCTCGCAGGATACGATTGACAAAATCGAGCAAACCAAAGCCCGCGGAAACAAGGTTATTGCAGTTGGAACCACGTCTATGCGCTCCCTCGAGAGCGCATGGGATTCAACTCTTGGCAAGATGACCCCTAGAGACGAGGCCACGTCGCTCTTCATACTCCCGGGCTATGAATTCCATGTGGTCGATGCCCTGATAACCAATTTCCATGTGCCGAAATCCACGCTCATGATGCTGGTGAGCGCATTCTCCTCGCGTGAGAATATAATGAATGCCTACAGGCAAGCGGTGGCCAATAGGTACAGGATGCTTTCGTTTGGAGATGCGATGCTCATCATCTAAGGGATTGCCGCGTGTGGGACCGCGTGTGGGGCTGCGTGTAGAGCCAGCCAACGATGGGACCGGCAGCGTTGGTAGCCAGCCGCGTTGTGAGTTGGCCGCGTTGGCCCCAACCAACGGCGGAGCGGCTGCTCCTCGGCTCGTTAACCAGACTTGACCGCATTAACACGGCGATTTGTCAAAGCATGGATAAAGTTAGCAAGATTCTAGAAATTTCAGGAGGAAACCTTTGAGCTTTACCTTTGAGCTGCTGAAGACAGACGAGGGCAGCGCCGCCAGAAGGGGCAGATTCAACACCCCTCATGGAGCAATAGAGACTCCGTGCTTCATGCCCGTTGGTACTGAGGCCACCGTGAAGGGTATCACGGTTGACGAGCTGCATGAAATTCATGCCCAGATGATTCTCTCCAATACATATCACCTTTACCTGCGCCCTGGAGCGGACATCGTGAAGGAGGCCGGCGGACTCCACAAATTCATGAATTGGGATGGCCCGATTCTCACGGATTCCGGTGGTTTCCAGGTGTTTTCGCTGGCAGAGACCCTGAAGCTCGAGGAAGACGGCTTGGCCTTCAGCTCGATCGTGGATGGTTCCAAGCACTTCTGGACCCCTGCGGATAACATGGCCATCCAGGAGGCGCTTGGGGCAGATGTGATAATGCAGCTCGACCAATGCGCGGCAATCGACGTCTCGAAGGACGAGGTGGCGAAGGCGGTGCAGCTGTCGGGCAAGTGGGCCCGCGAATGCGTGCAGGCTCACGAGCCGCACAGGGAGGAGCAAGCGCTGTTCCCCATCGTGCAGGGAGGCTTGCACGAAGACCTTCGCATGGAGTCCATCGGTATGATTATGGACATCGAGAAGGATTTTGGGCGACACCCGGGATTTGGAATCGGAGGATACTCTGTTGGCGAGCCCCATGAGGTGATGTTCCAAACCTTGCCGCATGTGGCCGCGGCGCTCCCAGCCGATAGGCCACGTTATCTTATGGGAGTGGGCAATCCCACGACTCTCGTGCAGGGAGTTGGAGCCGGAATAGACCTGTTCGACTGCGTTCTACCTACAAGAACCGCCAGGACCGGCACCGCGTTTTCGAGCGAGGGCCGCTTGAATTTGCGTAACGCAAAGTATTCCAGGGACTTTACTCCGCTAGACCCAAAGTGCCATTGCAAGGTGTGCACCCAGTACACAAGGGCATATTTAAGGCATCTTGTGAACAGGAAGGAGATGCTCGGAAGCATCTTGCTGTCCTATCACAACCTTTATTACCTATTGAATTTGATGGAAGAAGTTAGAAACGCGCTGGATAGGGGGGAGTACGGCAAGTTCCTTACAGAATGGATGAACTCACCCGCCGCGAATGACTACTAGGCGACAGTTCGAAGTGGTTAACAGGTGGTAGACTCGTTAAGTATTTGCGTGCTCATATGTTCGCAGGTTACAAAGATCTCAAATGCAAGTGAGATGGGAAGGTCAAATGGCAGGAAGATTTCAACCTAGAAAACGGGCTGGGGTCAAGAGGGTTCCGGTAACGCTGCTTGTGGTGCTTGTAGCGCTAATGGTGTTCTCGATCATCATGTCCGTTCCACCCCAGGAGAGGATCCATCAGGGCCTCGACATCCAGGGTGGAGTTTCGGTTGTTATGACGGCAACCACGGATTCCGGCGAGGCTCCCAGCAGCGACGACATGGACGCTGCTGTTGCCGTGATCCAGAACAGGGTCAATGCCCTAGGAGCATCCGAGGCAACGGCTCAAAGGCAGGGAAGCAACCAGATCTTGGTTCAGATACCAGGCGTTGACGACCCTCAGGCGGCTATTCAGACGATAGGCCAGGTTGGTTACCTGGAGTTCGTGGATGTTAGTCAGATCACAGACGAGACCATGCGCGATGCCATCAACCAGGGTTACACCGGCATGTCTCTAACGTCGGGCACGTACACCCCAATCTTCACAGGGTCGAGCATCACCAACGTGACCACCGGTCTGGAGTCGGACGTTAGCGCAAACTATGCCGTTAACCTAACGCTCGATAGCGAGGGCACCGCAGCCTTCGCAGCAACCACCAGCCAGCTGGCTCCAACGCACGGCAAGGTGGCAATCGTGCTCGATGGCGTTGTTCAGTCTGCTCCGGCAGTGCAGAACTCCATCACCAACGGACGCGTTGCGATTACCGGTGGATACACGGCAGATCAGGCAAACTCGCTAAAGACGATCCTGCAATCCGGATCGCTGCCGGTTACCCTCACCTATTCGCAGTCTCAGGTAGTGGGACCAACGCTTGGTCAGGATTCCCTCATGGCCGGACTGATTTCGGCTCTCGTGGGTATGGCAATCGTGATTGTTTACCTGCTGTTCTACTACAAGGGCTTGGGCATTCTCACTGCTATCGCGATGATCTGCTTCGCGGTTCTGTACTTGGGAATTCTCGCTCTGCTGTCCTACATGAACCTGTTCGCGCTGTCGCTGCCAGGCATTGCCGGTATGGTTCTGACAATCGGTATGGCGGCCGACTCCTCGATTCTGGTTCTCGAGAGGTTCAGGGAAGAAATTCGCATGGGCCGCTCGATCACCGCTTCGTCGATTTCGGGTGTGAAGCATGGAATTTTCACCTCCATCGATGCTGACGTGGTCACGCTGGTCTCGGCCCTGGCTCTGTTCTTCTTCGCAAGCGGAACCGTAAAGGGCTTTGGCCTTACGCTGGCAATCGGCATCGCTTGCGACATCATCATCATGCTCATCTTCAAGGCCCCGGCCATCAGGCTGCTGGCGCCCAAGGTTATCCAGAACCATCAGGGCTTCTGGGGCGTTAAGGACGATGTTGCCGAGGCCGAGGCCAATGGCGAGGTAGTGAGAGGAGGAGACAATGGCTAGGTATTTCAAGAACGACATCAACATCCTCGGATGCAGGAAGGTGTTCTTCTCCATCTCCCTTGTTCTCCTGATCATCGCCGTGGGCGCAATATGCTTCAGGGGAATCAACCTTGGCGTTGAGTTCCAAGGAGGAACCAACATCACTTTCACCAATACCGGTGATGTTACGATTGAGCAAATGCGTGACGCATGCTCGCAGGCAGGGCTCACAGACCCTGTTATCCAGACATCCAGCTCGGGTTCGAGCAACGGATTCATCGTTAGGACTGCCGAGACCGATCCTAACGTTGCAGAGGCCACGGCTCTCCAGATTTCCGAGAACCTGGCATTGGCCAACAACTCGTATGAGGTGCAGACCATTGGCCCCGACTGGGGAACTTCGGTGCTCAGGAGCTCGCTAACCGCGTTCTTCATAGCGATTATAGCCATCATCATCTACATCTCGATTAGGTTCGAATGGAAGATGAGCCTCACGGCAATTTTGGGATTGGTGCACGACCTCACGATCGTCATTGGAATCTACGCGCTGTTCCAACTGGAGGTCACGCCCAACGTTATCGCGGCATTGCTGACGATCATGGGTTACTCGCTCTACGATACGGTGGTTTCGTTCCATCGAATCAACGAGAACGCGTCACCCGACATGCACTATTCGTACATAACCATTGCCAACCATTCGGTTAATCAGGTTCTGGCAAGGACCATCAACACCACCCTCACGTCGTTGATCCCTGTTCTGGCAATGCTGTTCTTCGGTGGAGACACGCTCAAGGACTTCGCGTTCGCCATGGCGGTTGGACTGATCTTGGGATCGTATTCTTCGTTTGGAATCTCGGTGCCCATCTTCGCTCTATGGAAGTCCCGCGAGGTTACCTACGCAAAGCTCGCCGTTAAGTATGGCGAGGGCAAGGGCGACTTCAGCCACGAGAAGCTTCCAGAGTTGACCAACGAAGCCGAGCAGCCGAAGTCGGCAACCCGCAAGGTTGAGAGCACGTCCGAGCCTTCTGGCGGCGGTGGAGGAAAATCCGGGAAAGCGAAGGCGCAGGGTAAGTCAGATAAATAGTCTGACGAGTACTGTCCCGGATAATTTCGCCCGGATATTCCAAAGGCTAGGACATTAGAACCCAGGAACACCTTCATGAGGCGGCGCTCGCAGACGATGCGGGCGCCACCTCTTTGTTTATCGGCGCGAGTGATGACGGCGCCGTTTCTTGCCGGCTGACTGGTCGGCGCGAGCATGGCTGGATTCGCTTGTTGGGCGGCTGGCTTCACTTTCTGGTCGGCTGTTAGGCGCGAGCATGGCTATGAATGGCGATAGATTACCCCGCGGCCCATCCGATGTCCGCACGTTTTGATGCTGAATCTAAGTGCACATTCATATAAATTAAGCGGATTCAATCTTAAATCCGAAATCTGCTCAAATTTGTGCAATCATATGTGCATGTTTGTTTTCCAAACCGTCGCGGAGGCGCAGCCCACCCGAAGCGCATTTGCCTACAGGCGATGCACATGGGTCGATGCACGCGGACTCTGGCCTCTGCATACACGAAAGGACTGCTGATCATGGGAGAACATCTAAAGGGCAAGGTGGCAATCGTAACGGGTTCTGGCCAGGGCGTGGGCCGCGCAGTAGCAAAAGCGTTTGCTGCAGAGGGCGCCAAGGTTATCACCAACAACAGGACCCCAATGAAGGAAAAGCCCCTTGCCGATGGCGATAACCTGAACATGCAGGATTACGAGAAGCTCTCGCCCGAGCGCAAGGAATGGTTCAAGAAGGTTCACGACGAGAACACCGGAGATGCAGAGACCACGGCAGAGCAGATTGCCGAGGCTGGCGGAGAGGCCACTCCTTGCTTCGCGGATATCGCCAAGTGGGAAGACGCCAAGAGGCTGGTAGATTTCGCGGTCGACACATATGGACGCATCGACATCGTGGCTAACATCGCGGGTTCCTTCGGATTCTGCCCGTTCGAGCAGATGACAGAGCAGATGTGGGATAGGGTTACCGGCGTTAAGCCCAAGGGATACTTCAATGTTATGCGCCACGCAATCCCATACATGCTCGAACAGGGCGATGGCGGCCGTATCATCAATACCACCTCTCGCGCAATGATGGGCGACGTTTTCAAGCATGCAGAGTATTGCGCTGCAAATGCTGGCGTTGTGGGACTCACCAGGGCGGTTGCAATCGAGATGTACGACAAGGGAATCACCTGCAACGCATTCGGGCCGTTTGCAAAAACCCGTGCATCGTATGAGCTGGATGCAAGCGGCGAGACCAAAGACTTCGAAACCTCGGTTATCCCGTTTGCCGTGCCGAAGTACGAGGACACACCTGGCCCAGAGCTGTTCACCCCGTTTTTGGTGTGGCTTGCCAGCGACGCAGCTGCAAAGGTAACGGGCTCGGTGTTCACCCTGGCCGGAAACATGATTCAGTGGCATAACGAGCCAACCGTAAGGTCTACCATTGCCAGCCCGGAGCCCTGGACTGTGGACGAGGTGTTCAACAGCATGCCCATGACTTTCCTGCCCGGCTATGAGTCGATTCTCAAGCAGTATGGAATGGAGATGCCGGAGAAATAGCTCCCGAGCGCCTAGCGGGTGTGGTTTGGGCATTCCCGAACAGCAAAAGCGAATAGTCGGAATTGGGTTTACAGCTGCATTACGTTGTAAACCCAATTTCCGTTTTTACCTGCGGTTTAGATAAAAAAATAAGACGTTTAACGTTATATGTTGGTCTTTAGCGTGATGCATTGTTGCGAATGCATTTCCGTATCCTATAATCCTTTACCGCAAGAAACTTTCGTCGCCTTGCATCGATCCGTTTGGACGTGCAGGGCGTTATTCATGCCTTCGTGATTCCCACAGGCAATTCAACAGGAAAGAGACACTCCTTTTATGAGCGATGCACAAGAGATGGAGAGCATAGACTCTCAGCAAGACCTCACCAAAGTAAACAAGATGGGCACCGACAGCATGCTCAAGCTCATCATCCAGTACTCTCTCCCGGCAATTGCCGGACTGCTGGTTACAGCTCTGTATGGTTTCGTCGATGGTATCTTCATCGGCATTGGAGTTGGAGACGCTGGAATTGCCGCTACCACTGCAGCAATGCCATTCATGGTCATCACGATGGCTATCAACACCCTCATCGGTAACGGTGGAAACATCGTGGCATCCATTAGGCTTGGCGAGGGCAAGCATGCAGAAGCCGAGAAGTCGCTCGGCAACGTGATTACCCTGATGATCATCACCGCAATCATCATTGCCGCTGTGTGCATCCCTCTTATCGACCCCATTCTGTGGGCATCGGGTGCGACTCCGGAGTCGATTGACCTTGCGAGGCCGTATCTGCTGATCATGATCGGCGGATTCATCTGCGGAGCGCTTTCCGGAGGAATTGGAAACTACATTCGTACGGCCGGTGCGCCAAACGTGAACATGATGTTCATGATCGTCGGCGGAGTGGTCAACATCGTGCTGGACTACCTGTTCGTTCTCGTGTTCAGCTGGGGAATCGTTGGAGCTGCAACTGCAACCATCATCTCCCAGGCTATGTGCTCGGTTATGACCATGGTGTTCTTCACCCGCAAGAAGTGCGCTATCAGGTTCCGTGTTAGGTATATGAAGCTCGACGGCAAGATGGTGAAGCTCGTCTTCAAGATCGGACTTGCCGGATTCTTCATGAACGCCCTCATGGCCGTTACCTCCATCATCATCAACCAGCTGTTCATCCACTACGGCGATATGGAGGCCATCACCGGAACCGGAGCGCTTGCAGCATACGGAGCATCTGGTCGTGTTCAGCAGATCTTCTTCCAGATTATCATCGGAATTTCCATGGCAGCTCAGCCGCTCATCGGCTACAACTACGGTGCTGGCAAGCTCAAGAGAGTCAAGGACTGCTTCTGGAAGTCGGCCAATGTGGGATTCGTCGGGCTGCTGATTATGACCGTCATCGCCGAGCTGGTGCCAGAGCCGTTGCTGTCGCTGTTCGGCCTAACCCCGGTTGTCATGGACTTCGCCGTTTGGATCATGCGCTCGATCATGATCATGATGCCACTCGCTGCATACGGAATCATCGCATCCACGTATTTCATGGCAACGGGCAAGGCCATGAAGGCAAACATATTGGTGTTGTTAAGACAGATAATCTTGTTGGTACCGGCTTTGTTCCTGTGCCCGGTTGTCTTGCCAATCGTATTTGGCATCAGCCCCGCTGGAGCCATAATCTGGGCATTCCCAATAGTGGATGTCATATCAACGGCGATTTCCATGATAGTTGCATGGAAGGATCT
>CADBOM010000138.1 GCA_902796325.1 uncultured Coriobacteriaceae bacterium
CTTGTGTCATCTGAGAGGCCAACTTCGAAGGTTGCAGTTTCAAGCTTGCTGTTGCCTGTAGTATGGTGGCCGTGGCAAGCTAGCCGCTGCATGATGGCTGCGACTATAAGCTGTCGATGATAGAACGCAGATTCGAGGCGGCGGCTTTGACGTTCTCCTTCGCCATGATTGCCGAGACCACCGCAAATCCATCGACGCCCATCCCCGTAAACCGCGGCAACATGTCTTCGTCTATGCCACCTATGGCCACTACCGGGATATCCACCGCCTCGATGATTCTTCCCAGTTCTTCGATGGTCGTTATGTCCGCTTCCGGCTTGGTTGGTGTTGCCACCATGGCTCCCACGCCAAGGTAATCGGCACCATCCTGCTGCGCTCGCATGGCTTCAAATACAGAACCAGCCGACCTTCCTATGATTTTGTCGGGCCCAAGGATCTTGCGGGCATCATATGTGGGCATGTCTGTTGGTCCCAAATGCACTCCGAGTGCGTCTACCTTGGCTGCAACTTCTGCGTCGTTGTCGATTATGAGGCCAACATTGTGGGCATCGGTTATCTCTTTGATGCTGGCCGCTATCTCGCAGAGTTCATCGGCGCCAACGTTTTTCTCGCGCAGCTGCACAAACGTTACTCCGCCCTCGCATGCCTGCTCCACGGCATCCTCGAGAGTTGGCGTTTTCATCATCTGCCTGTCAGTGACGAGGTAGAGCGTGTAATCAGGGACAATCTGGCGTGCTGCTTTCGAAGAGATTGCGGGTTCGTTGTCTTTGGCGGGCATGCTATTTCGCCGAATCCTCTCCAAAAAGCTCTAGGTCCAACTGTTCCAAGGCTCTGTCCACGGTTCTTACCGCGCACATCTTGCCGCACATCGTGCAGGTGCCTTCTTCAGCTGGGGGAGCAGACTCAAAGTAGTCGCGAGCCTTGTCGCCATCGATTGCAAGCTCGAACATCTTGTCCCAATCGAATGCGTGCCTGGCATCGGCCATCGCATTGTCGCGCTCCCGTGCTCCCGGAACTCCCTTCACTATGTCCGCAGCATGGGCGGCAATCTTGGTTGCAACTATTCCATCGCGCACGTCGTTCACATCGGGCAGTCGCAGATGCTCGGCTGGCGTTACATAGCACAGGAAGTCCGCTCCGCTTGAGGCTGCGATAGCGCCTCCAATGGCAGAGGTTATGTGGTCGTAACCGGGTGCGATGTCGGTAACAAGCGGGCCAAGCACGTAGAACGGCGCCTCGTGGCAAATGCGCTTCTCGATCTTCATGTTGGTGGCGATTTCGTCTAGCGCCATATGGCCTGGACCCTCGATCATCACCTGAACGTCGCGGTTCCAGGCCCGCTGGGTAAGGTTGCCAAGCTCAATCAGCTCGCAAACCTGAGATGAGTCGGTGGCGTCGTCTATGCAGCCGGGACGCATGGCGTCTCCCAGGCTCACGGTCATGTCGTATTCGTAGAGGATGTCGCAAAGCTCGTCGAAGTACTCGAAGAACGGGTTCTCGTTGCCCGTGAGCTGCATCCAGGCAAAGAGGAGCGATCCACCGCGGCTGACGATGTTCATCCTGCGCCCCTCGCGCATGAAAGCCTCGACTGTGCGACGGTTGATGCCGGCATGTATAGTAACGAAGTCGACTCCGCTCTCGGCATGAGCTCTCACAACATCGAGGAAGTCCTGCGCTGTGGCGTCGGTGAGCTCCTTCTCGAGGTACCCGATCGCATCGTACATGGGCACCGTTCCAACCATCGCGGTGCTGATGTCGATGAGGTCCTTGCGGAACTTGTAGGTTTTACCGCAGTTGGATAGGTCCATGATGGACTCGGCTCCAAAGTCCAGCGCCATCTTGACCTTCTGCATCTCAACGTCGTAGTCGTGCATGTCTCCGGAGACGCCAAGGTTCACGTTTATCTTGGTTGAAAGTCCCTCGCCAACTCCCCAGGGGTCCAGCGCCTTGTGGTTGTGGTTGCAGGGAATGACGATCTTCCCCTCGGCCATCTTGCCCCTGATCCACTCCGGGTCTCGCTGTTCCTTCTGGGCAACGCGCTCCATCTGAGGGGTGATTATTCCCTTGCGGGCTGCTTCTCTTTGCGTGGAATACTCTGCCATTTTCGTGTTCCTTATCTACTGGTTTGCGTGGAAAGGACTGCATGTTTTCTGATTATTGCGTGTTTGCTGATTGGTTATTTGCGTGTCGTATCTGCTCGCTTGTGTTTGTTGTCTGCTCTTTTGTGCTTGCTCGTCAATTGCTGGTTCATCGGACTTAAGCCATGGGTCAAATTGCAGCCGCAAAGGGGTTGATTATATGAGAGCCATGCCCAAGGTTAGTTGGGTTCTCCAACACCTGATGCAAGAACTCATGAGCTAGACCCACCGCATCTGCAAGTGAGTTTCCCTTTGCGAGGAAGCATGCTATCGAGGTCGATAGGCAGCACCCGGTTCCGTGGAATTCTCCTTCGAGCCTGGGGGAGGTGA
>CADBOM010000139.1 GCA_902796325.1 uncultured Coriobacteriaceae bacterium
CCTTCGCTTCTAGCCTTATGTTTTCGGCCTTATGATTCTCAGCCTTATGGCTTTCGGCTAGCGACTCTCAGACCTATTTGATCTCCGCGCTTATGAGCTTATTTGTCCAATCCGGTCTCGAGAGAGATGTTGATCATACGCTTTGCACGACCAAACGATGCATTTGCCGGGTAGAAGCATCCGGGAGCCATGATGAATCCGCTGCCCTCCGACAGAGCCTCGATATTGCCGAAGCACTCCATATCCCACTCGTAGTCGGTGCCGAACACGGAGTTCCAAGGAGCAACAGCGCCCATGAGGCATACCTTGTCGCCATACTTGGCCTTGGTCTCTGCAAGATCCTTGCAACCAAACGCCGGATGGAAGAACGAGATAACCTCGGGCTTCACGGCCTCGATCTGCAGGTCGAAGTACGGATCCGACTGGCAGCTGTGAACGAAGTTGATTCCGCCCTTGGAGCGAACGTTCTCTGCGAGTGCCGCGATTGCGTCGAACTCGACCTTCTTCCAAATCTCCTGCGTGGTGGCTGCACCTGCTGCATAGTAGGTGTCCCACATAATTCCATCGATGCCGGTCTCCATCAGCATGTTCGCGTACTCGTTGAGGGTAACGGCAACCCTGTCCACTGCAGCCTTGATCTCGTCGGCATGGTTCAGAAGATCGCGCTTGAGCTGCTTCTGTCCGCGCAGCATCGAGAGGGTGGATAGCGGGCCCATCACATATGCGATAACGGGCTTGTTGTTGTCGTTCTTGAACTCATCCACGACTGTCTTGCAAACCTTTGCCATCTTGACAAAGCGCTCGGCAGACCTGGCGTCCACGGTGTCGATCTTGTCGTAGTCGTTGGCGGTCTTGATCACCATCTGCGAGAAATCGGGATCGCCCGGGTTGTTGCCCGACCAAATAATCTTCTGGTTCCAAGCGCTGCACTCCACCACGAAGTCGAGGGCGATAAGCGCGAAATCCTGCTCGGGGAAGGTCTTGTTGAACTCGATGTAACCCCTTGCAGCAATGTCCGGGTCGGATGCCCATTTGTGGTGGTCGGCACCAACGAGAATGCGGTTGCCGCCGGCAATGAAGGTGTTCACCGGCACGCGGTCGACAGGCTGGTGGTTGATGGCTGCGTACAGACGCTCGCGAGCAGTCATGGTTGGGACATGCTTGGCAATCGGCGTGGTTTCAACCTCGGCCTCGGAGTAGAAGTCATCTACAGCCTTGAAGAATGCGTCTGTGTTCTCCCACGGAGACATCGGGGGAACATCGCAGCCGCTCGAGATGATGAAGTTCGGATACTCGGAGCAAGCTTCCAGAACCTCGATGGTCCTGTTGTACACGGCCTCCGGGGTGCCGTTTCGGAACATGCTGGCCGGGTCGACGTTGCCCATGCAGATAACGTCCGCGGGGATGTGCGGCATCATCTCTGCCATATCGACGGCGTTACCAAAGTGGAATCCTGCAGCTCCGGTCTTCACGATGCTGTCGACCGTAAACTTCACGCTAGCTCCGCAGTTGTGAATCATAACCTTGAAGCTGTCGTCCTGCAGCTCATCGACCATGCGCTTCACATATGGATTGGAGAACTCCTCGGTGAGCTCTGGCGAGAGAAGTCCGGCAAGTGGCTCTGCAATGAGGGTTCCATCGGCTCCAGCCTTCTTGAACTCCATGTTGTATGCAATCAGGAAGTCGGTGACCTTGTCCAGAACCTTCTTCACCAGTTCCGGCTCGTCATAGCACATGTACATGATCTCGTTTACGTCCATGAGACGACCAGCCAGGGAGAAGGGCCCGATGCCCTCTGCGATTACCGGCTTGTCGTTAATCTCGGCGGCAACCCTGCGGATGGACTCGATGCAAACTCCGGTGCGTCCCTCTTTGGGATCGGGAATCTCGATGGAGTCGACATCGGTGTCCTCGTCGATGATTGCTCCGATGACGGTTGGAACTTCCTCGTCGCTGTAGCGGATCTTGCTTCCAAACGATTCTGCTTCAACGGAAAGATCCATGAATCCCAGCACCGCTGCCATATTGGTGCGGTTGTAGATGTCCAGCATGGCCTGCTCTTGATAGTCGGCAGAATATATAAGCTGGTTTACGGTGATTCCCAGATCCTGAACTGCCGGGAATGTGAGAACCGGAAGCGCGAGCTTCTTCTTAGCCGCAATCTGGTCGGCTATCCACTTGGTCATATCCATGTTGCAATCCCTTTCTATGTTGAGCCTTTTCCGTGGGCCTTACTTCCACTCTGAACCTAAGTTCACTGGTTTTTCGATCGCTAAGATATCGCCTAGATAAACGCTGGATTTTCCGTACGACAGCCTGTGATGAACCGCTGTGCACTCTTTTGCTTTCACTGATTGTGATTTTAATCCTACAGAATTAGGGGTTTTGTCATTATCAAAAATTTGAAAGTATTCAATCGAAATTTAAAAGCACTATCCACTAGTCTATCTAGCTTGACTACA
>CADBOM010000140.1 GCA_902796325.1 uncultured Coriobacteriaceae bacterium
CAGGACGAGAACGAATCGTACTACTACGATGTTCTGCCATACGCAATCGCATTTGGGCTGGACGATAAATGGGCCGAGGACTTCGAGAGCATAGCTGTGCCTGCTCCAAGCTGGTACATCTACGACAACAGCACCGCATTTGCAGCCGGAATGATGGTGGGGGCTATAGGCAGCGACATCACACGTTCGATACAAGATGCCATGCAGCAGACGATAAGCGATGTGAGCTCAATTGCCACAAGCGCCGCAAGCTCCGACTCCGGTGGGGTTTCCGGCGGCGGTGGAGGCGGAGGAGGCGGCAGCTCCTGGTAGGGATTGACACTTGGAGCTGCAGCTGTATTGCAACGTTGCCGCGTAATCTCACACGGATCGCAACCTAGCACCCACATCCTTAGCTACCGACAGTCGCCGCAGCCATCATGGCAGCGGCGACTTCTGCTATACAGGAGCTCTAGGGTATGGAGGCTCCAAGATACATGAGCCCCAGATGTTCATGCCCACCGCCACTGGCAGTCGATCCCGCCCCCTCGTTGTCTGTCCCGGCCCCTAGTAGTAGGTCTCGGCAGCTTGCCGTCTGCCTCGGCAGTCTGCTGTCAGTACCAGTCACTTGCTATCGACGTTATTTCTCTACAACAGCATGACGAAACCGCTAAAAATCTAAGCTAGGCGCACCGAGTTAGGACATAATCCATCTGTTGCCCACGCAGCGATAAAATAAAGCCTATAGTCTTTGGTAAAAGACAACTGTAATAGCTAAAATTTCCTAGACGCAAATACAACCAACCGGTTATCCCTTATTCTTAGATTAAGCAAACTCACATAAGAACATTCGGATTTCAACGCCTATAGGCTTTGAAATACTCCATGAGGAGGAACACACGATGGTGAACCGCGATTCCAGCAATCTAGAAGACACAAAGATCGAAGAGATGGCAAACTCGATCTTCTCGAGGTTGGAGGAATCCGATTTGCAGTTCATCAGGCTGCATCCATCTACCACGAGCATGAATTACGGATTCGGGCTCTACATCCGAAATAAATACGTGGATGACGCCAACGCTCACCCGGAGTGCACGTCCAAAGACGATTCATCTAAGATCATGAGCCTCATCATGGCAAAGGCCTTGCCAGAATACGACCAATATCCCCTGGCATTGGAGCTCACGGAGTTCTCGGACCTGCTGCTGCACTCCGTGCATAGCTACGGTTTTACCAAGAATCCAGAGCAGTACATGAGCGTTGTCGGAAAGTTCTACCCCGAGTACAGTGCTGAGCTGGCCCGAATAGACGAGGAATTCGAAACCGTCAGCAAGACCGACCTCGTGAGTGCCCTTCAAAATCATGCGATTGCCGAGAAGCGTGCGGATTCGAAATTCTCAAGCTCCATTGCCAAGGACATGTTCGAGTCCAGCCCGGCAATAATCCAGCTGCGCGATAAGTGTGCAGCCGAAGCCAATAACAGCGAGGCCGCCGATGCGGAGGACTCGCTGGGCCAGCGCCTGCAGGAGTTCACGCAAACATGGGAAAGCTACGCAAAGGGATGCGGCGACGCAGCCCCTATGTTCCTGCCGCCGAGCACCGCGATACTGGCAGACACAAGCTACAAGGGTTCCGAGCAATGGAACGAAGCCGTGGCAGACCTCCAATGGTTCTTCGACAACGTGAGCATTCCATCGGGCAGCGTGGAGCTTCCCGAGTGGATGACGGTTTACCAAGATGTTGCCTTATCTGAGTAGGCTACTTAAGCGCTTAGTTTTCTGCGGGCTTTCCGGAGAAGTTCAAGCCCTTCGTGATACCCTCTGCCAAATCAAAAACCACGCTGGCAGCGGCAGATGCATCGTTCGAACCTGCTTCGGGAAGGCCGATGACGTCGCACGTATCATCTGCGCCATCTGCATCGGCAATATTTTCCAATGCGGATCTTATAGCGCTGAACATACCCTCCATCTTCTCCACGTTAACTTCGGCTCGCTCCTGCGCTAAATCGAACCTGTCGTAGAAGCTATCGCTCGAAAGCTCTCCGGTAAATGGGTTGGCCCACTCAATTTGCTCGTGGTTGTCCAGCATGCACTCGTCCCCGATATGCACCTGATGGGCCATGCTCTCGAAACGCGAATGTGGATTTCCGATCGCCTTCTCCAACATGCGGTCTACATAGCGTTTACCCTCTCCGGGAGCATACAGGGCCCTCTGGGTTAGACGGAACCCATGAACCGCCTTGGGGAACAGATCTGCTGGGACGCTTAGCTCGTAAACCCTAGAGCACACGCGACTGTACATATTGCCAATTACAGCGAGCATGAAATCGTTGCCGTGAAGCACGTTCTTGTAGGGTTTGTACTCCAATATCGTTTTCTGGGTCTTTCGGTACAGAACGCACTCGTCGCACATACGCTCGATCTCGCAGTGCACGTACCCTCCATCGGCTTCGCCTATACCCTCGATACCTGCCTGAACCACTGCGTTCTCGAATGCATATACGAATGGGTGCGCCGTTGAGTCGAGTGTGTAATGGCAAACGAATCCAAGCGCGTAGGCCTTTGCAATATCGCTTGCAGAGTGCAGCCTCATGATGCTCGTTGTGGTTTCGGAGTTTATCCATTCCACGGCCTCGGCCATGGAGGCTATGAGCTTGGTTGGCTGCTGGTCATGCATGAGGTCGCCAAGGTTTCGCCATTTCTCGGTTCCAGGCAAGAATATCAGGTAGAACAGAGGGTCTGGACCTTGATTGCCCAGCAAGAAGGCATTGCGGGCATCCTCGGAGTTGGCTATGCAACCCGGATGATTGTTCAAGAATTCCCTACCGAAGAAGTCGTGAGTTAGCACTGCTGGCATTTGGAACTCCTTTTAACGACAGCCAACATCGGACATCCGATGCAGGATGCCCGTACTTCCCGCAATTGTAACATCGCGTGACAATCTGGCCTCATGGCTTTACAGCATTTTTGCCTTTACCGCACCGGCACCATACGTGCACAAAGCATCATTGATAATCGCTGTTCACGGCGCCGGATGCATTGTTGCCAAAACATTACCACCAGTGCCTATTTCTGTGTACGCGCGCAATCAACTACAGCGGACGGCCTGCCTCAGCGGCCGCGCTAGACGGTCACGCTAGGCAGCCACGTTAGGCAGCCGCGGTAGACGACCACGGTAGACGACCACGCTAGGAGGCCGTGCCCACGCACGGTAGCCAAGCCCACAGGCCGCGCTCACGCACGGTAGCCAAGCCCACAGGCCGCGCTCACGCCCGCAAGATAAAGGAGACCCATGGCATCCAAGAACAAAATGACCAAATCGGAACGCAGCTGGATCATGTACGACGTTGGAAATTCCGCGTTCGTTCTTCTGGCAACCGCGCTTATCCCCGTCTATTTCTCCTCCATCGCCGAAGGCAGCGTGGTGGTTGCCTGGGGATATGCCGAGACAATCGCCTCTCTTGTAATCGCGCTGTTGATGCCATTTCTTGGCAGCCTTGCAGACCTCTACGGAATGAAGAAGAAGTTCCTCATCGGCTGCGTGGGATCTGGAGCCGTATTCCTGGTTGCACTCGGAATTCCCACCCAAGCCCTACCGTTCCTGATCATCTACGTTTTCGCATCCATCCTGCTAAACACCTCGCTCGTGTTCTACGATGCGCTGCTGATAGATGCCACCACGCCCAAACGCTACGATGACGTGTCCGCGCATGGATACGCCTGGGGTTACATCGGCAGCTGCGTTCCCTTCATCATCAGCCTGGTCATTGCCCTTCAGGGTCCCAACTGGGGTTTGCCCATGGCAACCTGCATGCAGATCGTATTCGCAATCACAGCTGCCTGGTGGATCGTGTTCACCATCCCGCTAATGAAGAACGTGAAGCAAACCCACTTCAAGGCAAGGCCCAAGCGCCTTATAGCCGATTCCCTGCACGGACTCGTCGATACCATGAAGAGAATTTGGAGAGACAAGACCCTGCGCCTTTTCGTTTTGGCGTACTTC
Source organism: uncultured Coriobacteriaceae bacterium (assembly GCA_902796325.1). GTDB lineage: Bacteria > Actinomycetota > Coriobacteriia > Coriobacteriales > CADBOM01 > CADBOM01. Next base: position 3,982 of record CADBOM010000140.1, read on the forward strand.
TTCTACATCGACGGAGTGCACACCATAATCAAGCTCTCCACAAGCTACGGCACCGACCTTGGAATATCGTCCACCCAACTTGTGCTGGCGCTGCTGGTCACGCAATTCGTGGCCTTCCCGGCATCGATCATCTACGGAAAGATGGGATCGCGATTCGGCACCAAGAAAATGCTCCTCGTAGGCATCGTGGGATACACCTGCATAACCTTCTTCGCAGCGTTTTTCCTGCATTCGGCAACGGAATTCTGGGTGCTGGCTATTGCAGGTGGCCTGTTCCAGGGAGGAATTCAAGCTCTCTCGCGCTCTGGGTTCGGCAAGCTCATACCCAAGGAAAGATCTAACGAGTACTTCGGCTTCTTCGACATCTTTGGAAAATATGCGGCAATCTTGGGAACTTTCCTGGTGTCCACGATCACCATGGCCACAGGCAATGGGTCCATGGGAGTGCTCTCGATTGCAATACTCTTCGTAGTGGGGTTCATATTGATGTGGAGGATTCCCAACCTGGAGTCAAAGGACGACTAGACGTTGGGTTGGGTTGGATTGGCGCCAGACCTTGAATGGCTGCTTGTCACCTGCCGTGCGTCGAGCAGGTGCCGGTCGTGCGCCGGGAATGCACCGGTCAGGTTCCGGACAAGTGCCGGTCAGGCCCCGGGCATGTGCCGGTCGTTAGCTGGGTCATGCACCGAGCAAGTGCCAGTCGTGCACCGAGCAAACACTGGACAACGCGGCAACAGCCTGTAAAATCTTACTTGCTGCGTGCGAAGGCGCAGCCCTGACGAGGTGCCGTACCAGGCATGCGAAGACGGCTCGTAACAAAAATCTGGGACATAAATCGATGGATTTCGATGCGCGAATGAAACGCTTCAGCTGCATCGAGCTCGATTTTCCTGCCCCAAACGAGCCCAAGGAGATGGCATGTCTAAAACCGCAAAAGACAAATCCAAGGAAAAGCAGCCACTACAACTAGCCGTTCCACAGAAGCACTATGGCCCGAAGTCGTTACTCGCAAGCATCTCGATAATCAACATCACCATAGCATTTGCGATAGATATGTTTGCACCGGCGCTCCCATCCATGATGGAGGAATTCGGTGCCTCGGAAGCATATCTCAACGTATGCGTTTGGGTATTCTTGCTGGTAACGGCTATCTCAATCCTCATCGGTGGCCCGCTTACAGACCGCAAGGGCCGCAAATGGGTGATGCTCGTTGGTGCAATCTTGTTCACCGTAGGCTCGCTGGCCTGCATGGTGTCTCCGTCGGTTGGAATCATGATACCTTCGAGGATCATCCAAGCGGTTGGCTATGGATTCCTTCAGGTAACCATTACCGCTATAACATCCGATGCCTATTCTGGCTCTAGCCTCAAATTTGCAATGACGATATGCCAATCCGTGACGCTGATTGGTCCCGCCATAGCCCCCTTCCTGGGATCGTTCCTCATAATGGTTGCCGGCTGGCGCGAGATCTTCCTCCTGCTCACCGCCATAGGAGTCATGTCCATATTGCTCATATGCCCAATAACCGAAACCATGCAGAATGCCCGGAGCAACGAGAAGATCGGCGCCACCCTCAAATCCACAGGCCACAAAGCCCGCGGGCTCCTTGGCAGCAAAGCGTTCTTGGGCATGATGCTTGCCATGGGATTTGCAGCCATACCACTATCCGCATTCGTGAGCGTGTCTTCCTATATCTTCATCGACTTCTTTGGAACCAGCTACTTCGAGTACAGCGCAGCATATGCCGTGGTATTCGCCGTTAGCGTTATCTCGCCCTACATCTACATCGCATTGTCGAGAAAGCTGCGCGTTGGTCCGATAGTTGCAATCACCATAGTGCTTCTGATTGTCACCGGCGTTTCGGTGTTGCTAGTTGGAACCATCAACCCGGTCGTGTTCACAATCTTGTTCATCCCATGCGTTGTGGCCGAGGGCGTGATACGTCCAATGGCATTCGTCGAGCTGCTGAACCAACCCGAGGAACTTGCGGGCACGGCATCTTCGACGGTCAATTTCTCATACTGGATTTTCTTCGCAATAGCAACTGCAGCGTCAACCTTGCCTTGGCCCAACTTCGTGATCGGGCTTGCCATATTGTCGATAGCAGGTGCGGCAATTACAGCTGCATGCGAGGCGCTCCGCAGAAAAGGCATAGAAGAAGCCCGCGAAGCGTAGACAACGATAGACGACAAGATAAGACCGAGCAGCAACAAAAAACGGGGCCTTGCGATTCGATCATCGCAAGGCCCCTGAAGCATTTACATCGAAAACATATATCTCAGATCTTATTCCAGCCCCTATTTCAAGGTTGAATATGCGTTTGAATCGACTGGCTCCAACCATTCGTTGCTGCAATTCTCTCCCGGAATCTCGAATGCGAGGTGGGAGAACCATGAATCCGGAGCAGCACCATGCCAGTGCTTTACCCCCTCGGGGATCTCGATTATCGTGCCTGGAACCATCTCCACCGGATCCTCGTCCCATGCCTGGTAGTATCCGCGGCCGCCAACGCAGATGAGCATCTGTCCTCCGCCCTTCGTGGCGTGGTGGATGTGCCAATGATTGCGGCACCCCGGCTCGAACGTAACGTTGGAGATTGGGAACGGCTGGCCGCATACGGGTGCAAGGTAGCTCTGCCCATCGAAATACTGCGCGTATGCGTCGTTGGTGCTGCCTATCGGGAAGAAGATGGTCTTCTGATACTCGGACAAACCCTTATCGTCTGTGCTCGATGTGCTTGAACCGCTAGCAGCCGCATCTTCGAGAGCGCCACCATCTTCGCCAACGGGCCCCTCTTCATCTGTCCAAATCTCCTTGGCCATGTTGAACACCGCCCAGGCAACGGGCCAGCCCGCATAGAACGCACCATGGGTTATGATTGCGGCGATCTCGTTTTTGGTCACGCCATTTTTCTTGGCAGTTTGAAGGTGATATTTAAGGGAGCTGTCGGTTATCCCGCGTCCCATGAAAACCGATATCACGACTATGCTGCGGGTCTTGAGGTCGATATTCGGGTCGTTCCAATTCTCACCGAACAGAATGTCGTCGTTGTAATGGGCGAATGCAGGTGCGAATTCACCCAAGGCATCCCTGCCTGCGGTTTGCACGATCTTTGCCATTGCATGCTCCTTCCAATTGATGATTCGATTGTAGGTTGCAGCAATTACAATTACCAATGCACATATCAAATTGGGGACAATAACCTTCTTGCATTACTTCGAGATGCAGGGAGGGCGTGGGCATGGGCTTATGCCATCATCCCCGTCCCCTGACATAATCGATGAAAGCCCTCGCAGCCGCACCCCTCGCCACATCGCGCTTCCAAGCCAGAACGACCCCGCTTGTTATCGCCGGCCTGAGCGGCCTATAAACGAAATACCTGCCATCGAGATACTTGGCATGACCTTCGGTTGTCACAGACACCGCAAAACCTTTTTTCACCAGAAGCTGCCCATTCACCCCGACAGAGCTGACGAAGCGAGCGTCAATGTTCTCGAACTCGCTTCCAAACCAATGGGCTAGCTCGCTTTGAACACCTAAGCGACTTGGGAGCAGCAGAGCCCTGTTGCCCAGATCCGAAGCTGTGACAAATTGCTGTCTGGACAATGGATTGTCCGGAGCCATGCAGGCAACCCAATGTTCGCCCTCTCCCATCTTCAGGTACTCGAACTTCTCCTTGTCAACAGGTTCTAGAAACAGCCCAATATCCAGCAAACCGCTATCGATGCGCTGCGATACCTGGTCGGCATCTCCGGAGAATATCTCGAAAACCACCTTAGGGTGATCTTTGGAAAACTCGCCGACCATCGCGGCCAGCTCTTCCGACGCAGAGAGCTCGCCCGCTCCTATGCCAACACGGCCCTCTATCTCCGAGCTTCGGTGCTTGATCTCCTCTTCCGTGATGGACACTAGGGAGATGATCTCTTTGGCACGGCGATGCAGCAAGATTCCGTCGTCCGTGAGCTCCATCTTCCTCTTGCCACGCTCGAACAGCGTGCACCCCAGCTCCTGCTCGAGTTGCGACAATTGCCGGCTAAGAGCCGGCTGCGATATGTGCAGTATCTGAGCGGCACGGGTTACGTTCTGCTCCTCAGCTATGGTGAGAAAGCATTCGAGCAATCGAATCTCCACGGGAATCACCCCAAAACATATACGATTCATGCATAAAACTTATCATAAATGATAATCAATAGCTATTTGACATTATATGCCGGCACTCCAGAATAATAGGCAGATTCATTCGAAACCCACTGCAGTTACATCGGCATCGCAAGACCATGACGACATTGTGAGATTGCGCGGGCACCGCAAGGTTGCATCGACGCTGCTGGAACATGCCGTGGGACGTCTTCGCGATTGTGGGACGTCGTCGCGATTGTGGGATGTCGTCGTAACCATAGGACGTCATCGTAGCCATAGGACATCGTCGTGGGACAGACGTCGCAGCAAGACAACAGAGAGGAACCACCATGCTTGGAAACTTCACCTACCACAACCCCTGCGCCGTACATTTTGGGCCCGACGCACTAGACTGCCTTGCCCCCGAGCTGGCAAATTACGGCAAGAACGTCGTACTCATATACGGCGGAGGCTCTATCAAGAAAAGCGGGCTTTACGACAAAATCGTGGCAATCATAGAATCTTCCGGGAAAACCCTCACCGAGATACCGGGGGTAATGAGCAATCCTACGGTTGAGAAGCTCCGCGAGGGCGTGGAAATCGCCCGCAATGCCAATGCAGACCTCCTGCTTGCAGTTGGCGGAGGCAGCGTGATCGATTACTCCAAGGCCGTCAGCATCTCGGTGCATTGCGACGACGACCCTTGGGAGAAGTACTACAAGCGTTTCGAGGATGTGGACGACGACCTTCAGATCGTCCCGGTGGGCAACGTTCTCACGATGTCTGGAACCGGCTCCGAGATGAATGGCGGCTCGGTTATAACCAGCCACTCCGAGAAGCTCAAGATCGGGCACACCTTTGGATGGAGGGTTATCCCCAAGTTCTCGATCGTCAACCCCGAGTACACGTTCACCGTACCCGATTACCAAGTTCGCGCCGGGATGTTCGATGCCTTCAACCACATCACGGAGCAATACTTCTCCGGCAGCGACGACAGCACCAGCGATTACATTGCCGAAGGTCTCATGCGCTCCCTCGTGCATTCCAGCCGCATAGTGATGAAGAACCCCACCGATTACGAGGCACGGAGCAACGTAAGCTGGATCTGCACATGGGCACTCAACACCTTCATCGGATGCGGTAAACCACAAGATTGGGAAATCCACATGATCGGCCAGGCCATTGGCGGCGTGACCAACGCAACGCATGGAATGACGCTATCGGCTGTGACGCTTCCCTATTACCGCATGGTCATGCCATATGGACTTACGAAGTTCGTGCGCTTCGCCGAGAACGTTTGGGATGTTGACCCAACCGGCAAGACCGATGCCCAGATTGCCGAGGAAGGCATGCAGCGCTTCGAAGCTTGGATGGACGAGATGGGCGCGGTAAAGCATGTTAGCGAGCTTGGACTCACACCCCAGATGTTCGACGATGTGATTGCGGGCACCTTCCTGCTCGACGGAGGATATAAGAAGCTGACTCCAGACGATGTGAGGCAGATTCTGGTCGAAAGCGAGTAACATTGAGATGCAAGCGCATGTCCATCGCAATGGACATGCCCTGCCATCATCCCCGTCCCCTGACAGAAACCAGAAAAAGCGATGACCGCCACAGACCAAAAGCTCAAGCTCATATACCTTGCCCGCATCTTCGAGGATGAAACCGATGACGACCATGGTCTCACCGGCCCCCAGCTGATCGAGATGCTCGCCGAGAAGGGCGTGGAAGTGGAACGCAAGACGCTCTATCGCGACATCGACTGCCTCCGCCAAGCTGGATATGACATCCAGAAATACCAGCGCTCGCCCGTAGAGTACGGCTTGGCCTCGCGGGAATTCGAGCAACCAGAGCTCATGCTCATGGCGGACGCGGTGCAGTCGTCGCGCTTCCTCACCAAGAGAAAGTCAGCTGCCCTCGTGAAGTCCATCGGAAAACTCACCAGCAAGTACATGTCCGATGAGCTGAAGAAGCACGTTCATGTCGAGGGCCGCATAAAGATGCAGAACGAATCGGTGTTCTACCATCTCGATGCCATCCAGCGCGCCATGGACTCTAAGCGAAAGATCGAGTTCAAGTACTTCAAATACGACGAGCATAAGGAACCCGTGCTGCAATACGA
>CADBOM010000141.1 GCA_902796325.1 uncultured Coriobacteriaceae bacterium
AAAACTAACGCTTGGAGAACTGCGGGCGCTTGCGGGCTTTCTTCAGTCCGTACTTCTTGCGCTCGACCATCCTGGAATCCCTGGTGAGGTATCCAGCCTTCTTGAGGTCTGCGCGGTAATCGCCAGCCTCGAGAAGTGCACGGGCAATTCCCAGACGAACAGCGCCGGACTGTCCGGAGATGCCGCCACCATTGCAGATTGCGATCACGTCGAAGTGATTCACGGTGTCGGTAACCTTGAAGGGAGCCAGAGCGTAGTCGAGAAGAGCCTCGCGGCCGAAGTAGTCCTTGCCATCACGCTTGTTGATGGTGACCTTGCCGGTGCCGGGCATGATCCTCACACGAGCCACCGCATTCTTGCGACGGCCGGTTCCGTAATAAACTGCATCGTTGTTTGCCATCGTTATCACTCTACCTAATCTCGATCTTGCGCGGATTCTGCGCTGCGTGCGGATGCTCAGGACCAGCATAGACCTTGAGCTTCTTGAGCATCTGGCGACCAAGGGTGTTCTTGGGGAGCATGCCTGCTACGGCGTGCTGGATAACGCGCTCTGGATGCTTTGCCATGGCCTCCTGGAAGGTCTCGTGCTTGAGTCCACCTGGATGACCAGTGTGCTTGTAATAAACCTTGTCGGTCTGCTTGTTGCCAGTGACCTTGACCTTGTCGGCGTTGATCACGACTACGAAATCCCCGGTATCAACATGCGGGGTGTACTGGGGCTTGGTTTTCCCGCGAAGAATCTGTGCAACCTGCACAGCCAGCTTGCCGAGAACAACGTCCTCTGCATCTACCAGCAGCCACTCGCGCTCCACCTCGCCGGGCTTCGCATAATAAGTCTTCACTTAAGTTCCTCCAATTAAATTACCTGGACGTAGTTTCCATTAGCTTCACGGGGCCTATGAAAACGAACTGCAAAATTGTATAACCCAAACGAATCTCGGTCAATTGAGTTTTGCCGCCTGCGCGGGGCAAACGGATTGAATACGGCAGCGTTTGGACAGCGCGAGCAACATCATGCGTAAAATGATTTCACATGCTGGGACACATCGGCATGACTTAGGGGAAATTTCGCGCAACAGTGAAAAACAGGTGGTTGCAAACATCGTGCTTGCAACCACCTGCAAAACGTTCGCGTTTTGTTCGCGCTTGACTTGCGCTGGCTCTACGCCACTTTACTCCTCGGCAGGAGCCTCTGCCTCGGCCTCGGGCTCTGCAGCCTCTACAGGCTCCGCCTCTTCGGCAACCTGCTCGGCTTGCTCGGCTTCGGCATCGATGGTCTCGTTAGCGTCTGCAGCAGCCTTGGATGCAGCGGCATTCTTGGCTACCTGCTCGGCAATGATCTTCCTAGCGGCATCGATCTTTGCCTGCAGCTGATCGTTACTCTGATCCACGGTAGGACGAATGGAAGAAACCGAAGACTGGAAGTGCTGCACTCCCTGCTGATAGTACTCTTGGCTCTGTCCAAGGCAGCCCCTTGCAAATTCCTTGGCATCTTCCCTGTTCTCTTCACCGCTCTTGGGCGCTAGAAACAAACCTGCAGCCGCTCCCAGGAGGGCACCAATTACGAATACTCCGCCTTTGTTCATTGTTCCTCCCAACTTCAGCACCCTTTACGGGCCGTGTTGTTAACTCATTGACACAAACTTATAGCGAATTTTAGCACTTTTGCAAACATCGGTGTTCTCTCGCAATGACAATCGCAATGACAATATAGTGCCTGAAGTGCCCGCATGGCCTCCCCGTCAATTGCTCGGCCGCAGCTTTGCCAATGTCGGCATCATGTCGACATCGTATAACATGCACAGATGTCGATAATTTGACGCTATGTTTACGTTTGCGCCGTAAAGTGGCTCGGTTGCCCGCGTTGAATAATTTTCACAACCTTAACAAAGTTTGCCGCGCTGTATAATTGGCTTTCATGAAGATTCAGAAGGCAACCACACTGTGCTAGCTCGCAGCCCGTCGGTGCAAATCCTTCGAAAAGAGCTCTATGCGCAAATTCATCATTGGAATAATCATCGTGGTTGCCCTTGTCGTGGTTTTCATGCGCGGCGACTCGTTTTTCCAACTCATAGATACAATACAGACTGGCTCGATGATTCCCATCGTCATAGCCATCTTCACCCAGCTGGGCAAATACGTGTCGCAGAGCTTCGCATTCTCTAACTCCTTTAAAACGGTTGGCGAAAAGCTAAGTCCAAAGCACACCATCAATCTGGTTTTTGGCCAGTTCTTCATGAACACCGTGGCGCCATCCGTTGGAGTTTCGGGAATCGCACTTGTCGTAGACGACTCGCGCAGAAGGGGAATCCCGGCTGGTAGGGCAACATCCGCAGCGCTCCTCATGCAGATTTCAATCGACAGCGGATTCCTCATCATCATGATCGGCGGATTCATAGTCCTCGCTGCCACGGGTCAATTTACCCCAGGTTGGCTCGTGTTCATGATAATCGTGGCTGCGATAGTTGGAGCCATGGTGGGTATTCTCGTGCTGGGTTACAAGAAGCCCAGCCTCTTGCTCAAGATATTTCATTGGGTAGAGGGAATGGTCAACAAGGTCATCACCAAGTTCAAGAAAAAGCCGCTCGATCCTTGGGCCGATCAGCTGGTGAACACATTCGGCGATGCCGCAGGACAGATAGCCCACAACCCCAACAAGGCCGTGAAGGTTTTCCTGTTCTCGATCTTGGCCAGCATTTGCGAGCTCACCTGCTTCATACTCTGCGGAGTTGGATTTGGCGTAACGTTGCTACCAGCTCTCATTGGAGGATACGTAGTGGCCACGCTGTTCGCGATGGTATCCGTCACTCCTCAGGGAGTGGGATTCGTTGAGGCCGCGATCCTGGTAATGATGTCGGCCTACGGCATCAACACTGCTGCTGCAACGGCAATCGGAATCGTATACAGGGGCCTGGTATTCTGGATGCCTTTTGCAATCGGAGCCGTGCTCATCAACAAGACCAAGACTTTCCAAATCGAGAGAAAGCCAAAGTCCAAGAGTCGTAAGGTTAGGCGCGGTAAGAAGGCCAACGACAGCGTGGACGGCGACGCCGAAACCCCGTCCGATGAACTTGCGGTAAGAGATGCAGGCGGAGAGCTGGCGCAGGTATCGGACTCCACGATGAAGCAGGCAATGGCGGATATCCCGGTGATAGATGCAGAAATCAGGAATAGCCAGCAAGAAGCTCAGCGAAGCAGCAGCGAGAGAATTGCTGACAACAAATCCAGCAGCGACGACGCCCGATAACAACGGCGGCTCGTCAAACTAGGGCCTAAGGTCCTAGTGACGTAAGGGTTGAAGCGCCTCGCCAACAACCTGGCAGGCAAGCTGGAACGCCCGCTCCGTAATCTCGAATTCCACAGATTTCAGGGTAATTCTCGCAACCTGACCCTTGCGGTCCAGCCACACCGTGTATCCGGCAAAGCCCAACCCCTGATCCCTATATGCCCATACGAGCAGGTCTATTGCCACGTGCTCGATAAAGTGTGGGATGGACATAGGGGCAGCATTGGGATTCCCGGCATCTATGATATCCGAGGTGCATAGATGCTCTTTTAGAGTCGGGCACGCGATTTCGAACTGCTCTACCACGCTTGCAGGCATGTCCACCCCGCCGTGCACGCGCACCATGAAGTCCGCCGCACCGTCTCTGCGGCGCATGGCCATAAAATCGATGCGATCTCCGTAGTGGCAAGCGGTACTCTGCGCGCGTCCGGCACGGTCGGTAGACCCGTGCACGGTAGCCTTGCCAGCCATCTCGACAGCAGCTACCTCGCCACGCTCAATCTCGCCCCGATCACCTGTACCTACGGAGTCCACGGCTTAGCGTTCTTCCTTCTCGCCGTCATCGGACTCATCGTCCCGATCGTCATCGGGCTCGTCATCGTTGAGCTCGACCTTCAAAAGCGAGATGCGCTTTCTCCTCATAGACTGCACCGTGATGTTCATGTTGCCTATGGTAAAGCGCTCGCCGGGGGTTGGGATGAAGTCCACGGCATCCATGAGCCAGCCTGCAATGGTGTCATATTCGTCGGATTCCTCGATGGGCAGCCCCTCCTGCACGGCATCGTCAACCGGAAGCCTTCCGTCTATGAGCCATTGGTTATCGGAGAGCTTCGTGATGAACTTGCGGTCGGGATCGTACTCGTCGGCAATCTCGCCCACGACCTCCTCCACGATATCCTCGATGGACAGAAGACCCGCGGTTCCACCATATTCGTCCACAACTATGACGAGTTGCTGGTGCTCGCTCTGCATCTCGGAAAGAAGCGGCAGGATATCTTTGGTTTCGGGCACAAACACTGGCTCGCGCATGAAGTTGGTTATGGGCTCGTGCTCCATGTCGTCCATGAGGGGCACCAGCAGGTCCTTAACCATGGCAATGCCGATGATCTTGTCCTGGTTTTCGTGGAACACCGGTATCCTGGAGAATCCGGTGCCGCGCATACGCTCCACCACCTGCTTTACGGTCATGGTGTCCTCGACGGTGGTCATGTCAACACGTGGCACCATGATTTCGCGTGCCACGGTGTCGTCCATGTCCAGAACCTCGCCGATCATGCGCTTTTCCTCGTCGAGGAGCGAGTCCTGCTCGTTAACCAGGATCTTTATCTCCTCCTCGGAAACCTGATCCTGGTCGTCTACGTTCTTGATCCCGAACAGCCTTGCCACCCCGTTGGTGGATGCGGCGAGAAACTTCACAAATGGGGCCAGAACTTTTTCAAACACCTGCATGGCCTTGGCAACGCTCATGGAGGTTTTTTCGGGGTTGGCCATGGCTATGCGCTTGGGCACAAGCTCGCCCAATACAAGCGAGATGTATGCGAATACCAGCGTGACGAATGCAACGGCTATGAACTCGCTCCAGTTGGTTAGCCAACCAATACCGAAACTACTTAGCCATTGGGCTATTGGGTCTGAGATGGTTGTGGCCGCAACGGCCGATGTTATAAACCCGATGAGGGTGATTGCTATCTGGATGGTGGCGAACAGCTTGTCCATGTCGGAGGATACGTCGAGCGCACGTTTGGCCGCGTTACTCCCCTCGTCTGCAGATTCTTGCAGACGAGCCTTGCGAACTCGCACCAAGGCCGTCTCGGCCATGGAGAAGTAGCCGTTCAAAACTATCAGCAAAAGGGCAATGATAATGCAGATAACCGGTTCCATTATGCAGCCACCTTCTCGCAACGCTCAGAGCGCGCGGCTGCACAACTTGTATGTACCTTATATCTGCAACATCGACCAATCATTTGTACCATCCTCTTGGGCATTTTTGCCCGTATTGGAAATTGTATTTGAACCCCGTCCGTGCGGAGTTGGATGCCTTCTAGAGTAAGGGGTCCATCCGAATCTTCCAGACGGAGTTCCATGGATGGACCCTTGGTTTTGCAATTGGACTTTAAGCCAAGATATCCTTTAGCTTGGAGGCGGCCCCGGCTTTGTCGAAGTTTCCGCCCGTCTTGGCTCCGAGCGCCTTCATTACCTTGCCCATATCCTTCTTGGTGCTTGCTCCGGTTTCGTCCAGAACCTGCTTGATAAGGGCATCCAGCTCCTCGCCGGCAATCTGCTTTGGAAGAAGATCTTCCAGTACTCCTACCTGGAACTTCAGCTTTTCAGTGCGCTCCTCGTTGTTGGCTGCCTTTATCGATGCCTCGAGAGTCTCGTTGGTTTGCTTCAAAACCCTCTTGATCATGCTGTCGACATCTTCCGAGGTGGTTTCCCTGCGCTCGTTAACCTCGATGTTCTTTACCTCTCCAAGCACTTGTCGGAGGATTGCCAGACGATCCTTGTCTCTGGCCTTCATGGCAGCTTTTATCTGCTCCTGAAGTTCTTGCCTATCCATCGCTACTGCGCCTGGCTTTCCTTAAAATCCGCATACTTCTTGGCATACTCGGCATCGCCGGTCGCAATGATCTGAACGGCGAGAAGGGCCGCGTTCTTGGCACCGTTGATTGCCACGGTTGCCACGGGAACGCCCTTTGGCATCTGAACGATCGAGAGCAGGGAATCCAGCCCGCCAAGATCACTGGTCTTGATCGGCACTCCGATTACCGGCAGCGGGGTATGGGAAGCCACCACTCCTGGCAGAGCCGCCGCCTTTCCGGCAGCTGCGATTATCACCTTGATTCCGCGATCCTTGGCGCTCTTCGACCACTCCGCGACCTTCTCCGGTGCACGATGTGCCGAGGCCACGATGAAATCGTACTCAACGCCAAACTCCTCCAGAGTCTGCATGCAGGGCTCCATGGTCTCGGAATCCGACTTCGAACCAAGGATGACCCCTACCAGTGGCTTATCACTCATCTTTAACTATCCCCTCTCGGAAAGCTTCCGTGCCATTGCTTCCATGCGCCTGTGCAGAGTACCCAAAACGCGCGACTGCCACGCATAATCACGCGCAGCATGCAACTTTGTTCCACGTACCTGCAATACCAACTTGTTGCACCACATATGGAGGTGGTTTGCCAGCAAATCCACATTATGAGCAGCTAGTCGAGCGTTCCATGAAAAGGCAACGCTCACCAAACCATAACCATACGCTTGGCACGTTGATGGACGCACGCAAACAAACCAATGATAACATGCGCATAGAAATCAACTGCGGCATCATTCGTTATTGCCGCTTCGCATTGTTTATTCGGAGTAGATGCGCAAGTGGACACTGAAGAAAAACTTACACCAGAAGAAAAAGCCTATCGTGAGCGCGTTGCGAACGTCCCGTACTACAGCGGGAGCATCACAATCGATGAGGAAATTCCGCTATCATCGGGCGAGGCTTTGAGCAATATCACCGTCGCATACGATACCTGGGGAACGCTGAACAGCGAGAAGGACAACGTTATCTTGATCGAGCACGCGTTGTCCGGGAACTCCCATGCTGCCGACGCATTTAGGAAGGGCAGCTTCCGCGAAGGTTGGTGGAACAGGATCGTCGGCCCTGGAAAGGTCATCGACACCGAGAAATACTACGTGATTTGCTCCAACGTTTTGGGCGGATGCTCTGGAACAACCGGACCTTCGTCTATCAAGCCTGGAACAGACCATCCCTATGGAATGGATTTCCCGGTTGTCACCGTCAAGGACATGGTGGTTGTTCAGCGTAAGATGCTCGAGCGCATGGGAATCAATCGCGTGAAGGCCGTCATGGGTGGATCGCTTGGAGGAATGCAGTCTCTGGTCTGGGCCAAGAAGTACCCGGACGTTGTGGAGAACTGCATCGCCATCGCCACCACTTGGAGAACCTCTGCGCAATCCATCGCATTCAACGAGGTTGGCAGAAGGTCGATTATCCACGACCCAGGGTTCAACAACGGCCAGTACAAGAAGGGCGAGCAGCCCAAGCACGGCTTTGCAATCGCCCGCATGATCGGCCACATCACATATCTGTGTAACGAATCGATGAACCGCAAGTTCGGGCGCGACATCGTGGGCGACAAGATAGACTTCACCATGGGCAAGGAATTCCAGGTGGAGAGCTACCTCGAGCACCAAGGATACAAGTTCGTAGACCGCTTCGATGCCAACTCTTACCTGTACATCACGAGGGCCATCGACTACTTTGCCCTATGCCACTCCCCGGAGGCAATCGTCAACAGATTCAAGGACTCCCCTGTGAAGTTCCTGATCCTGTCCTACGACTCCGATTGGCTTTTCCCAACCAGCCAGATGAAGGAACTGCTCAACGCGCTCACCACTGCTGGCGTGAATGCCACATTTGCAGAGATCAACTACCCGTATGGACACGATTCCTTCCTCTTGGAGGAAGACAAGCAGTCGCGCTACATCAAGGCATTCCTCGATGGCGAGCTCATTGACAGCAGTGATGGCAGCCAATCAGGCTCGCAGGCATCGAACAAGAAGCCAGGCCACAACAAACCAGTGGAGTCGCGTGCCGATCTTCAGGCCATCTCCAAGCTCGTGACGCAGGGAAGCAGGGTTCTCGACCTTGGCTGCGGCAGCGGAGAGCTGCTTGCAGAACTTCGCGACAACATGGGATGCTCGGTTTACGGCATCGACTTCGACGAGAACGAGACCATCGCCACGGCAGCTCACGGAATACCGGTTATCAAGCACGATCTGGAAGAAGGATTGCCCATGTTCCCCGACAAATCCTTCGACTTCGTGATCTTGTCGCTGGCCTTCATGCAAATTCGCAATCAGAAAAACCTGTTCCAGGAGATGCTGCGCGTTGGCAAGAAGGTAATCATCACCTTCCCCAACTTTGGATACCGCAAGCTGCGTAACTACCTGATGTTCAAGGGCAGGATGCCGGTTGGAACATCGATCCCGTACACTTGGTACGAGACCCCCAATATCCATCACACGACGCTGCTGGATTTCAGGGATTTCGTCACCGACAACGATGGAGTGATCGAGCACGAGGATTACCTGAAGGAATGCTCGTCGGGCAAGTACAAGAAGATCTCGTTCCACCCGAACATGAGGGCAGACACCATCATAGTGGTGGCATCTTCGAAGGAATAGCGCGCGGATAACGTGCTAGTAGCGCGCGAGGAAAGCGCAGATTACACAGCAAGTAGCGCCGGGGAATCCAGCCTATCGGGCGATGCTGTGCGTGATAAAAAGAAATGGTGCCAGATGGCACCATTTTTCTTACCAGCCCCAAGATGCAAGCACCGCGGGAATCTCCTTGATGCTGTTAACCTTGGCAGTTGCCGGGGCCAACTCATCGGCATCGCCAAAACCATAAAGACATCCGATAGATTTTAAGCCTCTCGTGGTGGCCAGCTCGATGTCGTGGAACCTATCCCCTATGGCAACGTATTCGATGCCTGCTGCATCGCCAGGCGCACAGGCCCTAAGCCCAAAATCGCGCTCTATGTACTCGAACACCTTGGGCTTTGGCTCGTAATCGTAATCTCCCGTGCAGTAGAACCCGCTGAAAATCTCGTCCAGCTTAAATGCCTCGTTGTGAGCCTCCATGTAGCCGTGATCGCAGTTGCTCAAGAACACCAGCTTGTAACCCGCGTCTTTCAGAGACACCAAGGTTTGGCGTGCTCCCGGATACATGCGAGCTCCACCGTTGGATATCTCCCAGTACATGTTGCGGCCAACTTCTTCCGCGCACCTTTTCTTAAGGTCGTCCGAAAGGTCGGGCATGAAGCTGTTCCACATATCCTTGGTGCTCCAACCCAGCCATCCTGCAATCTGAGAGTCCATTAGATTGCGCATCGGAGCGTATCCGTTCGACACCAGCCAGGCATACACTCGCCTCAGAGCAGGCGCGTAGATACCCAGGGAATCGTGAATCGTGCCATCGTAGTCGAATATCAGCACAACGTTATCGTGGCTGCGGGTTCCAATCTCCCCCGCAGCCACCGCATCAGTATTATTGGTCATGGACATGCATCTCGCCAGTCCCGGGCTCCTCGCCCGAATATCGCTTCACTGCAAGCTTTATGCTTCTCTGCAAACTTCTTCTTGTTCGAAAGCTGCCGCTTAAGCCTCAATCTGCCTGATGAGGTTGACCATCTCGATTGCACCCTCGGCACACTCGGAGCCCTTGTTTCCGGCCTTTGTGCCAGCACGCTCGATGGCCTGCTCGATGTTGTCGGTGGTAAGAACGCCGAACATCACAGGCACTCCGCTGGAGAGCGACGTGGTTGCAACGCCCTTAGAGACCTCTGCGGCAACGTAGTCGAAATGCGGGGTGTTTCCGCGGATGACTGCTCCCAGGCAAATCACGGCGTCATACTTGCCGCTATCTGCCATCTTCTTGGCAATCAGCGGGATCTCGAAAGCTCCCGGCACCCAAGCCAGGTCCACGTCGTCCTCGCTAACGCCGCGCCTCTTCAGTCCGTCCATAGCTCCGCTGATGAGCTTGGAAACGATGAACTCGTTGAACCTAGCCGCCACAATGGCAACCTTGATGCCATTGGAAACAAGTTTTCCCTCGAAAGTCGTCATGATATTTGCTCCTCTCAAAGCCGCCCTATTGTAACGGCCAAATATTTTCGCGCGAGTCCTTCCCGCGTGAAGTTCCAATTTCTTACGCGCTCGTCCACGCAGGACCGTCCCTGAAAGACCGCCACGCAAGACAGTCCACGCAAGCCCGTTTTCCAAACCTACTCATCGTAGTCGAGGATGTGACCCATCTTCTCCTTCTTGGTCCTCAGATAGAAGGCGTCCTGCTCGGTGGGCTGCATCTCGATGGGCACGCGCTCCAAAATCTTCATGCCGTAGTCCTCGAGCTGGTAAACCTTGTCGGGATTATTGGTGAGAAGCCTCATCGACTTCACTCCAAGATCCCTCAGAATCTGAGCGCCGATGTAGTACTCGCGCTCGTCTCCGCCGAAGCCCAGCGCGAGGTTTGCCTCAACGGTGTCCATACCCTGATCCTGCAGCGCATATGCACGGAGCTTGTTGATAAGGCCTATGCCCCTTCCCTCTTGCCTCATGTAGAGGAGGATTCCGCGGCCCTCGGCGTTGATCTGCTTCATGGCAGAGGCAAGCTGCTCTCCGCAATCGCATTTGAGCGATCCGAATGCGTCTCCGGTCAGGCACTCGGAGTGAACCCTGCAGAGGATGTTCTCGCCATCGGCGATGTCGCCCTTCACCAAAGCCACGTGATGCTCTCCATTAAGCCTGTTCACGTAACCGTAGGCCATGAAGTCGCCGTACTTGGTGGGGAGCTTGGTCACGGCCTTCTGCTCGACCAGGTTGTCGTGGAACTTGCGGTAGTGCAGCAGGTCCTTGATGGTGATGAACTTGAGGTTGTACTTCTTTGCGAGGTTGTAGAGCTCGCTGCGGCGCATCATAGTGCCGTCCTCGCGCATGACCTCGCAGCAGAGGCCGCACTCCTCAAGGCCGGCGAGCCTGCAGAGATCGACGGTTGCCTCGGTGTGCCCGGTGCGCTCGAACACGCCGTTCTTGCGAGCCAGGAGCGGAAACATGTGACCGGGCCTTCTGAAATCCTCGGGCTTGGCGTCGGGCTCCACGCACATGCGGGCGGTGTAGCCGCGCTCCTCGGCCGAGATTCCGGTGGTGGTGTCAACATGGTCGATGGACACGGTGAACGCGGTCTCGTGGTTGTCGGTGTTGTTATACACCATCTGCGGCAGAGCAAGCTTGCGCACTATCGACTCGCCCATTGGCATGCAGATGAGTCCGCGGGCATGCGCTGCCATGAAGTTCACGTTCTCGGTGGTAGCGGACTGCGCGGCGCAGATCATGTCGCCCTCGTTCTCCCTATCCGGGTCGTCGGAGCAGAGGATGATCTCCCCGTTCCTAAGAGCCTCCAGAGCCTCTTCTATCGTGTTGAACTCGTAATCCATTGTGTTTTCCTCCCAATCGGGTGTTCCCGTTTGTATCCAGTTTCAAAAGGTCGCGTGCGGTCCGTGCAGTTCGTGCGCATCCCGTGTGCATGCAGCCCGTACACGGTCCGTTTGCATGCAGTCTGCTCGAGCGCATACCGCCAGACGTCGCGCTCTACATAAAGCCGTTCTCCATGAGCATCTGCTCCGTAACTCCAGAGCTTCCGTATCCACCGGATCCGCCGCTCAAGCTGTCGTCGTCGGCACCGGTATCCACGTAATCGCGCCCCGTGTAGTTGCCGGTGTGTCCCGAAGCGTTGCCGCTATTCGCACTTCCCGCCTCGGCGCCAAAACCTCCTAGCTGCGTTCCATTGGCAGGTCCCAAGCGCATCATCTTCTCAATGTATTTGCCGATGATGTCGTTCTCGAGGTTCACGATGTCTCCCACCTTCTTGAGGGAGAGAATGGTCTCCTCGGAAGTATGAGGGATAATCGACACCGAGAACGTCTTGTCGTCGACCTTCGCAACCGTGAGGCTGATGCCATCGATTGCAATCGAGCCCTTCTCCACGATGTAGCGCATGATGCTCGGTGATGCCCCGATGCGATACCAGGTTGCATTGGCGTCGCGCGTGATCGAGATTATCGTTCCCGTGCCATCGATATGGCCCGAAACGATGTGCCCGCCAAAGCGCCCGTATGCTGGCATTGCGCGCTCGAGGTTTACCTTGCCGCCAACGCCCAGCTTGCCAAGGGACGAGCGGTTGAGGGTCTCGTGCATCACGTCTGCCGTGAAGCTGTTGGAAGTGAAAGAGGTTACGGTGAGGCAGACCCCGTTCACGCTCACGCTATCGCCGAGCTTGAGGTCGTCGAAGATCTTGGATCCCTCGATTTCGAGGACCGCGGAGTCACCTCCGCCCCTTATGGAGCGAATCTTCCCAACTTCCTCGACTATTCCTGTGAACAATATTCCACCTCGCCCTCTATCAAGTAGTCATCGCCAAGACGACTGACCCTTGAGTTAACCAGCCTCATGCAATCTGCCGGATGCAAAACCCCGGCCCCGCCTATGGGGCTTGGTGCGGCCACCCCTCCGAAGAACTTGGGCGCTATGTAGGTTTGAACCTTGTTGACGATGCGGGCATTCAGAGCCGACCACGCGATGGTAGATCCTCCCTCGATGTACAGGCTGTCGATCTTGAGCTTGCCAAGCTCCTCCACAAGCGCTTGGAGATCGATGTGCGGTGATGCATCCGGAACGATTCCAGCTGCTGGCGGGAGATAGAGGATTTCGCAGCCCATCTCCTCATATGGAATCGCAGCGTTGAGGTCTTCGGTGCAGGTGGCAATGATGGTGCGGTAATCCTTGGCGGTCTGAACCACCTTGCGATCCACGCCCATCGTGAGATGGCTGTCGCAGATCACGCGAATTGGATCGTGGCCACCCTCGATGTGGCAGGTGAGCATTGGGTCGTCCGCTATCACGGTTCCCTTGCCAACCATGATCGACGCATAGCGCATGCGGTCGCGGTGCACCTTATCCCTGGCAATCTCGCCTGTAATCCATTTAGACTCCCCCGTGCGGGTAGCGATCTTGCCGTCCAATGTCATGGCGTACTTCAGAACCACCAGCGGCTTTCCAGTTGTGATGAAGTGGAAGAAAGGCTCGTTGAGCTCGCGGCATTCCTTCTCGAGCATATGGCCGTAAACCTTTATGCCATGCTCTTGCAAAACCTTCACGCCCTTGCCGGCAACGAGCGGATTGGGATCCGAAGACCCGATAACCACCCTTGCAACCTTGGCTTCGATAAGGGCTTCGGTGCACGGCGGGGTCTTGCCATAGTGGCAGCAGGGCTCGAGGCTAACGTAGATCGTTGCGCCCTCGGGGCTCTCCTTGCAGCTTGCAAGCGCATTCCGCTCTGCATGCAGCTCGCCGTAACGCCTGTGGTACCCCTCGCCAATGACCCTGCCGTCCTTGACTATCACGGCACCAACAAGCGGGTTTGGGCTGGTGAAGCCCATGGCTCTCTCGGCAAGCTCGATTGCGCGGCGCATGTACTTTTCGTCGAGGTCCTCCGGGAACTCCGATATAAGCGCGCTATCAATGTTTGGCAATGTGGCCATCTCCTGTAAAAGCAACTCTATTACCATTGCCGATGGCCATTTGGAGCTTTAGCGTCCCCAATCTCATGCGCTTCGCAAGGCTGCATCTTAGCCCGCCTTGCAAGCTGCACCAGCAACCTGCACGCGCATATAGAAAAGCCCCGGCAACGGGTATCCCGCTCCAGGGCGAACGAGCCAAACGCACAAGCAACGCTTTGGCATCGACCTTCTCCCATCCAGACTTTACTGTCGGCTTCGGAATCTAACCGAATCAACCCCTTTGCGGGCTCGCGGGCTTTACCGCCGGTGGGGACTTTCACCCCGCCCTGAAGATCAAACAAATAAATGTTATTTCTACACCCAGCAGATGTCAACATTGCAGGCAAGCCGCAGCACCAACTGGTTACGGAAACAACAATTCGTTGCAATGGCAAGCCGTGGCAAAAAGCAAGCTGCGGCGTTGCAATCGAATGCAGCGCCGCAGCGATTTAGCGGTCTCTGTTCGTCTGCCCAGATGGTTTAGCCTCTAGCCACCGGTCGGCCTAGCCTCTAGCTGGGCCCGGCATCCAGCAGATTGGCCCAACCTCTAGTACCTGTTGTGCACCACCTCTGCACTGGCCTCCAAGCCCGAAATCTTGAACGGAGTGCCATCGTCTAGCTTCACGGTTCCCGAGATGTTGCCCAAAATCTGGTGCTGGTCGCTCATCAGAACACCGAGGTTTATCATGGCCTTCCTGTCGAGCTTTGGCTTGAACTCCATCTCGAACCTTCCATCGTTCGAGGTCATATGCCACGGCTTCATGAACTCGAACTCCCCTTCGAAGGTCCTGGGAATGCCAAAGTCGATCCTATCCAGCTTGTGGCAAACCCCGTCGAGGAAGAACATGTTCTCGCTCGCCGCCGTGGTGTCTCCAAAGCCGTAGCCGATGTTGAATCCAACCACATGTCCGTTCTGGTGGCCCTGGCCAACTCCCCAGAACCATCTGTTGTCGTAGGTCCAAACTCCACGGCCCCAATCCATGAGCCCAAACGAGTTCTCGGGGCTGAAGTGATACGAAACGTCTCCGATGCAAAAATCTCCCTGTGCACGCATGGCAATGGTCTTCTGGTTGTAGTAGAAGGCGGTCTTCTTCTCCGCCCAGGGCGTTGCTATGACCATGGAGTCTTGCGGGATGTTGTCCAGCTCGATGTGCGCCATGAACGGCTTGCCGTCGATGAAGCTGCTCATGATCACATCGAGAACGCGCTTATCGGGGCTGGCGTCGAAATACATTGCCATGCGTCCATCGTCGTAATGGCTCACGCCCTCCTTGGTTGTGGTTGGAAGCACGATCTTGCCACCCGGCTTTGGAACCATGCGGGTTACGGTCTTTTCCTTGGGATTCTTGAGGTCTATCACAGACACGCTGAGCATTCCCAGATACGAAAGATCGCTCAACGTGAAGGCCACGGCATAGTGGTCGTCGTTGATCAGGTAATAGTCCCACTCCTTGAGGCGCCTGGCATCCATGACCGACTGCTTGTTGTAATCGAGAACCAGGGATTTTGCCCAACCAGGCTCTGTTAGCGAGCCATCGGGATTGAGAAGAAACCCTTTCTGAGTTATCTCGTGCTGCATCTTTTTACCTCCTAGCTTACCCGGTACAGCCGCGCGACCTGCATCCGGCGATAGCCCAACTTGCCCTGCACGCTAGCTTGCCCTTGCCATGCGAGCAAGCTCATTCCAGCCTTTAGAGCCATCTTGCTCCGCAGGTTATTTAATCCTTATCCCACTTCCAAACAGCAGCTGCCTCTCGTCTGGAGGCAGAGCTGCCCTGGCCTGATCCCTCAAGCTGTTAACCCCGATGAAGAACTGCCTCATCATGGCTACCAGCAGATACCTGCCCTTGGCCGTGAGGGTTATCTGCTCGTCGTCATCGACATCGTAGGCACCCGCCATGCGCATGAAGGCATCTTCTGCAGGAAGGCCTTGCTCCACCGTGCATCCGAAGTCCTCGAACCATTTGCGCTTGTCCAACCTCATACCGAAGAGCTGCATCATGTACCTGTAGCGCATGCGGTCGCGCTTGCCAAAGTGGTTGGTTCCCATAACCGACAGCATGCCGTCGTCAATTTTCTTGCTGTAGTCCTTGAGCGAGAACGTGTTGATGTAAAGGTTGCCGTCCAGATATGTGATTCCGCCCGATCCGATTGCGGGGTACTCCTCGTAGTCGACGATGTACTCGTCGATCATGTTGTTCTTCCTAGCATTGAAGGTCCACACGCTACCATGCGTGTAGGCGGGATTGGGGCCTCCGCTGAGCACCTCGTCAATGATGTGGTAGTAGCGCTCCTCGCGCGAATAATCCACCATACCCACGGTGGCCTTCAGGCTTGCCTCCACCGACGGCGACGCCATCAGCGGATAGAACGTTGTCTGCGAGGCCCCGGTTTGGGATATGCACTCAAGATCGTGGAACAGCATGTCCTCTGTTTGGGAGGGGAAGTTGAAGATCATGTCCACGTTGAGGCTGTCGAACATTCCCTGGACCGACTGCAGTCTCTCGATAATCTGCTCTGACGAGCCATATTTGTCATAGCGGTCCATCTGCTTGAGCAAACCATTGTCGAAGCTCTGCACTCCCACGCTCAGACGTTGCACATGGCCTTCGAGGCGCTCCAATACTTCTGGAACCAGATGGTTGGGATTGGTCTCGCACGACGCATCGTGAATGCCAAACAGGTTCTCGGCAAGCTCGAGGGTTTGCACCAGCTCGTCGAGGATGATGGTTGGGGTGCCGCCTCCAACGTACACGGTTTCGAAAGTGTAGCCCTGATCGGCCAGCATCTTCATCTCAGTGCGCATGGAAGAGAAGTACCCGTGGGCTAGGTCCTCGTTGTAGGGGAACCTGTTGAACGAGCAATAAGGGCACAGCCTCTCACAGAAGGGAACATGCATGTAGAGCATGTATTTCTGGCCTGGCTTAGGGTTAGGCAGCCTGGTCATCCTTACCGGGGTGAAACTCAACTTGGAGGAGTTCATCTTCCCAACGATCTTGGACATAACCCGCTCTTCGAGCATATTCTCACCTCATGCTGGATTAAAAACCTTAGAGACTTCCGAGCAACTGAATCCCGTGCCGCCGAATCGAACAACCGAATTCTAGAATAGCCGGAGATTGGCGAGGGCTTATGCACGCCAATGATTCCCACGCGCGCAAACTGCCCTCCGGCATCGTATATGTTTAGCAATTATACAACTTGGACAAGAACTGCAAACTCCGCAAGCCCGCTTGGGCAAGTTGGCGCTCCATGATGGCATACTGCCGCAAAGCCGCAGCGTCAACGGCGCAGATTTTCGTGCTGCTATACTCGGATTAGCTGCGAGAATTCCCCCGTAGCCCGTTATCTGCTACTCAAGTACATCACGAAAGGTCGCCTGGTAAACGATGCCGAACACGCAGCTGCAGCCCGATATTTCGTTTCTAAAACCAATTGATGAGAGTGCATACGAAGCGCTATCCAAGATAACGACCATATACACGGACCTCGATGGAACGCTGCTGGCACCTGGCGGCAAGCTGCTAACCAATTTTGCCGGAGAGCCTTCGTACGCCACGGCCAAGGCAATCGTCGACCTTCGCGAGGCCGGGGTTCAGATCATCGTGGTAACCGGTCGAAGCAGATTCCAGGGCAACGAGTTCATAAGAATCCTGGACGCCCAGGCTTTTATCGGAGAGATGGGCACCACCAAACAGGAGCGAGACGCCGGAGCTCTCGACGTTACATACGACACGGGAGATTTTGAGTACGACTCCAGCAAATACGCCACCCCGTACGACGCAATAGTTGGGAGCGGTGCCGACAAGCTGCTGCTCGAAACGTACAAGGGCAAGGTAGAGCGCAACTACCCCAGATGCCTCAACAGGGATGTAACGCATGCGATGAGGGGCAAGGTCGACGTTGACGAGGTCAACCGGTTCTTCAAGGACAACGGATATGCCCTCGAATTCGAGGACAACGGAATGCTGTTCTCGCCAATGCCAAACACAACGCTCGACGACACAACGGAAATCCACGGCTACCATATCGTTCCCGCCAACACCTCCAAGGCCATCTCCGTTAGGAAAGACATGGAGCAAAGGGGATTGTCCAAGGAAGAGACGGCTTCGATAGGCGACGGGCATGCAGACATCAAGATGGGCAACTCCACCGGCATGTTCGTGATGATGAGAAACGGCCTTAGGAACGAGAGGAACCGCCAGGAGCTGACCAAGATCCCAAGGCCCGTTTACGTTACCAACGGACTTTGCTGCGATGGCTGGGTTGAGTTTGCGAATGCCATTTTGGCCGCAAAGAAGCATCTGGACTAGCAGCCAGGCTAAAACCGGGATTATCGTTCAAGCCGTCGAATATTGGCGAGAGCGTTCGCCAACGCACGGCACGACTGTGATACAATGCAAACCTGCATGCGGGTGTGGTTCAATGGTAGAACTTGAGCTTCCCAAGCTTACAACGCGGGTTCGATTCCCGTCACCCGCTCCATTAGAGTGCAAAACGGGCCCCCGAAATGGGAGTCCGTTTCTTGTTATCTCTTGGCATAATGCTTTGACATTCATCGGCTAATGTAGCTCCATGCAAGCCTTCTGCAATAACCGTGAAGAGCTACAGATTCCTAATGTATTCCCTTACCTCATCCGCGATATCGAACTTGCTGAGCAAGATCACATCGTCACCTGGGTAAACGCTCATCTCGGGCCGGGCAATCTCGAGCTCCCCGTTCTTCTCTACAGCTGCAACCAAGCTGCCCTTCGGCAACGCAACATCGCGCAGCTTGATGCCGCGCTCGGCTGTAAGATCCCCACCTCCAGGTATCCTCATCTCAATCATGCACACATCGTTGTTCCGGAGGTTCGACATCGCGGTAATCGTCCCGGCCATCGCTTCCCTCTCGATTAGCTCGGCAATGATGGTTGTGGACGACACGCACTCTATGCCCATGCGCCTGAAGATTCGCTCGTTCCTGGGGTTGTTAACCCTTCCGATTATCCTCGGCACGCCGCAAATCGTTTTCGCAAGCTGGCAGGACACCAGATTATCGTCATCGCGCCCCGTAGTGGCCACGAATATATCGGCATCCTCGGTGCCGGCATCTACCTGCATGGCAGAGTCACACCCATCGCCCTCGATTACCAGAGCTGGATAAGGAAGGTCCTTTGCGAGCTTCACGGCTTTCTCGTGATTGATTTCGATCACGGCAACACTGTGCCCATTGCCGATGAGCGTAGCGGCAAGGTAGCTTCCGATTTTCCCACCACCGTTGATGACGATATGCATTGGCCCGGCTTCTTTCTAATACATGAACTTCTTGAAGCTATCAACAAGGTCGTTTCTCACGCACGCGAGAACGGAGTCGCCCTGATACAGGATGCTGTCCTTCGTGGGTATGGAGCTGGCACTTCCATCCCTGCGCTCGAATGCGATGATCCTGATGTCGTGGTCTCTCTCCAACTCGCCCACTCTCACGGTTTTCTTGCGGATGCTGGTGAGATTGAGGGAGAACTTGAGGATCTCGAACTCGCCGAAAGTATCGATATGGCTGCCATGGCCCGAGATAACCTTGGCGAAGATTTCCTCTGCAACCAGGGAAGTTCCGCACACATAGTCGATGCCCAGCTGTGCGTACGCGGTCTCCCTCTCGGAATTGTGGAGCCTTGCTATTGCGTGCTTGACGCCGAACAGCTTGCTGGCAACCTCTGCAACCATGAGGTTTGCGTTGTCGAAGTTCGTAACCGCTGCAACAACGTCGCATTCCTCGATGTTGGCTTCCGCCAAGACCTGCTCGTCGTATCCGATTCCAATGATTTCGCTGCCGTTGAAATCTCTGCCGAGGTTGGCGAAGGCATGCTGGTCCTTGTCGATGACGACAACGTTATGCCCGTTATCGGAGAACAGCTTCGCGAGCCTAGAACCCACGCTTCCGCAGCCAACGACGATTATGTTCATTCAAAGCTCCTTTTAAACCAGCAGATGCAGCCGCGTCATACCCCGAGAAGGGCCGCGCGGCCAAGCAGCGCATGCAGCTGCGCTTGCGCTTGCATACAGACAAGCAGGCGCACACGGCTTCTGAAAACGATACCCGCTCGCTACCTGCACCAACCCATCAAACATATCGTAAGCCAAATTATAGCCGCCGCAAAAACAACAAATGGGGGAACCGCTATAGGCGGCACCCCCATCTATCTTGCAAGTCAAATTTTGAACCATGGAATCTACAGGCACTATAGCCGGACGGCGTCTTGCCTCGCCGGTTCAGCCCGGTTGGCTCGACGCAACCAACCCGCACCCTTACCGTTCCACAGAAGCTGCCTTACTTCTTCTTTATGAAGAGGCTGAGCTTTCCACCGCAATCTGGGCAGGTTCCCTGGAGCATGGGACGACCGTTTTTGGCAACCTTCTCCACTGGGTCGACCATTTCCTTTTTCTCCTTGCACTTAACGCAATACGCCTGTGCCAACTTGAACACCTCCATCATACGGTTTTCGATAAACATCGTTTAGGCATGTGTCTATTTGATAAACGACTTTTAAAGCATACATTAACCAAACACTTGTGCAACACCTTTGCAGTCATTTGCGTTCCAAAATAAACTCAATGGCATTCAAAGGTGGGATAAATGACACATAGCGAACATTTTGACATCGATTTATATGTTTTTCACCACATATCATGACAAATCTTCACATTTTGAAACCATGTTGTGGAAATCCACGATGAAGGACGACGAGTTCTGCTAGCTAAGTATGCGAAACATGCCAACGCGTCTTGCAGTTCCAGCTCCGTGCGGTAAAACGAAGAGCGCACTCGGAGCGGAACGTGCCCGCATCCGAATGCGCTCAATTATTCTGATATGTCCATCAACTGCCCAAGCAGTCTCGAGCAAGATCTAGCAAGATTTGATCAGCTCGATCATCAGCTTGTACACGGACTGCAGGTTCTCTGCCGAGACCTTCTCCTCATCGTCATCCGACCATTTCCAACCAGGAGTGGTGTCGCCATCGAGTGCTATGACCGAAATCGCCCTCTTGCGCTCGTTGATGGCAGCCGTTGCCTCGGTATCGCGCCATTTGAGGTCCACCGGCTGTGCATCTACGCCAGAAGCCTTCGCTGCTCTGCCCATCAGCTTCTGCAGTCTGGAGTCAGTTCGCTTCTGGGAGATAAGAACCGGTTCCGACGTGGTGTAGAAGATGTCGCCCTCGCCCACCGACTCTATGTTGATCAGCCTCGAATGCTTGATTTCCTTGCCACGTGTTCTGAGCAGGTTCTTCATTCCATAGCTACCGGCATCGCTTGCGCCGAGAGCCACGAACCAGACTTCCTTGTTTAGAAGGTCATCGGAAAGCGCTGCAACGGCGTCGCGGTTCTCCTCCTGCGTACGGCCACCATAAGCGCCGCCGCGCCAGTCGGAATCGTCGTCGTCGAAGTTGTCCCAAGATCCAATCTGCGCACCCTCGGAAGTGGCGTTGTAGTCCTCGTCGAGGCCCAGCCATTCGCTCGCAGATGCCTCGCGGCTCTCCTCGGCGCGGCGCTCTTTCCTCGACTTCTTGTCCTTCTTGTTGCGCCTCTTGAACAGCCCGCGCTTCTTCTTGGGAGCCTCTGCATCGATATCGATGTCGTTACCAACGAAGGATCCCTCGTCGCTGTACTGCGAGTCATAGTAGTCGTCGTAGGCATCGTCAACATAGATGTCTCCACCCTGGCTGTAGCGCTCGAGCAACTCCGGGGTAACCGGCTTCATGACACCCGTTGCACCAAGAGGCGCGAAAGATCCCGTGAGGTTGGACTCTTCCCTAACATCGTCCCTCGTTATGAACGGATCGGCGTCGGGCTCCACGTCCAGGCCCTTCTGCATCATTCCGTCGCTGATCGAGGCGTTGGTGTCAAGGCTTCCAACCATCGGCAGGTTGAGAAGGGACTCTCTGGCCTCGTCCTTGTTCTCCGCGATGTCGGACAGAGCCTGCCTAACGCTGCGCGCGGTTTCGAAATACCTGTCGTCAGCGGAGGATTCGGTCGAATTCCACGGCGCGCTGCTTGCCTCTTCAGGTGCTGGCGTCTCGATGTGTGCATCCTGGAAAATCTGCCCCAAAGCCTGAGCCTTTGCTGCATCGGCGTCTTCGACAGACGAGGTTGCAGCACCTGCGTTGGCAGAGCTCTCGGTGCTGCTGGCAACTTCCGGTTCTGGGTTGCGCAGCCAGCTTGGAACATCATCCGCTGAAGTTGCCGGGCTCTCGGAGTTGAGGATCTGGGAGTACGAATCCCTGGAGTAGCTCATGGGAGCAGGCTCCTCAGACACATTGCCCTTCTGCACATGGTGTCCTTCGGCATACCTGCTACGCGAATACTGATATGCTCCCGAAGGCCAATCCGGCTCGGAATCTGGCTCGACGAGCGGGGCCTCGTATGTTTGACGCTGCAGCACCGGCTGCATTTGAGGCGCGGCCACCATGGTCTCACCAGCACCACTTGCAGGACGGCTGTCCTGGGCGGTGGGCACAGCGGCGGCAGCCTTGTTGGCACCAGGCTTCACGAATGGCTCCGGAGTGTACGCGATGGTGGAGTTTGGACCTGCAGGTGCAGCCTTTGGCTCTGCCACGGGAGCTGCCGGAGCGGGCTCCGTGCCAGGCTCGGCCATCTGAGCGGTTTGGACAGCCACAGGCTCCTGCAACGTGGACTCATCAACTGCAACTGGCGCTTGGGCGTCTTCTGCCTGAACCTTTTGTGCAACCGCAGTTTGTGCTTCCACAGCCTGCGCATCGCTGGCCACAGATTCGCCAGGCTGAGCATCGCTTTCGTCGGTTTGGTCTCCGAACAGCGTTGCCAGAGCCTCGTCGGCAGCCTCTTCTTCCGAAATATCAGCATCGGCGTTAGCCCTCTTGGGAGCCTCATCTACCGGAGCCGCAATCGCATCTACTGGCTCTTCAGCCTCAGGCGCAACATCAGCTACGTCTAGTGCAGTTGCTTCTGGTGCGGCTGCTTCGGGTGTGGTTACTTCGGGTGCAACTGCTTCGGGTGCGGCGGGTTTGGGCTCTTCATCCAGAGGCAGCTGATCCTGGGCTACCTGCACGGGAGTTTCGGAGACAACCGCCTCCTGTGCTGCAGGTTCTTCAACAGCCGCGGGCTCGGCATTCGCGCCCTCGGCCATAGCGGCTGCAGCCCTAGCTGCAGACTCCGCTGCCTGCTGCTCCTCTTCGTATTCGATTACGACCGAATCGTGGTATGCAGGCGAATCTGCAAAGCGCGACCTGAGCACCCTTTCCTTCTGCTGGGGGTTCTCGCTTTCCTCGCGCTCCTTGTCGGCTTCGACCTTCTTCCACCAAGACGGAGCGTTCACTGGCTTCCTGCGGGCACGCTCGGCAGCGCGCTCGGCCTCGGCTCGCTTGGCAAACGCTACGGCTATGGACTCGGAAGCGCTGACCCTGTTCTCCGGTGCTGCGGGCTGTGGAGACGGCTCCACGTGAACCTTCACTGGCTTTGACCCAACCGCATTGATTGGAGACACATATCGCTGCTCCTGCGCCGCCTGAGCAGAAGCCTCGCTGGGCTCCGCAGAGGGTGCGGATGGAGAAACGGCCGGGGCATTCGGAGTAGCTGGGGCGGGCTGAGCCATCTGCTGAGCAACCTGGGCATTTGGCACGGCTTGATCATGCTGCACCTGAGCTTGCTGGCCCTCATCAGATGCCTGCGGAGCATAATCTGCATCGTCGATCTGAACGTCGGTGACAGGGATAGCCTCCGCGTAAAGCTCTTCGTTTTCCGGGGTATCCGGAACAACTGCGTCGAAGCTCTCGGTGGCACCCTGATTCGGGACATCTGACATCGTCGCATCTGGATTATCCGATCCGGCAAAATCAGCCTGCGCAGCCTGAACCGTCTGCGCTGCCTGAGCTTCTTGCTCAGCTTGCGCTGCACGGGCTGCCTGTGCAGCAGCACGCGCTGCCAATGCCGCCTGCTCGGCTCTCTCCCGCTCCTCGGCACGTCCGCTCTCGCGCTCCATATTCGCTGCTAGCGCGGCTATATCTGCAAAGGAATTGCCGGTGCGCGGCCTTCTTGCGCCTGCCTGTTGTGCCTGTGGCTCGCGATTATCCGCATCGGTTTCTTCAACGTAAGGCTGAGCCTGCCCCTGTTGCGACAGCTCAGCTTGCTCTACCTGCTCCGGCTGCTCTTGGTACTGGTCAACCCTGGCATTCGCAACCGACGCTGCAACGTTGTCAGCCTCGGGAGCAAATCCTTCGTCGAAGTTCTCGTCATACTGCTGGGGCTGAGGCTGGGGCTCGCCCTGCACCTGGTCTTGCGGAGCAGCTACACGAGCATCAACGTCGCCATAAGCAGCGGATTCGTACTCGTCGGATCCGTAAACAGGTGCCGAAACCCTAACCTCGGCAGTGGCAAGCTTCTCGGCCAAAGCGCTCATGACGGCAAGACCAGAAGCGTTGTTGTTAGCACCCTTGGGGGCCTTGAGGAAATAACCGACCAGCTGGTCTGCGATATCAATGATCTGGACGATTCCGCCGATCAGTGCAATGACGGAGAAAATCTTCGATCCAACACCCGGAAGAATCATTGCCAGAAGACAGCAAACCGGAACCGCTATGGCTCCGTAGATTCTAACGAGCCTGACGATGGGATACTGTTTCCTAATTGCGGGGATTTGATAGATCGAGGGTTTCTTAACGTCGTAATGCGCCGTTATGACGATCTTTCCGCGCCTGGGCGATGATGACAAGCCCTGCGGTATGTACCGCGCCACAACATTCTGGCTCTCCGCTTTGAAGAAGAACTTTGCCAGTGGATCGTCCTTGGCATAGGAGAGGTAGAGCAGCACAATTCCGATCACGGACAGAATGATTCCAAGCACGCCCATGCTCGGCGCAGCAAAGCACACGAGAGCCGCGATGAGTATCAGCGCGTGGTATATGCTCCTGGTTATCCTCAGACCACCCGGGCAGGTAAACCCATCGATATCTGTCTTAAGACCCAGCTTGTAAAAATCGTCGGCCAAGGTCTCGGATGCCAGCTCTTCTCCTCGACTTCCGGCATCCCTTGCAGGGAGCTCCGTCGATAGGGCATGAACCCGAGATTCGAAGTCAATCATGCTTCCCCCTATTTAGGTAAAAAATCAGGGTATAGTTCTTATAAATAATAACCTTATCAAACTCCATATTGTCGCACAGCAACCGCAATTTGAGGAATGTTATGCACAACCGGGGCGAACTTCGCGCAAAAACAACGGTTAACTTGCAAATATATGCGGTCAAGCGCGGGCTACAAGTTGGGGATTCGCCGCAGATGTGCAATGGCCGATTTGGAATTGCCCCGAATATCCTCGGGTCCAGACTTAGAGTTCGTTCGAATATTCGCAGGATCAGGTTTGGAGTTCGTTCGAATATCCGCAGGATCAGGATTGGAGCTCGTTCGAATATTTGCAGAATTGAATTTGGAATTTCCCTTGATTCGCATGTGCCCAAAATTGGAATTGGGTAAGATGCCCGTAACAACTCGATGCTAACATTGTCATGTGAATCGAAGCCTAGAGGCGAAAGGCCGGCCATGTCTTCCAATGACAGTTACAAGATCTCCAAAACCACAAGGTTGGTGAACCTGATTCTGTATTTGGAAGACAAGGAATATGGAGCCACGTCTAAAGACATCAGGTCCAACGTCGAAGGATACAACCAAGAGGGCAGGGCGAGCGAGAGCGGGAAGCCCGGCTCCAAGAGCAGCGATGCTTTCGAGAGGCAATTTAGAAGGGATCGCAAGGATCTTGAGGCACTGGGATTTCCAATCGAGAAACTTGGAGCTTCGGGAGATACAGCCCCCAGATACAAGCTGCTCGTAGACGAGGCGCGGCAAGAAGACCCCAATCTCGACTATGCGGATATACAGCTTCTCATCCTATGCGCGAGAAACGCACTGGACGACCCCAGGTTCTTCATGCGCAAAGAACTGCTGCAGGCCATGTCTAAGCTCGAGAGCATCACAAAGGATTCCAATCTACAGGATGCGGTCGACGGTAACGTGCAGACCTCTCCTCAAGATAGTATCTCTAATGACGATAGCTCCCGCCAGGATGCCTCTTCTCGCAGGAACATCGGCAAATCAGCGCAGCCATACGGGCAAGACGCAGCCAAATCCATATTCGAAAGCGTGGAGACGGCAAAGTCCAGGCGCATGAAGCTGGAGTTCGAGTATCAAAACGCAACGGGAAGCAAAGAGCTAAGGCATGTTTTACCAATAAGCATCTATTCGTACCTCGGAGATCTGTATATATATGCATACGATGAAGCGAGAGATGACACCAGACGATTCAAGTTCGATAGGATCTTGGGCGCCCCCACTCTCGCGAAAGCTAGCAAGTCGCTATTGGAAAAAGCCTCCGAGCATTCGAATGACGATATCGCGCTTTTGCCGTTCCAGATTGGAGATAGCAGGAGCACCGCCAAGCTGTTCATATCCGATGGACTCGAGTACAAAGTCCACAGCCTGACGATGTCAAAGGGGTCTTTGGAGCATACAGATGGCGGCTATTTGTGGACCATAGACTCGGCAAACAACTTCGGGCTGGCCCAATGGTCCATCGAGAACGGACCCGGAATACTGATTCTCGAGCCAGAAAGCGCAGCCGACCTCGTAGACAAAGGATTGCAGAGTATTTTGAGCGGCGAGCCGGCAATCAATATCAACATGGATCCCAGTGAAGATCCAAACAGAGATGCGGCTACATTCGGAGCGGGAGGAGACGAGAACGATGGCTAGACCAAATGGCACCCAGATGCTGGAGAGCGTTCTCAAGGTTCTCCCGGGTCTGGAGAAAAAATACGTTTCGTATGAGGAACTCGCGCAGAAGATGGGATGCAGTGTGGAAGATGCGATCGGAACGATTGCAGACCTGAGCGACAGCGAGTCAAACAACACTGCGATGGACTTCTATGTTCTCAGCGCCGAAGATGCAATGCGCGAGCTGGCTGCAGGCAACGGAAAAGATACCGACGCGCTCGCGCCCCTCACGAAAAGCGGAGGAATAGCGATTGGCAGAAGCTTGGGAATCTTCTCCCGCCCGCCGAGGCTCACCGTGGAGGAAAGCCAGGCTCTTATATCTGCCCTCGATTACGCAAAGATCCCAAACGATGCCTCAATTCGAAAAACCTTGGGAAAAAGCGTGATGCCCACGTCAATGCAGAGCAGAGACGCCATGCAGGTTTACATCTCGAGTGCCGAAGACTACACGATTCTCAGAAACCTTTCGCTTCTATGCAAGCAGAACAGGCTGGCCAGCATCGAATACGTGTCCGCCAGCGACAGCGTTGACGATGTGGGGAATATCAAACCGCGAAAAATAGCTCCGCAACAGCTTTACACGCAGGAGAACGGCGAAGTCTACCTGTCGGCATACTGCTACACCAACGAGGAGATGCGCACCTTCAAGGTGGCCAGGATACTCTCGCTCGATCCCTTGCCGGAACACTCCAGCAAAGACGTGAGGAGTCTTGCCAGCGACAAGGAGCTCATAGACGAAGATGCCCCGTTGGCAAAGCTGGAGATGAATGCAGGACAGTGCATTGACGATCGTGTTTGGATTAAGTCGAAGGTCGAGGAGAACCCCGATGGCAGCAAAACAGCCACACTGCCTTTGCAGGAGAACACCACCTGGATAGCCAAGCATATAGTTGCAAGGCTTGGCGAAATGAGGGTATCGGAGCCCGAAAGCCTTCGGGTGGAAGTTAGGGGTTACGCAAAATTCCTGCAGGAAGATATTGCAAAGATGCGAGAAGAGCTCGCAGTATCTTCGGATAGAGCCACAGCTTCATCGTCCGAATAGCAGCAAGCTAACGGCACGCCCGGTGCATTCGCCTCGCAAGAAAAGCCGATCAAGTAAGCCAATTGACTCGGTTCAGACAATTAAAAAAAGCGGCTGGTCGGTTACTTCCAGCCGCTTTTTCGCGAGATTCATAGGCGGTTACAATCTGCCTTTCAACTAAGCAAATTATACGAAATCCCTATTCTTTAATTCAAGACAAAGTGCGCAAATTTTTGTTAAATGTGTGCATTTTTTGAATTTAAAGACTTTTCAAATTTCATGAGCCTTTCTACAAGAAAGCATCACAGGCAAGTCCTACACGCGCGAATCCTGCGCGCTGCACACGATGCACGTTGGCATGCCGCACGTTGACATGCCGCACACGGGCGGGCCTCACACGGGCATGCTACACATTTCCAAGCTCGACGTTCTCCAAATAGCGCCTGGCCACCTTTTCGAGCTTCTTCATGGTCTTTATCGGAGTGGGCAGAATATCCAGCAGTTTGTAACGTGGAAAAAACCTGGTTATATGCAGTGGGATCTCACTGTCCACGCTGGCAATCCACCTGGCTTCGCCGTCCATCTCGTCCTCGGAATCATTCCATCCGGGTATGACCAGCGTGGTTATCTCCACATGGCAAGAGTCCGCGTAGATCTCTACGGCTTCCTTCAGGGTGTCGAGTCCCTTGGGAGCTCCCACCTTGTCGTAGAAATCCTGCGTGAACGCCTTGATGTCAATATTCGCTGCATCAACGTAGGGCACCATCTTCCGCAGGGGCTCCGCGTTCATGTAGCCGTTCGTTACCATAACGTTGAGCATCCCGGATTCGTGGATGGCCGGCATGGCATCCATCAGATACTCATACCCCACCCCGGGCTCGTTGTAGGTATAGGCAACCCCGATGTTCCCTCGGCTTTCATACTTCTTGGCAAGAGCAACCAGGTCGTCCACACCCACAAAGCGCGATATATCACGGCCCGCGGCACCGCGAATCATCGAAATGCTGCTGTTCTGGCAAAACGGGCAGCTGAGGTTGCAACCATAGCTTCCAACCGAGAGGACCAACGACCCAGGGTGAAAATGCGAGAGTGGCTTTTTCTCGATTGGATCGAGAGCGATGCCGGTCATGTACCCGTAGTTATGCGAAATCACATTGCCATCCACGCATGTCCTAGCCCCGCAGAATCCAAGACCGCCCTCCGGTATGGAGCAGTTTCGAGGACACAGTCTGCACTCGCACATGTCATCGCACCCGTGCAAACCGCCGGCCATGTCACCTCGCTTGTCCATGCCATCCGACATGCTACTCGTGCCTAACCACCTCGAAGCGCTCCATGGTAAAGCGGCTTCTCTCGCTAATCCCAGCTTTCTGCAAGGCTATCCTGATCTGCTGCTCTGGACTCTCAACGCCGGGGATGTCCGGAAGCAGCAACCCCCTCTTGTTGCCAGATGTCACGATTACCCCGTATTTCTTAACGTCAAGCTCTTCGGCGCTGTCGATAGGCTCGGCCTCGCCCAGAACATCCACGTTAACATCGAGATAGTCCAGGTCTTCCGGCTTTATTGGGGCAAACCGAGGGTCTCTCGAGCACGCGCTCACCGCGTTTTGGACGATCTCGCCTGCAAGGCTTCTCTGCGTTGCGGAAATCGTGCCGATGCATCCGCGCAGCCTGCCGTGCTCGTGAATCGACACGAATGCGCCGGCCTGCTGATTGCTCAAGCCATCGGCAACCTCCGGATGGTTGCGCAGGAACTCCCTAACCTCGGGGCTGTCACCTTCGAGCGAAGCCCCGTCCTCCACATAGGACCTTATCGATAGCCTGGCCAAGCTCACATATGGATCTTCGGAATCCTCGGCCTCTGCAACCTTGGCCTTTTCCTTCTCGAGGTAAACCTCGTCGAAATGCCTGGAGTCGTCCAACCCCACGGTCTCGATAATCGCAGTCGCATACCCAACGCCGAACGGACCTTCGTGCGACAGCAGCTCGGGCTCGACGGCCACGCCATCGAGCGCTCCCGCCATCTCGATAAACGACCTATGGCCGCATTCGCCGGCAGCCTCGCACATCACCTGGTCGAACTCCATCATGTCCTCGAAGTCGCCCGATGCTATGTCCTTTGTAATGCGGTCGTCGAACACGGGGCCCGACGGATTAAACCCGTATGGGCCGTCTTCGAGCAGCCTGTGCGAAAGATCTCCGCTGGCGAGAACCACGGTTCTGCGGCCAAGGTCGTTGGACACCTGCTGGATCAGTTTTCCAAAGCGGTAATGGTCGATGAACGGAAGGCCCGAAATCGAGCATCTGATTATCTTGTAATCCTGGTACTGCTGTTCCACGAAATAGAGCGGGACCAAGGTGCCGTGGTCTAGATGCTCGTCCTTCTCCCCCATCGTTCCAGCGGGAAAACCCGAGTCTTGTGCGGCTTTCTCCAGCTTCTGCACGAACTCGAAATCGTAGTTCTTCTTGATCTTCACCTGGGACGCGCCGAACTTGCCCATGTTTCCCACGGCCCTGCGGCCCGGCGAGATGTGGATGTAATCGGAATACATAACCGAGTGCGGAGATATGACCACTATGGTTTCCGGGGCCAGTTGGGCTATGCGGCGCGCTACTTTTTTGTATCCTTCGAGCGTGCTCGAGATTCCCTGCTCCTGACCTTTGCCAACCTCTGGAATTGCCAGCGGCGGGTGAGGCAATACGAATGCTCCGACTATAGCCATGCTAAACCTCCTAGCCGAAAAAATGAGTACAACCCGATGATAACGCCCTCAAAACCCGTATGCAGAGCCGGACGTAAAACATGGGTTAAAATGTTCACGGAATTAATTTTGCATTCGTTCCAAGTAGACTTCGCGCAAGTTTTCGCGCGGCGGACATCACCGACAAAGGTTTCCGACAACAGGAGGAGCAATGTACGAGAAATACTTTTGCAGGGCAGGAGATGGAGAGTTTCCAAAGGACCTTCCGGGCGTAGCAGATGGATCGCGCAGGCCGATACTCTATATGGACGCATCGGTAATTCCCGATGCAACTTTCCTGTTCGAGTGCAGCTGGCTGATGAAGCCGTTCGATGAGGGTGTTCTCACTGCAAACGATAATGACGCCATGATTTTCATGTATGGTCCAGACCGCAACGATCCGGAGAACCTGCACGGAACCGTCGAGTTCACGATGGACAACGACGTTCATACCATCACCGAAACCGCGGCAATCTATGTTCCCGCTGGGTGCGCGCACAAGCTCAAGGTCGTAAGCGTAGACCACCCGATTGCATACTGCTACTGCGAGTTTGCCCCCAAGCCTACCCGCAAACCTGCAGAAGCCACCGCACCGAAGGGCACCTATGCAAAACACGTCGTTTACCGCTATGAGCCATCGAGCGGAATTATCCCCGAGGGCCCAGAGGGATTCCTGCAGCTCCTCATCTGGATGGCGGGCGACAAGGTGGAGGGCGCTCCCTATCTGGAGCTTTGCCGTTTTATGACCGTGAATCTCACCGGCCCGGAAGAGCATATTCACGACAACCCCGAGTTCATCGGATTCCTCGGAACGGACCCAGAGAACCCCGGAGACCTTGGGGCAGAGGTCCACTTCTTCCTTGGCGGCGAGGACATCGCCACAACGAAGAGCACGGTTATCTACGTGCCCGGAAACGTTGCCCACAGCCCAATCATCGTGCCTGCCCTCGACAGGGAGATAATCCACTTCTCCGGCTCCCCTGCAAGCGAGTACATTCGCAAGAGTGTGGACGACAAGTAGTCTTTTTGAAAAGACATCAACAAAGACATGCAATAACAAGGGGCTCCGTCTTTCATCGAGACGGAGCCCCTGCTGTTGGTTGAGATACCCGTGCGGTTCGATTTGCGTCGAGAGGGATTGGCGCATGCCTGGTGCATTGCTCGGAGTGAGCTCTGCACCACGCTCCCACCCTGCGGCTACACCTCGCGTCTTGCCTCGATTGCCCTGCCCAACGTAATCTCGTCGGCATATTCAAGATCGCCGCCAACCGGTAGGCCGCTGGCCAGCCTTGTAACCTTAACCCCCAAGGGCTTTATCAGCTTGGCAATGTAGATGGCCGTTGTCTCGCCCTCAACGTTGGGATTCGTGGCCATTATCACTTCCTTGACGGTGTCGTCGGACAACCTCCCGATAAGCTCGGTGATGTTCAGATCGTCTGGCGCCACACCATCCATTGGCGAAATAGCCCCGCCAAGAACATGGTAGAGACCGTTGTACTCGTGGGTACGCTCTATTGACGTGATGTCCTTGGGCTCGCACACCACGCATATGGTGGAGCGGTCGCGCCTGTCGTCATTGCAGATGCTGCAAAGGTCGCCTTCGGCGTAGTTGAAGCATACCGGGCAAAAATGCACCATGCCCTTCACATCGATTATGGCATTAGCGAGAGACTCTGCGCTCTCCTTGGACCCGTTGAGAATCCAGTAAACTATGCGTTGCGCAGATTTTGGCCCGATACCAGGCAGCCTCTCGAATTCGTCGAGCAGGTGCTGTATCGCCATGGACTGTTGCATCGTTTGATTTGCCCTTCTTAAATTGCCCTATTATCAGAGAGCCGCGGTATACGACCTTCGGCATACGGCCCTCGATATACACCCTACATACGCCATACGACATACGCTCCACGAACTGGGGTTTTGCAGAACCGCCAGCTGTTACATCATGCCTGGAATGTTCAACCCGCCGGTGATGGCATTCATGCGGTCGTTGGTCGTGGTTTCGGCATCTTCGATCGCTCCGTTAACAGCAGCCACAATCATGTCCTGCAGAATCTCAACATCGTCGGGGTCGACAGCCTCTGGGTCTATCTTCAATGAGACCAGACGCATATTTCCCTTCACGGTAGCCTCAACCGCACCACCGCCGGCAGTGGCAGTGAACTCCTGCTCGGCAACCTCTTGCTGAGCCTTGGTCATCTGCTCCTGCATCTTGCGGGCTTGCTTCATCATCCTGTTCATGTCCATTGCCATGGTGAGTCCTTCCGTCTATTGTGCATTGCCCTATGCGAACGCTGCGCCAACTCTGGTTGTGCGCTTCCTACTGCATGTTGCCGGTATCGGAGTCGGAATCGGCGAACACGACACCGTCTCCGAAGACGTCTATGAATAGCCCTGCCAATTCGCTGTCCATGTTGCTTGGAACTGCAGCCTTTTGAGCAGAAGCGGCGGCCGTCTGGGCAGATGCCCCACCAGCAGGTTGCTGCGCTGGCTCGCTCTGAGCTGGAGCGGGCTGCGCATTCTGCGCATCATGCACGTTTGCCTGGTCTGGCTCCGGAGCTGGCTCCCATCCCGGCTGCGGCTGACCGCCATCGTCCAGCATATCCCCGTATTCCGACAAGGGAACCTCGTCATACCCGATGTCTTCAGGAGCTGACGGCCACTCTCCAGAAGGCTCGTTGGGAACCGGAAGCTGCCCGGGTTCTGGCTGGTTTTGCGAGGCGGACGAAACAGCATCCACGTTGCTGATGTTGGTAGGTCCGGTAGGCCCGACAACAGGGGACGCCGCACCCGCGGAGTTGGCGGCAACAGAAGCTGGGGCTGCAGGTTGGGCAGATTGAGCGGGCTGCGCAGGTTGCATAGGAGCAGCGTCAACGAACGAATTTGCGGCCGTTTGGCCAGACACTACCTCGTTCACCGGCATGGCGGCGTTCACAGGCGCTCCCAGCGTGTAATCGACTGTCAGCTTTCCTCCGAACGCCCTAGACAGGCATTCCGCCATTTCTGTCCTGATGCCTGGGTCCATCAGAGTGTTGCGAGCAAAATCGGCATCTCTGGGCAGCTCCACGATTATCTTGCCGTTCTTAGCATCTGCGTGCGGGATAGCTCCACCAAGCAGGCTTCCTGCCATCGGGTGCCTGTTGGAGAGCTCGCGTGCAGCGGCCTCGAACATACGTCTGACAGATGATGGATCGCGCATTATTCCATCTAGCCTGCTGGGTTGCGCTGACTGTCCCTGTTGCGCTTGGCCATACTGCGACTGACGGGCAGAAGCTTGATGCGCAGCCTGAGCGGGACGCGGTGATTGCGAAGCCTGGGCAGGCTGCACCTGAGCCGACTCCCGAGGCCCTTGCTGAGCACCCGATCCCGCAGCCGCACGAGCTGCAGCCGCAAACCTTACGGCTTCCTGTACCTGCTGCGATTGGCTCACGGCCTCCCCACCGAACTGTGTGACGGGATGCCCGTCGGACTGCGCGCCGGACACTCCAAAGTCATACGTGGAAGAGGGCGACGGGGCGGATGACACGCCAGATGCGCCCATCGCGTTCGTAGATTCAGGCGCCACACCAGAAGATGCCCCAGGCACACCTGCCGGTGATTGGCTCACCGGAGATACGCCCGCCGTGGGCATGCTCGCCGAGACACCTTGCGGAGCAACCTGGACAGGCTGCTCCTGGGCAAACACGGAACCAGATTGAATCCTGCTCTCCAAATCCGAGATTCTGGCTGCCAGAGATTCCAACGTTATGTCTGCCTTTGGATGCGCCATCTTGGTTAGCGCTATCTCAAGGGAAAGCCTGGCATCCACCGCAGTTCGAAGCTCTGTAGAAAGATTTCCAAGAACCATCAGCATGCTGGCAAGCCTATCGGGATTCCCAAAAGTCCTGGCCTGAGCCTTTATGGCATCGAACTCGTCATCGTCCATCGCAGGCAACGCCGCCTTGGAATCCGTGAGCATGGCAACATACATGTTCCTAACGTATGCGGTCATGCTCCTTGCAACTTGGGCGACGTCTATCCCGGTAGAAGCGAACTTCTCCACCCACATGAAGCACGATGCCACGTCTCTGCTGGCAATGTATCCCATTACCTCGGATATCTCGACGGAATCGACATCGCCGAACATGTTCTCGGCAGCGGAGTATGTAACGTTGCCGTTACCGAAAACCGCAACCTGCTCCAACGCGGTGATGGCATCTCGCATTCCACCGTGGGCTTCTTTGGCAATGAGCTCGATGGCTCCAGGATCGTACGAAAACCCCTCGCCATCGCATATTTGCTCAAGGCATTGGGATATTTGCTCGGTACTCAACCTGTGGAAGTCGAAGCGTTGGCATCTGGAGATGATGGTAGCCGGCACCTTCTGAGGATCCGTGGTGCAGAGCACGAAAACAACGTGCTCGGGCGGCTCTTCGAGGGTTTTGAGCAAGGCGTTGAATGCTGCCGTGGACAGCATGTGAACCTCGTCGATGATGTAGACCTTGTAACGGCCCCTGGTTGGACGGAACTGCACCCTGCCTATGATTTCTTCCCTCACGTTGTCAACGCCGGTGCGTGAAGCAGCGTCGAGCTCGTAGACATCGGGATGGGTTCCGGATGCTATCTCGCGGCAATTCTCGCAAACTCCATCTGGATTGGCGGTTGGAGCCTGATCGCACAGGAGAGCCTTGGCAAGCAGCCTTGCCGTGGTGGTCTTTCCAGTTCCCCTTGGCCCGCAAAATAGATAGGCATGCGACACCCTATCGCTGGCAAGGGCGTTCCTGAGAGTTTGCTCTATGTGCTCTTGCCCAACTACGTCGGCAAAGGTCTGCGGTCTGTACTTGCGATATAAAGACTGGTTGGCCATTGATGCCTCACCCTCGAAAACCAATTTTTCAAAAACAAGAAAGGTGCTCAGCGGTACTCAGCGATTTCGACTTACGCCGAGCATCGAAAGACGGCCGCCAGGATTTGCAGGCCGTGTACTTTCTTCACTGTTTGACTTTATCATCAACCCCGGACATTTTCCCGAGCTCCAAAACAATATCGGAGTCTGCGGCAGAAGAGAATGCGGGCAATCCAAAGATGAGCTGTCTTGCGGCTGTTTACAGCTGCGCACAACTGCCTTGCAACTGACTTACTGCTGCCTTTGTTCACGGCTGCGCACGGCTGACTCCTGCCGCTTTCAGCCGCCACGCTCATATTTGCCCTGCTCATACTAAAAAATAAACCGGCTCATCTAAAGGCAGAAACCACCTTTGAAACAGCCGGAATATAAAAGAATAAGTGCGCCGAATAGACCCGGACGCTCACCAGCGGCCACTTATGGCTGCTTCCTTCCGGACCTGACCAGGTTCGCGGCATAATGCCGTCCGAGCCCATTCGACGCACTTACAAAATCCTATTTCGTAGAACACAGAATAAATCAAAGCGGTAATTTTTTGGAGTACTTATCTATTAAAGGAAGATAACCCCATTGCCAGCTGCCCTAGTTATCGAAGTTGGGCTCGAAGAGTTTCTGGTTGTTCTCGACATCGGTAAGCTCGACCATTCCGGTGAGCACATCAACGTACTGATAGGATTGGCGGGTAACCCTGCCACGCTTTCCGTGGACCTCCACGATGAAAAGCGACGGGTGAACCTGGGTGAGAATTCCCTCGCAATCGACGATCTTCGAACGACCCATGTTTGCGCGAACCCTCAGCGGTTTGCCCTCGTAGGATGCAATGGTCGAGTGAATGGTATCGACCAAAGCAGCTTGCTGTTCTATTTCCATAAAACACCTCCAATAATCCAATTCAATTATATTAGGGCGAGGATAGCGATAGCATAGGCAATCCACGACCGATGCACATGCATCGAAGAAAGGCAGACACCGAGCATCTGCACCTCGAACACAAGATGACAAAACTTTCCATTTGACAAGTGATAACTTTTCTAGTTGCCACATCGCAAATAATTTAACTATTGCCTAGATACCGCAGATGTTGGAGAGAGGAACGAGCATCTTGCAATACGAGCAAAGAGCGGAGGTTAACAGGGAGTACCTGACCTCGCTCGATCTGATGAAGCTCATATGCGCAGTGCTCGTCATCGCTATCCACGTTCCCCTGCTCGGTACCGGCAGCGACAACTTGGTTGTCCAAGAAGTTGGCTACTACATCCAGCAATGCTTCACGAGAATCGCCGTTCCGCTGTTCTTCGCCTGCTCTGGATATCTTCTGTATCGAAAGACAACTCTTGACAGCTTCTCCCTAAAGCCCACGAAGAAGTTCTTGCTGGGAATTCTCAGGCTCTACCTCATATGGTCCGTCATATACCTGCCGCTATCCATCCAAAGATTGTCGCAGGGCGACGCAACCACCCAGCAGATGGTGCTGTCGTATTTTCAGGACTTCTTTTTCACTGGGAGCTTCCAGCACCTCTGGTACCTGCCATCACTCATGGTTGCTGTGATTCTGGTATCCCTCCTGCTACGCGCGCACGCCAAGCCGAGCGTGATAGTTGTCATATCGTTTGCGCTGTATATCGTGGGGCTTCTCGGACAG
Source organism: uncultured Coriobacteriaceae bacterium (assembly GCA_902796325.1). GTDB lineage: Bacteria > Actinomycetota > Coriobacteriia > Coriobacteriales > CADBOM01 > CADBOM01. The sequence goes on from CADBOM010000141.1 coordinate 36,477, forward strand.
TCCTGGTTCGGGTTGATTGCCCCCTTGCAAGATGCAGCAGCGTCAAGGTGGGAAGTCATACAGAACATCCATTCCGTGATACTTACCACAAGGAATGGCCTGTTCGAGGGATTTGCATTCGTGAGCATAGGGATGCTGTTCGGGTTCTTCGACTTCAAGATTTCGAGGAACAAGGCGCTGGCGGGATTCATCATCTCCATGGTCCTCTTGCTCGCAGAAGCCTGCGTCGTCAAGCAATACGACATGGCGCTCGACATAAACAGCCTCAACATGTACCTGATGCTATTGCCCTCCGTGTTCTTCGGATTTGCGTTCTTCGCCAAACTCGAGTTCTCCAAAAAGCACTCCATCAAGATCATTCAGCCGCTAAGCTCCATGATGTACTTCTCGCACATGCTGTTCGCGACGCTTACGTTCTATCTGATCGATACGCTTGGCGGCAACGCGCTTGTTAGCACATGCCTGCCGTTCCTGATTACCCTGGGAATGACCGTGGCATTCTCGTTGGCCATAGTAGAACTCTCTAACCTTAGGGGAATGCGCTGGTTAAAGAAGGCCTTCTGAGGCCGACCTCCTAGGTTGAGGCTTTCCACAACAACACGCACGGCGCAGACGCGCCGCATTCTGAGAGCCATTGCGCGACCCAAAGCCCGTCAAGGGCCTAACGAGACAGGTACGCCCTGCCCATCCTGATGAAGTCGTCCAGAGGGTGCTGCTCTCCGCGAGATTTTGGATCCACGCCAGCGCTTTGGAGGATTTGGTCTACCTCCAACTTATCAACACCCCTAGGAGCGAGGAACGATACCATGGAGTTCCTGATGGTCTTCCTACGCTGCGCGAATGCGGCATCTGCCATCAGGCTTGCTGCATCGATGATGGCCCTGTCAGGATCCGAAACATCACGCCTGTCGAGCCTGATTACCTTGGAATCAACCCTTGGAGGAGGCATGAAGCTCTGAGAGCTCACCTTGAAGGTGTCGACCGGCCTGGCAATTAGCTGAAGCTTCACGCTATATGCGCCGTAGTCTTTCTCGCCAGGGTGGGCGGACATCCTGTCAGCAACCTCGCTTTGCACCATGACGGTTGCAGAATCGATCGAGTCAACACGCTGCATCACTCCCAAGACCACGGTGGCAGCCACAGCATACGGAAGGTTGGATATGAGCTTGGTTGGCATACCGGGATAGGGAAAGTTCGAGCAAGGCTCTGCAAGGGCCTCGGAACTTATATCCAAGGCATCCATGTTCAGCAGCTCGAACGCGCCCTGTCCATCGCGGGCCATCTCTCCAGCCGTGGTGTCGAGCACGGGGATAAGGTCGGCGTCTCTCTCCACCGCAACAACCTGCGCTCCCGCTGCCATGAGGGCAACGGTTAGCGTTCCAATGCCAGGCCCGACTTCGAGCACGCGGTCTTGGGGTTGCACATCGCCAAGCTCGATGATCTTCGAAATCACGTTGTCGTCGACAAGAAAATGCTGCCCCAAAGCCTTCTTGTTGTGAAGGCCCCATTTGCTCATCACTGCCTGCGTGGCACCAGGCGATGCCAGATACGAGTGCCCGCGAGATGAGTGCTCTTGAGATCTTGGGGAGTAATCGCCCATAGCCTGAGCCTCTCTACTTCCTCTAGTTGCCCTGAACGCCCTGGCTGGGCTTCCTCGGAGTGCGCAGCATCCTCCCGAACGCCTTCCCCGCTTCGAGCGCGCGCCTTCTAAACTCGTTTTGCTCTTCCAATGTGGCCTTGATCTTGGCCAGCTTGGCAGGGCTCATAGCAGCGGCCTCGTCCTCGCTGGGAATCTTTGGGCAGTCGCGTGGATCCAGATACCCTATGTAGTTGCTGAGCTTCTCCATCTCGAAGCCCGCTATCTGCAAAGCGCTGCGCGATATCGTGGTAAAGGGCTCGTTTCCATGGGGGTCTCCGCCAGTTCCAACCATGAACACTTGAGCCGGACGCCTCTCAGGGAACGGACGGCCAAGCACGTACTTCCTAGCCCAATATGGCTGGAACCTGTCATACACGGCCTTCAGCTGTGCAGGAGGGCCAGAGAAGTACACGGGGGCAACCACCACGAGGCCGTCGCAGGTGTCCAGCATATCGACAAGCTCCCTGTAGTCGTCGACTCGCGAGCCATCTTTTTTAACCATGCCATAGTAAACGCAGTTGCCATCCTTGCAGCATAGATTGCATCCAATGCACGGCTTGACCTTCTTCTCGCAGAGCATGAACCTCTCGGTCCTGATCCCAGCCGATCTGGCACCAGCTTCCACAAGGTCAAGCAGGGAAGCACAGGTGCGCCTGCGGGGAGAGCCGCAAAGGAGGAGCAGGGTGGGGGCATCGTCTGTTATCGCAGTGGCACCATCGGCGGCATACCTAAGGGAAGGGTCGTCCAGGTTTACCTGTCCGATCACATGGCGTCCCTCGGTGCCGCGGCTGCGCACTCTAGATGCCAGGTTCTCACTGCCACGTTGAACGATGTTCTTGCGCTCTTCGTTAGTGGCTCCGGAACCTTGATACTTAAAAGGCTTGACGGCCTCGGCGCGGCCCTCTGCTGCGGCATGGCCTTCTGCGGTGCGACCCTCAGATGCACGACCGTTGTCGTCAGGCTTCTGCGCGCTACCCGCAGGCTCAGGGGCCCTTCCGTTCAAGCTGTCTTCTCTATCTTCTTGCAATGTAACCCCGCCTCTACGATCTTCCTACTCTCCCTACGATGTACATAATAACCCCTAAATGTAGATTGAACTCACATATGGGACTCAATATGAAACACATCATGTGCGTTTTGGTACAAAGTTGCGAAAAACCCGGGTCTATCCTCTTCTGATACCCCCCTTAGGTTCGCAAGGAAATCCACCGTGAACACAGTGTCTTCTGGCGAGCACGGCGTGCCCCTCAAGGGCACCGGCGCCATATACGGGCTGTCCGTCTCCGTGATGATCCTGTTGAGAGGAGCCTCCAAGGCAGACTGTCTTATCAGATCGCTGTGGGCAAATGTCACGGCACCGCCAAATGCGATATAGCATCCTAAATCGAGATACTGCCTCATAACCTCCGGACCGTTGGTGAAGCAATGCAGAATCGCTCCGGCAGGTGGAACGCCCTCGGACTTCAAGATTTCCAGAGCTTCGTCGTGCGCATCCGTTCCCTCGAAATCCCTGATATGCATGAGAATTGGCTTATCAACTTGCTTCGCAAGCTCGATCTGGCGTTTGAACACGTCTTTCTGAACGTCGTGCGGAGCATTGTCGTAATAGTAATCCAGCCCGATTTCTCCTATGGCCACCGTTAGCGGATGCATGGCGCAGGCTCGGGTTATCGACTCGACTTCCTTATCGTAGTTGAGCGACAGCTGCGGATGGCACCCTGCCACAACATTGCAATGCGGAAGAAGGGCACGCGACCCCCAGCTGTCGAGTATTCCATCGGCCTCGGCAAGCCATTGGGCGAGCATATCGTAAGTCGTTTGAGGCTGTTGCGAGGATTCCACGCAGGTCACGACATATGTCACGTTGTGATAAGCGCATCGCGCGAGGGCGAGCTCGGGGTTCTGGAGCATGTCGAGGTGGCAATGGGTGTCGGCTACCAAGCCCTCGATAACCGGCGCATCCTTGACCTTGCCCTTGGAGTTCCTGAAAAGGTAGTCGAACTCCGCACCCTCTTGATTTGGCATGTTATTTCACCTTTGCCCAAAAACCACACCGACCATCTGTCTCGCTCCTCTTGCCGGGGAGTTGGGACAGATGGTCTGGCATGTTGATTTCATTGTCAAAAATATCCGGGGCTAATCCAGGCTGATATCGTCGAGCTGCAGCCTTGGGAACAACGCCGGGCACTTGGTAACAGGGTTGCCGGCGGGCAGCTTGCCCCAAACGGACTCATCTTCAAGAGTGGTTACCTCGGTGACATCGCCAAGTCCCAGGCTCTCGTAAGCTGTCTTGGAGGTCTGCGGCATCCAGGGAGCGTAATACAGGGCAATGAGCCTGATGGACTCCAGCGTGTTGTATATCACGTATGCCAGCTCGTCTGCCTTCGACTCATCCTTGGCAAGATTCCATGGAGCCATTTCCTCGATGTAGGAGTTGGCCCTGGACGAGAGCTTCGAAACCTCGGCAGCAGCACCCGTGAAGTCGACGTTGTTGAACTTCTCGGAATAGCTGGCGTACACTCCCTCGGCAATCTCGCGCAGCGGATTGCCCAGCTCCTGCTCCAGCTGAGCGTACTTGTCTGCATCAATCTGCGGCACCTTGCCATCGAAGTACTTCACCGCCATGTTGAAAGCGCGGGAGCAGAGGTTGCCCCAAGTGTTAGCAAGGTCGGCGTTGTACACCTGCACCATGCGCTCCATGGAAATCGACCCGTCGTTTCCAAACGGCACGTCGGTCATGAAGTAATAGCGGTATGCGTCGATTCCAAAAACCTTGATGAGGTCTTGCGGAGAGACTGCGTTGCCGGTAGATTTCGACATCTTCTGGCCCTTGGTGAGCAGGAATCCGTGTGCGAATACCTTCTCGGGCATTGGCAGTCCGGCGGCCATGAGCATTGCAGGCCAGATTACGCAGTGGAACCTGATGATGTCCTTGCCCACGAAGTGGTACTGCACGGGCCAGCGGCGCTCGAAGTTCTTGACCTCTTCCTCGCTTCCGCCGTAACCCATGGCGGTGATGTAGTTGAGCAGAGCATCGATCCAAACATAGGTAACGTGTCCCTCATCGAACGGTAGCGGCACTCCCCAGTCGAACGTGGTTCTGGAAATCGAGAGGTCCTTGAGCCCGCCCTTCACGAACGAGATAACCTCGTTGCGCCTGGTGTTCGGCTGCACGAAATCCGGATGCTCCTCGTAGAACTTCAGCAGCGGCTCCTGGAACTCGGACAGCTTGAAGAACCAGTTCTCCTCGCCATCGTCGTTGAAGCGAAGGGGCCTGTGGCACTCGGGGCAGCACTTCTCGCCGTCGATTTCCTCGACCTCGGACTCCGTGTAATAGGTTTCCTCATGAATGCAGTACCAACCCGAATACGAGGCCTTGTACAGATAACCCTTGTTGTATAGGTCGGTCCAGAAAGCCTGGACACCGCGCATGTGCCTGGGCTCGGTGGTGCGGATGAAGTCGTCGTTGGTGATGAGCAGGTCTTTCCAGGTTTGCTGGAATTTGGGGGCAATGCTGTCGCACCACTCCTGCGGGGTCATGCCGTTTTTGGCTGCGGACTCCGCCACCTTCTGGCCGTGCTCGTCCAAACCGGTGAGGAAGAACACGTCCTTGCCGTCCATTCGCTCGAACCTCGCCAGTGAGTCTGCTGCAACCGTTGTGTAGGCGGTTCCCAAGTGCGGGATTGCATTTACGTAGTAAATCGGCGTGGTTATCGAGTAGCTTTGTGCCATGTTATTTCCTTTTCAATCAGTGGGGTTGCGGCATATGAGACCGTTCCCATTCGTTTAAGGCATACCTTATAGATTGTACAACGAGCCTGTTATTCCTCGGTGCGTTTCTTGCTCAACAGAACGGCATCGTAGGCAACGTTCTTGCTGACGCCAAATTCACGCGCAAGCTGCTTGGCAATCTTGGAGCTTGACATTCCGTTTTGAGAAGATAGCTCTGTCGCTCGGGCAACGAGAGCATTCTGAAGGTCTTCGCCGGAGAGAACGGCTTCGCCTCCGACAGGCGCAGAGCCATCGTCACTGCCGCCTACGCCGCCTCCCCTGTTGCCCAAACGCTGCGGCGCATCTATCACGAGTACTACCTCGCCCTTGAGCTCGGACTGCCTGCCCTCTATGCTCTCCGCCAGAGCGGCGGGGTAATCGATCGCATACTCCTCATGCATCTTCGTGAGCTCTCGTGCCATGCAAACCCGTCTGTTGGGAAACACTTCCGCAATGGCCTTGAGCGACCCCACCGTGCGGTGGTTTGACTCGTAGAAAACCAGAAGCGCATCCAATCCGGAGAGAGACTGCAGCGTGCGTGCGCGCTCGCCATTCTTGCGCGGCAGAAATCCACCGAAATAAAAGTTCCTGCACACGAAGCCGCTGCCGGCTATGGCGGTTAGAACAGCGCTCGCACCCGGCAGAACCGTAACCGGTAGCCCGGCCTTGCGAACCTCGGCAACGAGCCTCTGGCCCGGATCGCTTATGCAGGGCATCCCGGCGTCCGACACGAACGCCACGGTTTGCCCCTCGCGAATTCTCTCGATGATCTGCGGTGCCTTTTGCTCAGTAACGTTCTCATCGCACCTCTGCAAAGGGGTATCTATCCCATAGCGCGATAGCAGCTTCAGGGTCACGCGGGTGTCCTCCGCATATATGACATCGGCTTGGTCGAGCTGTTCCAAAACCCTCTGGGTGATGTCGGCGATGTTCCCTATGGGCGTGGCGCACAGAACCAGCTGGCCCAAACCGCCTGCGCCAGGTGCGTTAGTTGCTCTAGTTGTCGAGGAAGTCATTGTCATCCATCAGCGAATCGTAAAGACCATCGAGGTAGTCCTCTGCGTCGGAAATTACCTTCGGGTCGATGTGGACCGAATTGTCTGCGGTTGGGAACGTCTTGCCCTTGATGGCGTCGTCGTAGTCTTGCAGGGCCTTTCCCAGCACGGACTTCCCATCCACGAAGTTATGAGCATGTTTGGGAGTGCGATCGGATAATCCAAGCACGTCGTGGATAACCTGAACCTCGGCATCGCAATCAGGCCCTGCTCCAATGCCGATCGTGGAGAACGGGAACGTGAGCGTGATGTGCTTTGCAAGCTCTGCCGGAATGCACTCGAGAACAGCGGCCTTAACCCCGATGTCTGCATAGTGCTCGCACGCAGCCAGAAGCTCGGCCACGCCCTCCATCTCCTTGCCCTGGGCCTTGAATCCTCCAAACTCGTTAACAGATTGCGGAGTGAGCCCGAGGTGCCCCACCACGGGGATACCATGGGCGATGAGCTCTTTTATGAGCATGAGAGTTGCGGGGGTGGCTCCTTCGAGCTTAACGGCATTGGCCCCGCCCTCGGCAATGAGCCTGCCCGCGTTGTGCATGCCCTCCTCGAAGGAGGCCTGATAGCTCATGAATGGCATGTCGGCAACAATGAGGGGCTTGGTGGTTCCGCGAACGACGGCCTTGGTAGACAGCACCATCTCGTCCATGGTAACCGGAAGGGTGGAGTCGTAGCCGTGCATGGTCATTCCAACCGAATCTCCAATCAGGATGGAGTCGATGCTGGTTTGGTCGACTATCCTCGCCATGCTGTAGTCGTAGCATGTGACCATGGTGATCTTGCGGCGTTCTTTCTTCGCCTTCTCGAATATATCCATGGTGTTGCGCTTAACTGTCATAGCCATCATCCTCGCAGATTGTAAAAACATGTCGTTAGAAGCTGTGCCCATCGGTAGTTGAGCCAGCCAAACTCGATGCTACACGTTAGCAGCCGGTTTAGAAAGTTTAACCGCAAACGGTTCTTGGGAAAACGCTCTCGCAAGCTCATTTGCAAGCTCATTCGTAAGCTCGTCCGCATGCAAAATATGGCCTGTCAGCCACATGCCAATGCACGGCAGTCGCATGCCGTGACCTGGCAATCGCATGCTGCGACATGGCAACCCCCATGCTATCCGCCTATATGGCATTGGAGCCCAAAGGATTCGACTCGCGCCTTCAAGCTTTCCATCTGCTCGTCGGTTGGAGTTTGGGACTCAAACCTACCGGCTTCTGGCTGTTCCATCCTGTCCAACTTGGAGTCTCCCAAATCGTGGTATGGAAGAAGGTCTACGGCCACGTCGCTCCCAAGCTCGTTGCATATAAAATCGCACATTGCGTCGATGTTTTGAACCGAATCGTTGAAACCGGGTATCACTGGCATACGGATGCGCATTTTCTTCTTGCACTCATGGTAGATGGCCTTGGAGTTTTGCAGAATGCGCTCGTTTGCAACCCCCGTGCCCCACTTGTGGCGCTGAGAGTCCATGTTCTTTAGGTCCAGAAGAACGATGTCGCAGTATTCCAAGACCGCATGCAGGCTCTCGCGCGAGCCCATTCCACTTGTCTCGATGCAGGTAGTTAGACCTTCCGACTTGCACAAACGCAAGATAGA
>CADBOM010000142.1 GCA_902796325.1 uncultured Coriobacteriaceae bacterium
CCGAGCCACATTTGGATGAACATCGTAATCTCCATGGCCAATGGCATCACCCTGCCGGGAACAGATGGCACTCCGATGATGAGACCGTTGTTGCCCGATGCCGAGACAGAATCGAATATTGCCGACAGCGGATCTAGCCCACAGGCCATGAAGATGAGTGCGCCTGTAATCATGGTGGCAACGTAGAGCATGGTGACTACGAGAGCTGCCGAAGCTGTGCTCTGCGTGATGATCTTCTTCCCGTTGCTGTCATATGTTGCGACCATTCGCGCATTATCGGGCGAGAGAACCTGCTTGATTCTCAAAACAACCTCTTTGAATATGATTCCAACCCTCAACACCTTGATACCACCGGCCATGGACTCGGACATTCCTCCGATGGCCATTGCAACCACAAGCACGGCCTCGGCGCTGTTGGTCATGAGATATACGATTTGCGACGACGTGTAGACCATCGAACCGGTACTGGTTGCAGCAGACACAACCGTGAACACTCCCTTGCGCAACAAGGTGTCGGTTCCATTGAGATAGCTGCCAAGGCACATGAACACCACGAACGATATCATGAGCGCAACCATCCAGATCGCGAACGTTCTAACCTCGAAGTTTCTGAAAAACTCCTTCACGCGCCCGTTCAAGATGTTGCCGATAAGCGCCAAGCTCGTTGCACCGATGAGCATGAGGATCATAAAGATGAAGTCGAGTGCCCAGGAGTGGTAATAGCAAAGCCCCTGCGACGTAAGCGAGAACCCGGCGGTATCGTAAGACGCAATGGTCATGCAGGCTCCATGTGCAAATGCCGCACCCGGCGTGAACCCTTTGGTCATGAGCACGATGGCCATTGCTATGGTTCCGATAATCACGATGACCATCGACAGTCTGAAGATGAAAACGGCGCTTTGCCTGATTTCGGGCATAACGTGGTCATGGCGACCCTCGGAGTCGTAGAGATTGGTTCTGCTGCCGCCGCGCGCAAAGGTCACGATCGACAGAGCGGAAATGATGATTCCCTGGCCTCCGATAAAGTGCATGATGAAGCGCCAGATGTTATCCGCCATCGACATGTGCTCGATATCGCGACAAACCGAGATTCCAGATGTTGTGAGCCCCGACATCATCTCGAACATCACGTCGAAAAACGAGTTGAAGTGCCCGGACATGTAAAGCGGAACCGCCGTAATCACAGAGCACACAATCCAGGCGAGGGCAGTAATCGAAACAGCCTGCTTGCGCTTGAGATTGGCATTACCAACCTTGAGCATGCACAGCAGGAAGCCAACCAGCAAGGCAAGCCCCATACCCACCATGTAGTTTGTGGCAATGACGGGCTGACCCTGAACGACGGCGATTACAAGCGGGATTGCCATGGCCAAGCCCATGAACATGACGAGGTATCCCAGATAGTGACCGATGATGCGGAAGTCATCCAAGTTGAATCTAGGCCACATGATTACCCCAGAACCAGCCTGATCACGAGGGTAATCAGGTACAGCACGACGATGAAGACAATTGCCGTGACCAATATCACTATGATGCCCCTCAAGATATTGGGGAACTTTTTACCAAAGCTCGCCAGTTTTTCCCTCATAGCCATGGGCTCCAGCCCATCTCCTTGCAAACGTGGATGAAAACCCAAAATACCCAGTCAGAAAATATTAGCAGCATTAGGACCTGTGGGATTCACGTAACCCCATTTGCGGCGCCCAAAGCTTTAACAGCGGCGGGTTGTGAGCTACTCGGCAATCGACGCGATGACTCTCCCAAGCCTCTCGGGAATGTCGGCCTTTATGTTGTTTATATCCTCGGCCGAAATCTTCTGATCCAAGATTCCCGCTGCCATGTTGGTTACAAGGGAAATTCCAAACAGCTCGATGCCGCATGATGCAGCGGCAATTACCTCGGGCACCGTGGACATTCCAACGAGATCCGCTCCCCAAGTGCGGAACATCCTAATCTCGGCGGGGGTTTCGAACGACGGCCCCATAACTCCTATGTAGACGCCCTCGGAGAAATGCTCCCCGCGAGAAGCCGCCGCATCCTCAACCTTTTTCCTAAGAGCCGGAGAGTAAGCGTATGTCATGTCAGGGCACGGGGTTCCGAGCCTGGGGTCAATCGACAGAAGCAGCGGATTTCTTCCCATGAAGTTTATGTGGTCCTTGATAACCACAAAATCACCAACGCCGAACTCCGTGTTGATGGCACCGGATGCATTCGTTACCACCAGGGTTTTTACCCCCAGCAGCTTCATCACGAATACGGGAAATGCCACCTCGTCTGCAGCATATCCTTCGTACATATGTATCCTGCCCTGCATGCATATGACCTGCTTGCCGCAGATTTTCCCAACCACGAACTTTCCTGGATGTACGGGATTGGTAGACTCGCGCATGTTCGGAACGTCGCCGTAGGGGATCTGCACCTCAATTTTCATATCCGAAACAGCACTGGCAAACCCGGTTCCCAGCACGATTCCCAACGTTGGATTTTCCGAGATTTTTGAGCTTATATAATCTGCTGCTTCTTTAACGCTGGCGTATTCAATCATGTTTTAAGGCCTTTCGGATGCAGAGGTTCAACAGAAGTTCGTCAAATGTTTAACGAGAAGATGATACCCCACTTTTAAATGGGGTGATTTCGGCTGATAAATTTATGTCGACAGATACATGTAAGAAAACAAACAGCCCCGCGCTTTGTGAAGCACGGGGCCATATTGCAGCCAATTCGTTGTTTGACATTCCAGATCCAATGATAAATCTGGGCTAGTCGCTAAAGTCTAATCTAGCAGCTAAATTCGATCAGCCTACTTGCCGTCGTCTCCGCTTGGCAGCTCGAAGTCGTCGCCGAAATCAAGATCCTCGAGCGATACCAGCTGTGGGCCATCGGCAACATTGCCTTCGTTCTCGATGAAGTACTGTCCATCCTTATCGATGTCCACCAAAACCTGCGAACCCTCGCCTATCTTTCCATCTACCAGCGCATTTGCAACCAGGTCAACGATATCGCGCTGTATTAGCCTCTTCAGCGGGCGCGCGCCGAACACAGGGTCGAGTCCGTCTATCGACAGCTGATCCATGGCCGCAGGCGATATGTCTAGCGAAATCCCCTGCTTTGCCAAACGAGAGCGTACGTCTTTGAGCTGCAGCTCAACAATCTGGTCGAGAACCTTCATGTCCAGAGGATGGAACGTGATTATGTCGTCGATCCTGTTGATGAACTCGGGCCTGAACGTGAGCTTCAGTGCCTGCTCGACGGCTTTCTCCTTGTCCTCCTCGTTACCTTGCTCCTCGTATTCCCTAATGGCTACCGAAGCAGCGTTGCTGGTCATGATGATTATGGTATTGCGGAAGCTAACCACTCTACCCTGGCCATCTGTCAGGCGGCCATCATCTAGAACCTGCAAGAGCACATTGAACACATCTGGATGCGCCTTTTCGATTTCGTCGAGAAGCACCACGGAGTATGGACGGCGCCTCACGGCTTCCGTTAGCTGGCCACCCTCGTCGTATCCAACGTATCCAGGAGGTGCACCGATGAGTCGCTGGACGCTGAACTTCTCCATGTACTCGGACATGTCGATTCGCACAAGCGCCTTCTCGTCGTCGAACAAGCACTCGGCCAAAGCCTTTGCAAGCTCGGTCTTACCAACTCCAGTGGGCCCAAGGAACAGGAAGGTGCCAATCGGCTTATTGGGATCGGCCAAACCCGTGCGGCTACGGCGAATGGCTCCAGCAACGGCGCTCACCGCCTCGTCCTGTCCAACCACGCGCTTATGCAAGGTGGCCTCGAGGTTGCGCAGCTTCTCCATCTCGCCTTCCATCATCCTGCGAACCGGAATCCCGGTCCACTCGGACACAACGTCGGCAATCTCGTTCTCGGTAACCTCTTCTTTGAGGATGGATCCTCTTTCCTGCTTGTCTTCAAGGGTCTTCGTTGCCTTATCCAAGTCGGCCTGCAGTGAAGGAATGGTGCCGTATTTCAGTTCCGACGCCCTGTTAAGGTCGCCCTCCCTCACAGCCTTGTCGTACTCGCCGTTGGCAGCGTCGATCTGAGATTTCAGATCTTGAACCTCGTCGATCACGTCCTTCTCGTTAGACCACTCGGCCTTCATGGTGTCCAGCTTTTGCCTGGTTTCGGCCATGTTCTTGCGAAGCACATCCAGGCGCTTCTTCGAAGCATCGTCGGTTTCCTTCTGAAGAGCCTGCTCCTCGATCTGCATCTGAATGAGCTGACGATCCACGGCATCGATATCCGACGGCATGGAATCCAGCTCTATGCGCAGACGGCTTGCCGCCTCATCCATGAGGTCGATTGCCTTGTCCGGCAAGAACCTGTCGGCGATGTAGCGGTTCGAGAGCTCCGCAGCTGCCACCAGCGCGCCATCGGTGATTCTCACGCCATGGTGGATCTCGTATTTCTCCTTGAGTCCGCGCAGGATGGAGACCGTGTCCTCAACGGACGGCTCGCTAACCATAACCGGCTGGAACCTACGCGCAAGGGCGGAGTCCTTCTCTATATATTTGCGATACTCGTCGATCGTGGTTGCACCAATGGTGTGCAGCGTGCCCCTGGCCAAAGCCGGCTTCAGCATGTTGCGGGC
>CADBOM010000143.1 GCA_902796325.1 uncultured Coriobacteriaceae bacterium
ATGACCATAGAGGATGCCAAGGTGCAGGGCGTGGAATTCAGAGAGTTCTAGCTCTTTGCATGAATTTGCGCCCTGCTTGCATACGCGTGTTTTGGGGCTGGCGATTGCGATCGCAAGCCCCGGCACCTTCCCCGTGTACCCCCGTGTGCCCCCGTGCATAAAAGGGCGCATAAGGCGAAAGTTTCCGCTAGCGAATTCATGGTATGCCGCAAAACATCGAACCTGTGCCTTCGCGGTGCGCACGTTCCCTCATTCATCTATCTTTATTGCATGCGATTAAGGCTTAGCGTGCTTCTCAATTCGGAACGTATATGAGGTTTGCGTCCGCAATTCCGTGATGCTTGCAATTCTGCAGCGCTTGCAAGCCAGTGGCGATTGCAAGCTTGGGGCGATTGCGTAGATTGTGGAGTTTTAAGGCGCGCTAGTCTGCGAAGCTGTTGACGATACATATTGATTGGAAGGATTTATCAGGTGCAAGATCAGGCGGTTGCGCAGCAAACTGCGCCAAACGGTGGCTCAAATGGTGCTCTTGGCAGGGTTAGGTTCTGGTGGAAGAACGCAAGGCCGGGCTCTCTGCCGCAGAGCGTCACACCTGCAATATTGGCCGTGCTGATGGCGGTTTGGACCCCAGGTTTCAACGTGTGGCTGTCCGTTGCCGCGGTTGTTGCAGTTGCCCTGGCTCACCTGTCCATGAATCTTTTCGACGACTACTTCGATTACCGCAAGAAAGAGACGGGCTACCGCAAGGAACTCGCAGGAAAGGGGTTCAGGGCCTACACGGCAAAATGCCCGTACCTTCAGTCGGGAGAGGCCACCGTGCCCCAGCTTCTTCGTGCATCTCTCATTTTCCTGGCGATAGCCCTTGGCCTGGGTTTGGTGATCCTTGCCGCTAGGGGTTGGACGGTTCTCATCTACTTTGCGCTATTGCTGGTGCTTGGCCTTTCCTACTCGGGCGATCCGTTAAGGCTCGGATACAGGGGTCTTGGAGAGCTTGTTATCGGAATCATCTTTGGCCCGCTGTCAGTCACCGGTGTTTATCTGGCTGCATCTGGGTCGTTTTCCGTTCCGGTTCTCATGGTTGGCGTTGCCGTTGGCCTTCTCACCATCAACATCCTTTACACCCATTCGATGATCGATCTCGATGCCGACCTTGCAGCCGAGAAGCTCACGCTGGCAGGCCTCATCCGCAAACCATCTGGCATGATGGCCGCTCATGTGGTTTTCAACTTCGGTGGATATGTGTGCATCGCCATCGTGGTTGCCGCGGGAATGCTGTCGCCTCTGTTCCTGCTATCGTTCATTGCCCTGCCATGGTCCATCGAGCTGTTTCGCTCCCTAAGGGCATTTTTCAAGGACCCTCACTCAAAGGTCGTCCGCAAGCCTTGGACTGGACCTATGGGCAACTGGGATGCCATTTGCAAGATGGGGCTCGACTGGTTCCTCTACAGATGGCTGCTTGCCCGCAACACCTTGGCGCTGTTCTGCATCCTGTGCATGGTTGCAGCTGTAATACCCCTGGGTCTTTAGGCCCAGGTTGCTGACGATTGCACTGTGCTTGGCCCGAACATGAAGTTTTTTACGAGCGAGAGGATTCGCGAGCATGTCTAGATTCGAGATAGTTGGAAGATCCGTTAGGTCCGGAGCGTCCGTGCCGTTTGACTCCGAAGAGTGGAGCGAAGCGGCTGGGGGCTCCAAAGATGCCGTTGCTAGGCGGTCCATCCCGGCACCCGAGATTCCAATTCCCCAGCAGGGAAAGCTCGGACAGCTGGCATATCTGCCGGCTTGGTTCATCGGGGCCCGATTCATGGGCAAGACCAATCCTCTGCAGACGGTGCTGTTCGTCTCGAACCACTGCAATCTTGCCTGCAAGCACTGCGATGCCTCAACTCACTCCAACACCATGAGCAAGAGCTACGACCAGATTAGGGAGGAGCTCGAGTACTCCTATTCGATAGGATCCAGGTTCGTGGACTTCGAGGGAGGGGAACCCACCATCTGGCATGACGGCCATTATGGCATCAACGACCTCATATCCCTTGCAAGGAACATCGGGTTTTTCTCCACAACCGTTACAACAAATGCCCAGCTACCGTTCGATGGCCTTGAGGCCACCTCTATCTGGGTGAGCTTGGACGGAACCCGAGAGTATCACGATCAGATCAGGGGAGCGGGAACCTTCGACCGTGCCCTGAAGAACATCGCTGCTAGCGGGCACAAGGCAGTGAGCGTGAACATGACCATCAACTGCATCAACAAGGACTGCGTGGAAGACCTTGCTCACATGGTTGCCGAGAACCCCCACATAAAGTCGATATCGTTCAGCTTCCACACGCCGTATCCGGGAACCGAGCACATGATGCTACCCTGGGATCAGAGGGAGCAGGTGCTCGACAAGATCATCGCAATGAAAAAGGCGGGCGTGCCGATCATGAACTCGGTCTCGGGCCTCGAGCTCATGAAGACCAACGATTTTCCGAAGGATTGCTGGGTTTGCAACTTCATCCTCACCGATGGCACACGTCTTAGCGAATGCCCGGGCAAGACGGTGGGCATTTGCGATCAATGCGGATTCGGCATGGGTGCCGAGATGCGCAGCGTTTTCCAGTTCAAGCCCGACACCATACTGGCGGGTTTGGATCTGAGGGTTTCGTAGTTCGACGTTTCTCTCCTTGGTGCATTCCAGTTTCTTGGTTCGCGCCAACAGCACGCTGTCTCTCTGGCCAAATAAACAAAACGTTGGAAAGTTGTCCAATCTGTATAAATAAACATGCTGCCGTTGTTGTAAACGTTCGCTTAATATATATTGAGTGTTTGTAAGTTTGAACGCGGTAATAGGGTGGCAGCTGTGAGGAATCAGCTGCTGCCAACGTTTTTGAAACGGCAGATTAGAAGAGAGGACACTTATGTACGAAAAACTATTCTCGCCCTTCAAGATCGGCAACGTGGAGATTCGCAACCGTACGGTTATGACCTCCATGGGCAATGGCTATTCCAACTCCGATGGTTTTGCAACGGACAAGGACATTGCCTACTACGCTGAGAGGGCAAAGGGTGGAACCGGCCTCATCATGACCGAGTGCGTGACGATCGAGCATACCCACGGAGGCGGCAACCCATTCCAGATGTCCCTCGGATACGACGGCGTCATCCCCAGCATGAAGCAGATGGTCGATGCTGTTCACGCTGAGGGCGCGAAGATCATGTGCGAGATCTACCACTCCGGCCGTCAGGGAGTTGCCGAGGAAGGCGAGACCCTGCCAGCACCTTCCGCTCAGGAGTGCCTGCTCGTTCATCAGCCGGTTCACGAGATGACCATCGACGAGATCCACGAGATGGAGAAGAAGTTCGTCGAGGCTGCTGTACGCGTTAAGAAGTCCGGATTCGACGGCGTTGAGGTTCACGGTGCACATGGTTACCTCCTGAGCGAGTTCCTGAGCCCCTACACCAACCACCGCACCGACGAGTATGGTGGAGACACCGTCAACCGTTGCCGCATGATCAAGGAGATCATCGAGGGCATTCGCGAGGCCTGCGGCCCGGATTACCCGATCGTAGTTCGTTTCTCCGCAGATGAGTATCTGCGCTTCAACGGCATCGAGGATGGAATCACCATCGACGAGGGCGTCAAGATCGCCAAGGAACTCGAGTCCTACGGCGTAGATGCACTCGACGTGAGCGCCGGTATCTACGAGACCATGAACGAGGCTTGGGAGCCCGTTGGATTCCAGCAGGGCTGGAAGATCAGCAATGCTGCTGCAGTTAAGAAGGCCGTCAGCATCCCCGTTATCGCATGCTCCGTCATCCGTGACCCAGCGTACGCCGAGATGCTGCTCGAGACCGGTGCCTGCGACTTCGTAGGTTCCGCAAGGCAGTTCCACTGCGATCCGTTCTGGGCAGCCAAGGCTCAGGATGGCCGCACCGGCGAGATTCGCAAGTGCATCTCCTGCCTGGCCTGCATGGAGCAGCTCATGAAGGGCCCGGACGTGGTTTGCGCTGTGAACCCGCGTGCTGGACGCGAGTGGAAGTACACCGATGTGAAGAAGGATGGAGACGGACGCACCGTTGTCGTGTGCGGCGCCGGCCCAGCTGGACTCACCGCAGCTCATGTTCTGGCTCAGCGTGGCTTCAAGCCGGTTGTGCTGGAGGCAAAGTCCGAGGTAGGCGGCCAGCTGCAGTATGCTAACAAGCCTCCTATGAAGGACAAGATCACCTGGTTCATCGATTACATGCGCGCAATGTGCGAGAAGCACGGCATCGAGATCAGGCTCGACACCCCTGCAACCGCCGAGAACATCAAGGCCCTCGATCCCTACAAGGTAATCTGGGCAATTGGTTCCTCGCCGGTTAAGCCTCGCTCCATCGAGGGTCTCGACCTCGACTGCGTGGTTACCCCGCCAGATGTCCTCTCTGGCAAGGTCAAGTTCTTCGGCAAGAAGATCTGCGTAGTTGGATCCGGAATGACCGGAATCGAGACCGCAGAGATGCTGGCCGATCAGGGCAACACCGTAGACGTCTACGAGATGGCAGACGATATCGGACCAGGAATGCACTTCCAGAACCTCATCGATGTTCTTGGCAGGGTTAACGAGCACGGCGTAGGCCTGTTCCCCAAGCACCAGCTCATGAAGGTTACCCCGGGTGCTGCCGAGTTCAAGAACACCGAGACCGAGGAAATCGAAACCGCAACCTTCGATTACATGGTTCTGTCCTTGGGTGTTCGTGGCAACGCTATCCCCGAGGATGTTCAGGCTGCATATCCCGAAATCATCAACGTTGGCGACAGCGAGCATGCCGGCAGGATCTCCCACGCAACCGCTACCGCTTACGAGGCTGCTTACAACCTGTAGGAACAGCTCAACGGCTGCAGCGTGAACACACAGCTTGTATGCCGGTTGACAACGTAGCGATTCGCAAGCAATGACGATTGGGCGTCTCCCATTTGAGGGGAGGCGCCCAATCTGCGTATCGGGCTGCGCTCGATAACTGTATGCGCCGCTGGTTCATTCGAGTGCGCATTTGATTCATCCTGGCCTTCATCGAGACCATTCAGATTCATGTTCAGATTCATGTCATTCGCAAATGTGATGCTTGGTAGTGACGTTTCTTGCACTAGCATTATCCATGTATCCACATTTCATATTTCTCACATGCCGCGCTATGGGGTTTGGGGTTTGCTGCTCCAGATTTTCAACATCGCGTTGCTGTGGTATCTAGCGCTCTCATTTTGGAGCTAGCCCCAATTGCAAATGGGCGCATGGTTTCATTTGATCTGCGCAATGTGGACGAGCGGTTATGTGCTTAGTGACGTGATTTGGATGGAAAGGGATTCAGGGAAAGCATGAACGAGCAAGTGTATTCAACAGCATCAAGAACCAAGTCTCAGACCTTCTTCCGCTGGTTTTTCTACTTGCTCGGGCTATCGATTCTCTCGCTGGGAATTATCCTCAACACAAAATCCAATTTTGGCGTGACGCCCATTATCTCTGTGCCGTACGTCATCTCGATTATCGGCAATCTCAATTTTGGAGACATCTCGCTTATCGCATACGTGGTCATAGCCATCATCGAATACATCATCAAGTGGGATAAATTCAAGCTCTACGATTTGCTGCAGATTCCGCTTGCCATCGCGATGACCAGGCTGTTCAACGTATTTGGCGCGGTGCTTCCGGAGGCAACCACTCTAACCCAGCAGATTATCTGCCTGGCGTTGGGAATTTCTCTCACGGGAATTGGTGCGGCCATGAACTTGAACGAACGCCTGGTTCCAAATCCCGGGGATGGAATCGTTCAGGCAATTTCGGATCGTTCCAAGAAATCTGTGGGATTTTGCAAGAACTGCCTCGATCTTGTGTGCGTTTGCATTTGCGTGGCAATCAGCTTCGTTGCAACTGGAACTCTTACTGGAGTTGGCATTGGAACCGTGGCGGCGGTTATAGGAGTTGGCAGGTTCATGGCCCTGTACAACCATTTCTTCGCTGCTCCGACAATCAGGATTTCTGGAATGGCAGTAGCCGAAGCTTAAGGTGGTAGTTGCCCGCCTTCTGCTTTCATGCAACCTGCCTGTTCGGTATGTCTGCAAGTTGCTTTTTCAAGTCGTTGTCACCATCGATAAGACAAATCGCCACCAATAGAAGATGCCTCCCGATTCTCGTATCCAGAGAACAGGAGGCATCTTCATGGACTTTTAATGTACAGCTACCTAGTAGGCTTAATCTGCTAGGCTAGACATTCTGTTTTGCCTTACTCGTAGTCGGTCAAGCAGGTGAAATCGGCTTTAGTTGCACCGCACAGGGGGCATACCCAATCGTCCGGGATGTCTTCCCACTTGGTTCCCGGTGCAATTCCGGCATCTGGGTCGCCATCCTTCTCGTTGTACTCATAGCCGCAAATGTTGCACATATACGATTTCCACTCGTATTCCTCGCTCATGGTTCCTCCTTCTCGTTGCCACTGTCATTGCAGCTGCTCTCGGAAAATCCTTACAGCGTTTATCGAGATTTTATCCTGCAGTCCTTGTAAAGACAATGGTTCGCAGCGGTTTTTACAATGTCCTTCAGAAGCCTTTGCGGGTCACATTTGCAAGGCCGCCCTTGCCAAGAAGCCTTTGCTGGTGGTATGTAGCAGGGCAGCTTTTGCGAGCAACCTTTGCCATCCCGCCTTTGCCGAGTGCTATTTCCTACGCTTCTTGCCGCTGCGCTCCAACAACGCCACGTTCTCTATATGGGAGGTGTGCGGGAACATGTCCACCGGTTGCATGGACTTCAGGCTATATCCATGGTCGAGAAGGTAGTCGATGTCGCGAGCCTGGGTTTCCGGATTGCACGACACGTACACCACCTTCTTGGGAGCCATGCGTGCGAGAGATCCAAGGAACCTCTCGTCTGAGCCGCTGCGCGGAGGATCCATGAACACCACATCGGCTTTCTCGCCATTAGCCGCCATCTCGTCCATGAATTTCCCGGCATCCTCTGCGAAGAACTCTGCATTCTCCACTCCGTTTGCCCTGGCATTGCCTCGCGCGTCCTTAACGGCTTGCGCATTGGATTCGACCCCTATGAGGTTGCACCCATGCCGTTTGCTTGCAACGATTCCTATGGTCCCGGTGCCGCAGTAGGCGTCGAGTATGGTTTCGGATCCGGTGAGGCCGGCCATGCTTATGGCGGAGTCGTACAGCCTTTCCGTTTGCAGCGGGTTTACCTGGTAAAACGACGTGGCCGATATCTTGAACGTGCAGCCCATGAGCTTGTCCACTATGTATCCCTTGCCGTAGAGCACATGCTCCTTTTGTCCGAGAACCGCGTTGGTGTTCCTCTTGTTCACGTTGAGCACCACGGTGGTGATTTCGGGATGCTCCTTTCTAAGTGCGTTCACGAACGCCTTGGACGAGCGCAGGACGTCGCCGGCGCACACCAGGCAAACGAGCACCTGCCCGGTACCACGGGCAATCCTCAGCAGCACATAACGCAGAAAACCGGTTCCAGCATCTTCGTCGTATGGTGGAATGCGGAAGCTCCTTGCAAGTTTGGCTATGCTCTCCACGATGGGGTAGGCCATCTCGTCTTCCACCAGGCAGTCGGGCTTAGGCACGATCCTGTGTGAGCCCCTAGCGTAGAGTCCATATTTCATGCTTGGCTTTGGCTTGCCGTATGGCTTGTTGCCGTCCCTCTTCCCGCCTTGCTTCGCATTCTGGGGTCTGCCACCGTTGCCCTTGGATCCGTTTGGCCCGGGTGCAAACGGCACAACGATCTTGTTACGGCAGCGAATTGGCTTGTCCATTCCGATGATGGGGTACAGAAGGACATCTTCTCCAAGGCCCTCGAAGTACTCTTCCACTGCTTTCTGCTTGCGGTCGAGCTGTATTGGGTAGGGCACCGATAGCCACTCGCAGCCTCCGCATTTCTTCGATGCCGGGCATGTGTATGTTTTGTATCCCATGGTCTACCCCCAGAGCTCGTATGGAGAACTGCAGTCGATGGGAGAGGCTGGGTTCAGAACCTTCATGCCATCAAGTTCTAGCTGCGGGTCTCCAATGGCTTTGCACCAGTCGTTTACCACTAAGTCGATGATC
Source organism: uncultured Coriobacteriaceae bacterium (assembly GCA_902796325.1). GTDB lineage: Bacteria > Actinomycetota > Coriobacteriia > Coriobacteriales > CADBOM01 > CADBOM01. Next base: position 8,072 of record CADBOM010000143.1, read on the forward strand.
CATTTGTTGGGGGTGCACACCATGCCGCAGCAGTTTCGCGTCCAACGGCAGTTTCCAAGGCACACCGGTAAATACTCGCAATTCTCGCATTCGGGGTCTTCTACGGGATTATATGGCGAGTTAGGCGGGTTAATGCCCGTGCGCACGTCTCCAATAACCCTGTCGGGATATCCGATGTCCCCGTCGCATTCGTATATGAGGCCCTTCTCGTCTATTACGCAGTAGCTCTGCAGCTGCCTTCCGCAGAACAGCCTGATGGGGCGCATCATGGCCGAGTATTCCGATGAACCCATGCCCTCGCTGTGCATGCGTCCGTACTCCATCTTGGCCAAGGTGTCAGGCTCGTCGAAGATGTCGTAATGGGGCTTGCGAAAATCGTCCACCTTGCCGAACACGTTGCAGTAGTCGAATAGCTGAGATCCGGAGAATCCAACCATGGGGTTGTCTGCGAACACCTTGGCAAGATCTCTGTAGCTTCCAATGTTTGTCTTGTCCACATTGCATACGGCCATGATCTTGATTCCGTGCGAGGATAGCTCTTCAATCGCGTGCACGATCGTGTCGTAGGTGCTTTCGCCTCCAACGCTCGGACGGTGCTCGTCGTGGATTCGCCCAACTCCGTCGAGCGTCGTGAGTATGGACCGCAGGTGGCATTTGAGCAGCTTCTCTATCATCTGGTCGTTGGCCAGCGCGAGGTTCGACGTAATGGATGCAGAGTATTCCACGTCAAGCTGTTCCATGGCTTCCGTGATTCTCTCTATAGAGCCCATGTTCATGAGAGGCTCTCCGCCGTACCATCCGATCTTCACTTTCTTGAAGCCATGTTCTTGCACTTGCCTTGATATGAAGGCGACGATGGCATCTTCGGTCTCTCGGGTCATGAATCCGGGGTGGCGCACCTCCCGCTCATAGCAGTAGGGGCACTTGAAGTTGCAGTCGAGTGTGGTGGCAACCATCAGGCACAGGGCCTCTTCGCTGGTGGTATCTGCGAGGTACCTTGCAGAGAGCGCCTCCATCTGATCGCTTGCGCTTGGGACTATGAATCCGAGCTTCTCGAGCCAGCGCTTGCCTTCTGCTCCCATCTCGTCGTAGATGCTCTGGAGCCAGGCGTTGCCCCTGGGGTTGCCGCGGCCAGCACTGCTGGATGTGCTGGTGTTGTTGCGGGCTGAGGCGCTGGTAGAGGAGCCGGCGTTTTCCGAGTCGCAATACAGCCTGGATTCCAGAGCATCCCCGTATTGCTCGCTTGTCGATGCTCCGTATGGCAGATTGGCATCAAGCACGGCCATACCCTGCGTAAACGTGTTGTATACGATGGTTCCGCCTTCGGTGGTAACAGGGCTATCCGTCGAACTGGAACTTTCAGTCGAACTGGGGATATCCGGCGAGCTGGAACTATCCGGCGAACTCGAAACCCTGCAGTATATGTTGAAAGGTGAGGCCTGCATGGCATCCTCCTGGCAATCTCCTCATCATTAGCGTTGCTAGTAGAAATTATATTCCCCAAAGCGCGTTGATATTTGGCGCTGCACGATTCGGACAGAAACGCGGTTGGGGTCAAACCCGCCTGATAAACCTGTGTTTAGCATTCATAAACGATGTTGCCCATATGCGAGGTATCGCAGGATGAGCTATCTCCAAATGCAGCTTGAATCAGGTGCCTGCTGTGCTCGCTTGTCAATATGCTGCGCAACGCGTTGGCAAGAGTGCGATTTGCTCCGTCCTTTCTCACCACTATATCTAGCCATTCGGTTTCGAGAGGCACGAATTCCAGCCCTGGGATTGAATTTGCCAACCGCTCGTCTCCAATTCCCACATCTGCGATCCCATCCAATATGGCTGCGGCTACCTGGCCTTCGTTTGCGAACTCTACTTCATAGCCCTCTACCATCGACGGCCTCATCTCCATGGCCAGGAGCGACTCGTCCAGAAGGACTCTGGACCCATGCCCGCGTTCGAGATTTGCCAGTCTAACGTTTTCTGTGAGGAGGTTTCTCCAGGTTCTAAGATGCAACGGATTGCCATCGCGTACGATGAAGCCCTGCCTGCGCGACGCCAGCCTGATAACCGTCAGGGGAGTGCCCGGAACCAAGCTACGCACATAAGGGATGTTATAGGAGTGCGACCTGTGGTCGTATAGATGCACCACGCACGCATCGGCTTCCCCCATGTAGAGGTAGACGAGCGACAGGTAGCTCGAAGTGTAATTGCGGTTGATGGAATATCCGTGGGCACCTAGAAGGTTTGAGACGCTATCGGCCATGGAGTCCGATCCAGCTATGGTCTTTACATCTAGAATAGGCATGCCCATGGAGTTTTCGAGACCGTGCAGCTGCTGGCTGGCACCTTCTTCTCCGGGCGTTTCGGTCGTGTTGGAAGACAGGTATTGGAGTATTCCGGACCGGTTGAACCTGAGCTTCTTGCCAATTCTATACGATGGTAGTGCTCCGCTTTTAGCAAGCCGGTACACCGTGTTTTTCGCGACTCCCAGTTCCTGCGCCACTTGCTCGGCGTCTAGGGATTCATCTGAAATCATGCTGGCTCCTGTTTTTGAATGTCGATTCCTGCTCTTGGTTATGGACGTTCGCCCTTCTGGTCTCCGGAAATCCTGGCTCCGGCTCTTACCTTCGTTCTGCGACCGATGGTCTTCGATTTCTGAAGGCTCCTATGCAGGTGTTGCAGGCTTCGTTCTCCAATGTTGTCTATTGTTGGTTGTAAAACGTTATGAAACAGTATAAAACGTTATGAAAATTATGGAGAAAACCGATAAAAATTCCAAATTCAGGCTAATTCCTTGATACTGATACTTGGTCAATTATGAATTGGCTGGATAAATGCTCCGTTCAAGGCATTTATCGATTCCCTTGCAGCTGCCTGATAGATTCCCGTCTTTCAGGCAGCATTTTTTATGTGGGGCTCTCCCATGATTTCCCTGTGGGCTGAGGTTTGATTGCATACGTCATGGTTTGTCTGTAGATGTTGCGGTTAACAGTGGTTTTTACGTTGCTTGTCTCATGTTTTTACCCATGGCCGAGAATATGTGTGTGCGCGATATGCTTTTGCGATAGAATACCAACAGTTAATGCGCCCGTAGCCCAGCTGGATAGAGCAGTGGACTTCTAATCCGAAGGTCAAGGGTTCGAATCCCTTCGGGCGCACCATCAAAACCACAG
>CADBOM010000144.1 GCA_902796325.1 uncultured Coriobacteriaceae bacterium
GGGGATCATCTGCCAGTCCGCTTGCGTGCAGGGCATAATCCAGCAGCGCATAGTAGATGGCGACATCGATGACGCCGAGCACTGGGTTAGGGAATTTCAGTCGATATTCGGCGAGGATTTCTATATGGAAATCCAAGACCACGGAAATACTTTCCGCAACGGTTATACCGACAGAACGCTCGACGAGAAGCTCGTTGAGCTGGCCCGCAAATACAACATCAAGATCGTTTGCACCAACGACTTCCACTACCTGCTGCGCGAAGATGCCGGAACCCAGGACATCCTAAGCTGCATCGGCAAGGCAACCACCTTGGACGACAACACTAGGATGAAGATGGAGGGCACGGAGTACTACTTCAAAACCGAAGAGGAGATGAGGGAGCTATTCTCGTGGATTCCAGAGGCTTGCGATAACACGCTCGAGGTTGCCTCGAAGTGCAACTACGAGCTCAACTGGGATGACATGTACCTGCCCAAGTTCCCAGACCTCGAAGAGGGTGAGACGAGTGAGGAGAGGTTCCACAAGGAGTGCGTCGAGGGCCTGGCAAAGCGCTATGGTGACGATTGGAAAAACGTTACCATCAACGGTATAAACGTCGAGGAGCGCTTCGAGTACGAGTACAAGATCATCTGCGACAAGGGGTTTGCCGACTACTTCCTCATCGTGCAGGAGTACGTGCGCTGGGCCAAGCAGAACGGAATCGGCGTTGGTCCCGGACGTGGTTCGGCAGCTGGAGCAATCGTGGCGTACGCCATGGACATCACGACGTTCGATCCGCTTGAGAACGGCCTCATGTTCGAACGATTCCTGTCGCCGCAGCGTACAGAGATGCCAGATATCGATATGGACTTCGACGATGAGCGTCGCTTGGAAGTGGTGCAGCACGTGCGCGAGCTGTACGGCCCCGAGCGCGTGTGCCACGTGATCACATATTCTACGATCAAGGCCAAGCAGGCCATAAACGATGCCAACAGAGTTCTGGGCAATCCTGTCTTCATGGCGCAGAAGCTGTCGAAGATGGTGTCTTCGGACCCCAAGGCGCAGCTCAAATACACCCTGCATAAAACCGAGGGGCACGAAGACCAGTACAACCCAGATTTCGAGGATGCATACAAAAACGACCCTGAGTCGAGGAGGATTATCGACGCAGCCTTGTCGATTGAGGGAATGACCCGAGGCGAGGGTGTGCATGCATGCGCAGTGCTCATCGCGCCCACTCCGGTTAACGACCATGTTCCAACGAAGCTGGACACCAAGGGCGGTGTCGAAATCACCCAGTACGAAGGCCACTCCGTCGCAGACATGGGACTCCTCAAAATGGACTTCCTGGGGCTCCGCACCCTCACGGTAATATCGAAGGCCCTTGCCAACATCAGGGCTAGCTATCCCACGAAGGCCGATATCGATAAGATGCCGGAGATGGTTAAGCGGTGCATCAAACCCGGTGCCACTTGCGTGGATATCGACGTCGACAAGATTCCGTTCAACGACAAGAAGATCTACGAGCTATTGGGCTCGGGTCGTACGGCTGGTGTGTTCCAGGTTGAGTCTGCCGGCATGACCGCCACCATCAAGGGAATGCAGCCAAAGGAATACAAGCAGATCGTGGCTCTTATCGCGCTTTACAGGCCAGGCCCTCTCGGAGCTGGAATGGTAAGCGACTACATCGATCGAATGAACGGGCGCAAGAAGGTCGTGTACTACGACGATCGCCTTTCCGATATTTTGGAAGAAACCTACGGCACCATCGTGTACCAGGAGCAGGTCATGCAGATCTCGATGAAGATGTCGGGATTCTCTGCTGGTGAGTCCGACAAGGTGCGCAAGGCCGTGGCCAAGAAGAAGATCAAGCTCATGACCGAGACCGTGCAGCATTGGGATGATGGCACTGACGAGACCATGCAGGACCACTGGATGAACGGCGCCGTGCGTAACGGTTTCGCCAGGGAGACCGCAGAGACCATTTGGGCCGATGTCCTGAAGTTCGCATCGTACGCGTTCAACAAGTCGCATTCGGCTGGATACGCCATCCTCGTCATGCAAACCGCATGGCTTAAGGCCTACTTCCCCCGCGAGTATATGGCCTCGGTTCTCACCTCGTACATGGGAAAGACCGACAAGATTACCCATTACGTTTCTTCTTGCCAGGCCGAGGGAATCAACATTCTCCCTCCGGACATCAACGAATCCGGTAAGGATTTCACTGCCACTTCGGAAGGTGTGAGGTTCGGATTCGCCGGTATCCGAGGAGTGGGCGAGGGCGTTGGCGAGTCGATCATGAGGGAACGTTCGGAGAACGGTCCGTTTGCCAATCTGCATGACTTCGTGAACAGGGTCGACAGCGCATCCTCCAACAGGAGAGTCGTGGAAGCTCTGGTGAAGTCTGGTGCGTTCGATTCGACGGGCTACACCAGGCGCCAGATGATGCTGTTCGTGGATAGGGACGGCTTGCTCGAGTCTGCTGCACAGCATCACAAGGACAAGGAGATGGGCCAGGTCTCGATGTTCGATATGTTTGGCGGCGGAGATGACGACGAGGGCGGTTTCTTCGAGGAAGATGTTCCCGCTCCCGATGGGATCGAATGGGACCGCAGGGTGAAGCTCGACTTCGAGAAGGAGATGCTGGGACTCTATATTTCCGACCACCCTCTAAGCCCCTACCAGAAGTACCTCGACACCGTATCTCAATACAAGCTAAGCGTTTTCGGCGATATGGGTGGCGACGATGATTTCGGTGGAGGCAGGGTTCGTATCCCACAGGATAAAGAGATCCTGCTTGCCGGAATGATCACCGGGCTCGAATACAAGGTAACCAAGAAGGGTGCCAGGATGGCAACCTTCAACTTGGAGAGCATGGATGGCAACATCGCCTGCGTGGTGTTTCCCAAGACTCTTCCCGAGATATCGGATTTCCTCGAAGAGGAGAAGATCGTGAAGGTCAGGGGCCGCTACGACCAGTCCGACAGGGGAGCGCAGGTGCTGGTTTCAAATCTGAAGGAAATCAACTTCGGCAAGAGAATCACGATTCAGGCCGATGCCAAGGATATCGACAAGGCTTTCCTCGTCGATATCGATAGGACCATCAAGAGATTCCCCGGAACCGACCAGGTGTCGTTCACGCTCTACGATGGAAATATTGCCAAGGGTAGGGTTGACCTACCTGCCAGGGTGGATAGCACCAACATAGTCCTGATGTCCTCGCTGTCGTCCATCGTGAATGGCAGGGGCAAGCTCATAGTCTAGGCACGAGCAAGGTGCGGACTGGTTGTCTGCGGGTTGCGATTGGATAGATTGCGTCTAATCGTAGGTTTCGGTCTGCCATGGATTGCGGCTGGATGCGAATTGCGGTTGGTCGCGGATTACCGCGCCATCGGTCTACAGCTTGCTCATGTTTTCATATAATGCGATACCGTTGGCATAGCGATAACGCACATTGGAAGCTTAAGGCCAAGGTCGATATACTTTACCACTCTACTGTGCTAAAGTGATTTTGGTCGAAAGGAGAAAGATGATAGCAACAACGCCGAGAGGCTTTAAAGATGTTCTTCCCGAGGAGGCAAGGGTACGCGAGCAGCTTAACAAGAAGATAACGGCTGCAATCGATCTTTGGGGATACGACCCCATCGAGACTCCAACCCTCGAGGTTCTAGATGTTCTGGAGCGTGGAAGCAAACTCGATTCCACCGCGTTCAGGCTGTTCGATGGAGATAACAAGCTTCTGGTAATGCGCCCAGATGTTACCCTCCCAATTGCGAGGATGGTTGCATCGAGGCTTGGCAATGAGGACAAGAAACTTAGGTTCAGGTACAACCTCAGGGTGTTCAGAGATAGCGAATCGGCTAAATCCCATAGCAGGGAGTTCACTCAGATAGGAATCGAGAGGATCGGGGCAAAAGGTCCCGCAGCAGATGCAGAGACCATCATCGTTTTCGTGGAGAGCCTTCTTGCCTCTGGTCTCGAGGACTTCAAGATCGAAATCTGCAATGTGGAGGTTCTGAAGAAGCTTCTCGAAGCCTGCGATGCCAGCGAAGAGTTCAACGACGCGGTGCTCACCGCTTATCATGAGTCCAATTACGTGAAGCTCGACGAGGTTCTCGATGCAGCATCGCTCGACGCCGAAATCTCGGCATGCATCCGGGAGCTCATAAGAATCCATGGTGGCAGGGAAGCCATCTCTAGGTGCAGGGAGCTGCTTTCGGGGTATGTGCGCGAGCAGGTTTTCGACGAGCTGGACAAAACCTACGAGATCATCGAAGAATGCGGATATGCCGAGTACGTTGGCATCGACTTCTCGCTCCTTAGCTCCTTCGATTACTACACCGGGCTGATTATGGAGGCATACGCACCTGGGTTCGCCAAGTCCATCGGTGGTGGAGGCAGGTACGACAACCTGCTCGAGGTGTTTGGAAAGAAGGCGCCTGCTGCCGGATTTGCATTCTCCCTAGAGAGGCTGATGCACGCCCTATCGGTTCAGGACAACCTTGCACTAGAACCGAAAGCCGAGGAGTTCATCGATCAAGACGATCCCGAGGCGTTCAAGAAGGCCATGGAGGCCCACAAGAAAGGCATCACCACTACCATCGGAGGTGCACGCTAATGGCGCAGGTAAACGTAAAGCGCAAGCCGCTCAGAATAGGAGTTCCCAAGGGCTCTCTGTATCCGGACAGCCTCGACATCCTGGAGGCTGCTGGGCTTCCGATACAAAACCTCCGAGACCCTGGCAGGCAGCTTATCTTCAGGGAAGACGGATACGAGTTCATTATTCTGAGGCCAACCGATGTTCCGACATTCGTGGCAAATGGCGGAGCCGACTGCGCGATGTGCGGCGAAGACTCCATCATCGAGGCCAACATGGAGGTCGTGGAGATGGTCGACCTCAAGTACGGCGGATGCAGGTTCGTCGTGGCGGAGCCCGCGGAGGCAGCGCTTACCATTGACGATTCGTACAGCCGTCTGGGCGTCATGAAGGTTGCAACCAAGTATCCTAGAATTACGAAGGCCTATTACGACTCTATCGGCACACAGGTCGAAATAGTTCAGCTCCATGGAAACATCGAGCTCGCACCTCTCTGCCAGATGGCCGATAGGATCGTAGATATCACGGCAACGGGTACGACCCTCAGGGAGAACAACCTTAGGATCGTGGACGACGTGATGAACTCCACTGCGAGGTTCATCGCAAATCCGGCGTCCGTGAGGATAGACGACAGAATTAGGAATCTCGCCATCAAGCTAAGCGAAGTGGTGGCAAGTAAGGAGAATGCATGATACAGGTCATTACCCTCGAAGAGGATGAGGAGCTGGATTACGATTCGATGGATCGAAACGGATCTATCGATGAGAGCGTCATGGAGTCGGTCAGGGCTATCCTTGCCGACGTGAAGGAGCGTGGCGACGAGGCCGTATCCGAGTATTCGGTGAAGTTCGACAAGGTCAAGCTCAAGAATTTCAGGGTTCCCGATGAGATGGTGGAGAACTCCGACAGGTACCTCGAGGCAAAGGTGAGCCTTGCGCTGGAGGATGCCGCTGAGTCGATCAGGGCTTTCCATGAGGGCGATATTCCAAGGTCAACCTTCAAGATGAGGGAAGACGGCTCGATGGTTGGCTACAAGGTTAGCCCTCTCAAGACCGTTGGACTGTATGTTCCAGGTGGCAGGGCCTCGTACCCATCCACCGTTCTCATGAATGGAATCCCTGCCAGCATGGCTGGAGTTGACAGACTGGTAATGGTCACGCCTCCGTCGAGCAAGGGCTCGATCGATCCAGCGCTTCTCTATGCTGCAAAGCTAGCGGGCGTTGACGATGTGTATGCAGTTGGAGGAGCCCAGGCCATCGCCGCCCTGGCATATGGAACGGAAACCATTCCCAAGGTCGATAAGATCGTGGGTCCTGGCAACGTGTTCGTGGCGGCAGCCAAGAGCTTGGTTTCCGGAACCGTTGGAATCGACCTCCAGGCAGGCCCAACAGAGGTTCTCGTAATGGCAGACGAGACGTCCGACCCAAGGCTCGTTGCAGCCGATCTTATCTCCCAGGCCGAGCATGATCCAAACGCAAGCTGCTATCTGGTTACCGTTGGAGACGCCATTGTCGAGGACGTTATCAAATACATGGACGAAATGATCGAGGAGGCTCCCAGAAAGGAAATCATGAGGGAGTCCATCGACAACAATGGACTGATCGTGGTTTGCCCGAACGTGCAGAGCGCGGTGGACACCGCAAATGGAATAGCGCCCGAGCACCTGCAGGTTATGATGAAGAACCCGATGGAGCTGGTTGGAAAGATCAACAATGCCGGCGCGGTGTTCGTAGGAAAATGGTCACCCGTGGCCATCGGGGACTACATCGCAGGTCCTAGCCATACGCTCCCAACATCTGGAACCGCCAGGTTCTCGAATCCCCTCACCACGGACGATTTCGTGAAGAAGACCTCGGTTATCTTCTACACGGAGGAATCGATTATGAGGGATGCCGAGGCTGTGGTGGCAATCGCCGACAGCGAGGGATTCAGGGGCCACGCGGTTTCAGTCGAGGAGAGGGTAAAGATCATCGAGGAAGCTGCCAAGGACCAGAACAGCGAGGACTAACCCACCATGAGAGATGCCAGGATAATTTCGTCGCTCGATCCATACGACCCAAAGTACCTGCCTGCAGATGTTCTATTGTCTGCAAACGAGAACCCCATGGATGTTCCTGCGGAGGTTAGAGGCAGTGCGGTCGATAGGATTATGAGGCTCGCCTTCAACAGGTATCCCGACCCAACGGCCAACAAGCTCAGGGACCTTCTGGCTCAAAACATCAAGCAGATGGTCCTTCCAACGCTCGAGTCTTCTGTTCGCGATAGCCTGGGGTTTCCGGATCTTACCCGCGATAACTTCGTGGTGAGCAACGGTGGAGACGAGCTTCTGTTCAACACGTTCCTCGCGTTCGGGGGTCCGGGCAACAAGGTTCTAAACGTCCCGCCATCGTTCTCCGTCTATGAGATAGACGCCCAGATAACCAACACCGAGGTCGTGAACGTTCCGAGGAACCCCGACTTCTCTATAAACGAAGATGCTGTGATTGAGCGAGTTTCGCAAGACGATGTGAACATCGTTATCATCACAAGCCCCAACAACCCGACTGGTGACAGCGTTAACGTGGATTTCATGCGCAGGTTGCTGTCATCCACAAATGCGCTTGTGCTCCTGGATGAGGCATATAGCGAGTTTGCCGAGAGAACCTGCATCCCGCTTTTGGGAGAATTCGACAACCTGTGCATCCTCAGGACCTTCTCCAAGGCGTATTCGCTGGCTGGTGTGAGGCTTGGATACATCGTTTCTTCTCCCAAGGTCGTCTCGAGGTACCTGATGGTGAGGCAGCCGTATTCCGTGGATGTTGTGGCCCAGACCATCGGCGAGGAAGTTGTATCTCACTGCAACCTGTATACCGACACCATCAGGGGGATAATCCGACGCAGACATGAGCTGTACACCAAGCTCGGTAACATCACTGGCGTCGAGGTTTTTCCAAGCACGGCCAACTTCATGCTAGTGCGCCTCAAAGGA
>CADBOM010000145.1 GCA_902796325.1 uncultured Coriobacteriaceae bacterium
GGTAACATCCATTCCGCTCTCCATGCAGCCGGTCATGAACATCGAGATTCCGATGAACGGGCTGTAGTGCTGGAACACGTACTCGGCGAAGTTGTTCATCGACATAACGCCGCGCAGCGTGTACTCGGAGATCTTGTACCAGGCGTCCTTGACCTCGTCCATCGACTTCTTCTCATAGAGATAGCCGGTGTGGCAGGAAGATTGCTTCTTGGTGTAGGGGTTGATGCCGTCGTTAAGCGACATATCGAGGAGCGCCGAGTAGTGCAGGTTGGTGTTGGGCGGGATAACGCCGTTGCAGCATGCGTAATCGGTGCCCTGTCCGGTGATCTCCTGGCAGCCGATGATGGCGTAGTCGCGTGCGTCCCTGAGCTCGAAGCCCATCTCGCGCATCATGCCTGGGATGATCTGCTCGTCGTTCTGGAACAGCGGGAGTCCGCCAACCATCTTGTTTACCTTGATTGCGGTGTCCCAAAGCTTGTCCGGGGTGTTCTTGTTAACACGCAGGGAGATTGTTGGGTCGTGCAGGCTCATGCGGCCAACTGCAGCCAGAACCATGTAGGTAACCGGATTGGTTGCATCCTCGCCGGTATCCGGGTCGACACCGCCCACTGTGGTGTGCATGTAGGTGTTGCCAACGCCAACGATCTGGGTCATTGGGCCCTCGCCGCCGCTCCAGATGGAGCCGATCTTGAGGAAGAAGCAGTCAACGATCTCCTGTGCCTGCTCCATGGTGAGCACGCCGTCCTCGAGGTCCTTCTTCAGCAGTGGCCAGGTGTACTGGTCGAAGCGTCCGCAGGATCCGATGTCTCCGATGCCATCGAGGAAGATCTCCTGGATGTAGATGAGCACCATGTTGCATGCCTCGCGGAAGTGGCGTGCCGGGTGCTCTGCCACCCAGTGCAGGCCCTCTGCCATCTCGAGGAGCTCCTTCTTGCGGGCCTCGTCGGTGGTCTCCTCGGCCTTCTTCTCGCAAGCCTCAGCATAGTGGTGGGTCATGGTGATCATGCCGTCGCAGATGTCCACGACTCCGGTGTAGAACATGTACTTGTCGGTGTCGTCGCCCATGAGGTTGTTGTAGTGGGCATCCAGCCAGTCCTGGGCCTGCTTCTTGATGGCGCCGTAACCGGTGGTTACCAGGTGCTGGTAGCCAGGGGTGAAGTGACCAGCCGGCAGCATGATGATGGGGTAGTCTCCGCAGGGGGAGCCTCCGACTTCCTGAATCTCGCGGTAGCCAGCAGGCACCACGGGGTCGATGACGTCGTTCATGCTCTTGCCCTTCCAGTACTCGGCATACTCGAGGAACTTGTCGTAGTCCTCCTTCTTGCATGCCATGTGGGCCTCTGCATCATCGGGGTTGTGATAATAGCCATCGTCGCGAAGCGTCCAGCGGCCGGACATGACGCCCATGATTGGGCCGAAGCCAGCACCCCAGAATGGGTTCTGGGAGTTTCCGCAGAACTCGCGGCCACGGTTCATGGCCAGCATCTCGAAGTCCTCGACGCGGCACTCGTGTCCAACGAGCGCTGCCTTGAGCCTCTTCGAATGCTTCATGTAGGGGAGCATCGGGCCGAGTTCCTTATCGGCCTCGGTGATCAGCTCGGCGGCTTCGGAGTCGACGGTGATTACCCTGTCCCTGATTTTCTCGCGCATTTCCCACATGCGGTCGGATACCGGGCGCTCCTCATATGGAATATCTTCGTATGCCATATTTGCCATCTCCTTTACATTTGTAAAAAGATAAGTAAAGCGTTTACATTCTCATTCTACCCGGCGCTGCATGTTTTTTATAGAACCTTGCAGCAGGCAAGACGAAAATCAAATGCATAAAGGAAGTTGCAGCCTGTTTATCTCCTTATAGAGCGGGGGACGTTGGCACGGCAGCCCGAAAAAAGTCCGATTACGCAACCTGTTGTGGTGCAGGGTTCGCTGAAGCACATCATGTATGGGTGAGCATGTGGGTGGACATGTGGGTGCACATGGAGGTGAACGTGCGGGTGCGTATGCGGGGCGTTAGACGGTGTGGCGAGCCTTGCGGCAAGCCGAGCGCGATACAAGAAAGGACCGCCAAACCTTTCGGAATGGCGGTCCTTGGTTTTTGCATATCGGGTTTGATGGCCAGCTATATCAAGCTGGCAAATTCCGATAAAGACCTGGCACCCAGATGGATGCGCCGAGATTAGAACGAGTTCTCGGTACGGCTGATGAGGTCGTTCTGCTGGTCGGTGGACAGCTCCACGAAGTACGCGGAGTAGCCGGCGATGCGCACCACGAGGTCGCGGTACTTCTCGGGGTCTTCCTGAGCAGCCCTCATGTCGTCGGTGGAAACCACGTTGTACTGGACTTCCATGCCGCCGTCATCGAGGTATGCCTTGGTCATCTGACGCAGCTTGTCGATGCCATCCTGACGGCTGAGCGCCGACGGGTGGATCCTGATGTTCAGGGCCATGCCGTCCATGAACTTGGAGTGGTCGTAGGTGTCTGCCGAGGCGAGA
>CADBOM010000146.1 GCA_902796325.1 uncultured Coriobacteriaceae bacterium
CAAAACCGCTTCGCCGCTTGCCAAAACTTCCTGCATCCTTGCGGCGACTTTCCAACTAGGTAACGTGCAGTTGACAATTACTTGACGTTTCCTTCCTAAGATTTGCACGAACTTCGATGGCCTTGGGCTTTCGCCTTGAAGTTTCCGAATTGCGACCTCGTGTTTCCGAACAGCTAATTCGGAATTCTCATTGAGAACGAGCTAGGCAAATCGAGGTAGAGGCGCCAGAAGGGCGCCATGGAGAGCGCTTATTGCGCAGGTCAAGGGAGGATAAGTAATTAATGGATCCAGTGACGATTGTCGTTGTCGTGATGGTTATCGCTACAGCGCTTACCTTTGATTTCACGAATGGATTCCACGATACCGCAAATGCGATGGCAACATCCATTGCAACGGGGGCTCTTAAACCGAAGACCGCCGTTATCGCCGCAGGTACGTTGAATCTCGTGGGAGCATTCCTGTCAACGGAGGTGGCAAAGACGATATCTGGAGGAATGATCAACGAGCAAATCGTTGTCATAGCTCCTGAATATATTTTCGCCGCCCTGGTTGGTGCAATCATTTGGAACCTGTTCACATGGCTCGTCGGATTGCCCTCGAGCTCGTCGCATGCATTATTCGGCGGCTTGGTTGGTGCAGTGATCATCGGCGCGGGCGCTGCGGGAGTGAACTTCGAGGCCGTGCTCACGAAGGTTCTGATCCCGGCCCTTATCTCGCCTGTTATCGCAGGTCTGGCTTCGTGGTGCGCCGTTAAATTCATATACCTCATAGTCAAGAAAATCGACCAGCAGAAGATGGAATCCGGCTTCAGGCATGGCCAGACCATCACCGCTTGCCTCGTGGCTCTCTCGCATGGAACCAACGATGCGCAGAAGACCATGGGAATCATCACCCTCACGCTTATCGCCGCCGGCATGCAGACCGCTGGTACCGGACCTCAGCTCTGGGTAGTCGGATGCTGCGGACTCGCAATCGCACTTGGAACCTACACCGGCGGATGGCGAGTCATCCGTACCTTGGGCAAGGGCCTCACCGAGATTTCCACTACTCAGGGCTTTGCAGCCGAGATGAGCTCTGCAACCACCATTCTGGTTTCCTCTCACCTTGGATTCGCTCTTTCCACCACCCAGGTTTGCACCGGATCGATCATCGGATCCGGACTTGGCAAGAAGGGCGACCCCGTTAATTGGAAGGTTGCCGGAAAGATGGTCATCGCATGGCTGGTTACCTTCCCGTGCGCGGCAGTCGTTGGAGGCGCAGCATGCGCGCTTGCGAAGGTGGGGCTTGGCGGAACCATAGCAGTGGCCATCATAGGCCTGGCGGTTGCCTTCTTCATCTACCGTATGTCGCGTCGCAGCCCTGTTAACGCCAACAACGTTAACGACAGCGGCGAGGTTAAGATCAACGCCACAAACAAGGTTGCCAAGGCAGCTTAGGAGTGAGAAATGTCTGAGGTAATTAACTTCTTCGTAGTGCTGGCATGCGCTGTTGGAATCGCCAGCGGAATGAGCATACTGTATGCAACCGGCGTACGCCTATGGATAAACAGCGAGAATGGCGAGGCCGCGGCAAAGCGCGTTGGAGCCTTCGTGTGCTTCGGAGCATGCATAGTGCTGATTATATTCGCCCTCTATCTCATCATCCCGGTGTTCCACCAGTAGACTTACCGGTTCTTTCGACCAATAGGGTTCTGGCGGCCAATGGAGTTCTGGCTGTCAGCGGAGTTCTGACGATCAATCGATATCCAACCCGCCGATCGCGCGGGTTTACCAGAGAAGGCTTGAATATATGAAAAAGATACTTGTAGGCATAGACGGAACCCGGCGTGGCGACAAAGCCCTTGAATGGGCTCTCAAGGAGGCGGACGTCGACGATTCCGAGATAACCCTGCTCCATGTGGTGGATCCAAGGCAGATTGGTTCCACTGCAGCCGGGTCGGATGTGTTCCAGGGCCAGATCGACGCCATGCTGCAGAGCAAGCGGGACATGGCAGAGGAGAAGCGCCCCGGGGTTTCCATCAATGCAAAGATCATGACCGGAGGCGTTGTGGAAATTCTGGCAAGCACCTCCAAGGATTACGATGCGGTGGTTCTGGGATCCCACCATGGCCGTTCGGTTAGCGAGACTTTCACCGGCGCCAAGCCTCTGAGAATCGCGATTACCAGTGCGGTGCCAACCGTCGTGGTTCCAGTAGACTGGGACCCCAATGGCGGGGACAAGAACGCTCTTGTGGGCGTTGCTCCGGACGATTCCAGCGATAGCGCCATCGAGCTAGCCATCAAGGTTACCAACAGGAGGCAGGAGCACCTTGAGCTCATGTCGGTTTGGGGAATCCCGTCGTTCCTGTCCAAGCCGGCGGAGGCCATGGGCGGAGGCCTGGGACCTGTGGGGGAGGAGTTCCAAAGGCGTCTGGATGGTCTGGTGGCCTATGCCAAGCAGCAATGCCCCAACCTCGACGTTAGCGGCAAAACCGTGGAGGGTCCCACGATCTCGAAGGTGCTCATTGAGAAGAGCGCCGACTACCGCATTCTCTATCTGGGAACCCATCAGCGCTCGGCCATCGGGCGCGCGATGTTCGGGTCGGTTACCCACAGCGTTCTCATGAATCTCGTGGTGCCGACCATCGTGGTTCCGCAGCCTTAGTTTTAACCTTAGCCGGTTCTCGAGAAAGTGACCACGAGCGATGTTCAACTCGTGGCCACTTTTGCATAAAATGTTTACAGGATGTTACTGGCTAATGGAATCAGACCATTGAGGTGTTACAACAAATCGAATGATTTACTACGTTGAAGACGAGACCAACATTCGCGAGCTCGCAATCTATGCATTGAAGCAGGCGGGTCTGGAAACCAAGGGTTTTCCCAGTGCAGAGCCATTTTTCGAGGCCTGTCATGAAAAGGTTCCCGATCTTATCCTCCTCGATATCATGCTTCCGCGCATCGACGGGCTAACTATACTCCGCCGTCTGCGCGAGGAGCCAAGAACCGCAGATGTGCCCATCATGATGCTCACGGCCAAGGGGTCGGAAATCGACAAGGTGACTGGTCTCGATGCCGGCGCCGACGATTACCTGCCAAAGCCCTTCGGCATGATGGAGCTTATCAGCCGCTGCAACGCGTTGCTTCGCAGGTCGCACCGCACCACTCAAAAATCAACCGACCGCATAACGTGCGGGCCCATCTCCATAGACCTTTCTGCTCATGAGGCCTATGCAGGTGGGGTTAAGCTGGAGCTCACGCTCAAGGAGTTCGGCTTGCTCCGCAAGCTCATGGAAGATCAGGGCCGCGCATTCAGCAGGTCCCAGCTTCTGCGAGATGTATGGGATACAGACTTCATGGGGGAGACGCGCACTGTCGACACCCATGTTCTCACGCTTCGCAAGAAGCTCAACGATGCCTGCGATGGCGCCGGGGAGTACATCCAGACCGTCCGCGGCGTGGGATACCGCATGCATCCTGATACGCAGGGCAACTAGCGCCCTATGATTTTCCAAGCACCAACGATCGCCTAATATCCAATATCCAGGTCAGCCAATGAAAAAGGAACATAGCCTATCGAAGCGACTGTTCACCGTCCTCATGGTGTTCTCGCTTCTGTTCTCCCTTGCAATAGGGATCATCATCACCGTTGCCAGCTTCTCCACTTACGAGAAGGCGGCAGCACAGTCTTTGTCCACAGAGGCAACCGACATTGCCAATTCGCTCCAAGGCAAGACCGCCGAAGACCGCCTGTCGCAACTGCAAGATCTTCCAACCGGATTGGTCCGCATCACATATGTTGGCGAAGACGGAACCGTTCTGTACGACTCCGAGGTTGGAGCATCCGAGCTTGGCAACCATTCCAATAGAGCCGAGATTCAAGATGCCAGGCGCGATGGCGAGGCAGTGGTTGAGCGCCAGTCCGAAACCATGCACGAGGATTCCCTCTATGCTGCGGTTGCGCTTGACGACGGGTCGGTTATCAGGGCCTCCGAGGAGAGGCGCTCCCTCGCTTCCTTCATAGGAGAGATGGCCCCGACCATCGCCCTCGTCACGGTGATCGTTGTGGTGGTTGCGTACATCTTGGCCCGAGTGCTCTCCAGGCGGATCGTGAAGCCCATGAACTCCGTCGATCTCGCCCACCCCAGTGGAGAGAGTCCTTATAGCGAGATCCAGCCTCTCATGGACCGCATCGAGCAGCAGCGCAAGGAGCTCGTGAAGTCGAACGACGAGCTGCGCAGGGCAGCCAACCTGCGTCGCGAGTTCACTGCCAACGTGAGCCATGAGATGAAGTCGCCTCTTCAGGTTATAGGCGGATATGCCGAGCTGATGTCAAACGGCATGGTGTCAGAAGAAGATGTTCCCAAATTTGCCAACCTCATTCTCACCGAGGCAGAGTCCATGCGTCTTCTGGTAGACGACGTGCTTACGCTATCGCATTTGGACGAGCATTCCCGCGTGGGCGATGATTCACCCGATGTCGATTTGTACGACGTGGCAGCGAGCGCGGTTTCGCGTCTTGATTCCAAGGCGGGGGACAGGAACCTCTACATCTCCGGCGTGCATGATGATGCCGTGGTGAAGGGAAATGCCCAGCTGCTCGAGCAGATGGTTTACAACCTGGTGGAC
Source organism: uncultured Coriobacteriaceae bacterium (assembly GCA_902796325.1). GTDB lineage: Bacteria > Actinomycetota > Coriobacteriia > Coriobacteriales > CADBOM01 > CADBOM01. The sequence goes on from CADBOM010000146.1 coordinate 4,608, forward strand.
AACGCGGTGCGCTACACCAATCCCGATGGACGCATACGCGTGCGATTGGGCCGCGATGGCGACTACGCAGTGCTTTCCGTGGATGACGACGGGGTTGGCATTCCCGAGGAGTATCGCGAGCGCGTGTTCGAGCGCTTCTTCCGCGTGGACGAGAGCCGCTCCCGCGAGACGGGCGGTACCGGACTTGGACTTGCCATCGTGAAGCATTCCGCGGAGGACCATGGCGGAACCGTGGTTGCAGAGGAGAGCGAGTGGGGAGGAGCATCTCTTGTGGTGCGAATTCCCCTGGCGGAATCCGCTAGGTAATGGGGTCAGCAATCTACCTTGAACGTGTTCGCGCAAAGACCTCCATGGTCGATGGCAATGACTCCGCTCTGCCCCAACCTGCAGTAGAACCCAACCGGATCCCCGTCGTACATGTAGATGCCCGGCATCGACTGCCATGCTTCGACCTTGCTGTTCTCCCGAACAGAGGCCTCTGGGTCGAACTTCGTGTTAACGATATCCACTTTGCGCGGTGGGTAGAATTCCTGAACTATGTATCCGGAGTCCAGGTTGGCATCGACCAGATTGGCCCATTCCCCGTCTGAGAAGTCCACGCCCGGGTAGACCCCGTGCGCTCCATAGTCGTCGGCGGGTTTGATGATCCATTTCTCCCGGTTTAGCTTCACATCGTCCGGATCTATGGCATCGGCCGTTCTAATGGCGCCGCTCGTTCTGACAGGATCACCCGCTCTGACGGCATCGCTCGTGCCCTCCAACACATAGGTGCGCGGAACGTGCTGGTCAATGAAATCGCATTCATCTTTGGTGAGAAATGCCCTTGTTCGCTCGTCGAACAGCGCCACGTTCACCATCTTCGAGTGTGCGACCGTCGTCCTGAAGTGCCCGATAAGACACACCTTTTGCGCGGCCACCGCATCGATCAGGGGCTTGCATTCGTCGAGATGTCCGAGAAGCTCGCTCGTGACCACCCTGCGGTATATGGCATGGATCACGGTTCCATCCGATGCATCGCGCAGGTGCTCGCCGTCAAACTCGAACTGCCTGGTGTCCACGAACCTGCAGGGAATCCCCGCACGCTCGAAGGCCTGGATGAACCTGTCGAAGTCGCTGAACACGCCGCTTTCGCGGAAGTCGGTGATGCAGACCGTTGGGTTTACCGGCAAGCTTGCGCCCGTGGGGTTGCCGCTGCCAGTGGGGTTGCCGCTGCTGCCGGTGGAGTTGCTGCCGGTGCCGCTTTCAGTGGGGCTGTCGCCGCCGTTGCTGTTTCCGGCAACATTCCGGTCAGACCTGTAAATTCGCATGAAGGCTCTAACCCACGAATCGAACAGCTCGAACTGCTCAACTTTATGGCGCTTGGCAAAGGTTTGATAAGCCTGTCCCTGCATGAGGGCCTGACCGATCATGTAGTCGCGCGATGCAGCACCAGACCCATCGGTGTTGAACTCGCAGAACTTGTAGCTGAGGTCGCCCTCGTCCAAGAAGATGTCGAAGCGTCCCATGGGCAGCAGCTGGTCGTAGCCACATGGCAGGAGTACCAGCTTCTCAACCTCGGTCGGCAGGTTGAACATGGCCCGGTAGCTCTCGTCATCCAGATAATGCCGGATTACCTTGCACAGGATTCTGTGAGCCATGCGGCATTGCGACCACAGGTAGTCGATGTCGGAGGAGTTCATCAGGTACGGAACGTAGGGGAACGGGGCTGGCTCCCCGTGCACCCAAACATCGGAGTCGTGGATGAAATCCAGCGCTTTCTGGCGGCCTTCGATATCTCCATCCAGCTCCTCGATTATCCGAATGTACTCCGCGCGCTCTTCTCTCATAATTGGCTCCTAGCGTGTATGGGGGTCTGATGAAAGATGCAAAGTGCAAGATATGCTAATCCGACTATTTGGCGATAATGATCCGACGATTTTATCTATGCAAATGATTAGAACTCCACGTTGCCCACTTCGGAGAATTCGATTTCCGGGTTGTGCTCGAACGCGTAGTTCATGTCCCACTGGCCTGTGAACAGCAACAATCTGCCGCCGCGCATGTCCTCGACCCTGCAGGTGGAGCGGGTGAGCTGCAGCTTCTCGATCGCGTAGTCGTTGGGGTTGTTCAGAATCCAGCGAATCTCGGTGTAGGGGAGCCCCGACCTTCTAACCTCGACGTTGTACTCGGCGTTGAGCCTGCGCTCCAGCACGTCCAGCTGCAGCACGCCGACCACTCCCACGATCACGCTCTCCATACCGGTGCCAACCTCGCGGAACAGCTGGATGGCTCCCTCTTGAGCGAGTTCCTCAACGCCCTTCACGAACTGCTTGCGCTTGAGGGTGTTCACCTGGGTGATGCGTGCGAAGTGCTCCGGGGCAAACGTTGGCATGGCGGGGTACTTGACCTCGAACTTCTCCGAGCAAATGGTGTCTCCGATGGAGAAGTATCCCGGATCGAACAATCCCACAATATCGCCGGCGTAGGCCTCATCAACGATAGCGCGGTCGTCTGCCATCATGGCGGTTCCGGTGGCGAGCTTTAGCCTCTTGTCGCTCTGGATGTGCGTGGCGTTCATACCGCGCTCGAACTTGCCGGAGCAGATGCGCAAGAACGCGATGCGGTCACGATGGCGCTTGTCCATGTTGGCCTGGATCTTGAACACGAATCCGGAGAATTCCGGCGTGGTTGGGTCCACTTCTTCTCCGGTGATCATGTTGGTATATGCCTTTGGTGGGGGAGACATCCTGAGGAATCCCTGCAGGAACGGCTCGACACCGAAGTTCGTGAGGGCCGATCCGAAGAACACCGGGGTGAGCTTTCCAACTCGCACGGCGTCGATGTCGAATTCGCTATCGGCTCCATCGAGCAGCTCGATATCGTCCATGAGGTTCTGGTGGTTGTCCTCTCCGATGAGCTCGCTAAGCGCAGGGTCGCCAAGCTCCGCCTCGGTTTCGGCAACGCGCTTCGCGGCATTGGCGTGCCCGTCTCCCTCGAAGGCTATAACGTGGCGGGTCTCGCGGTCGAACACCCCGCGGAAATTCTTGCCGCTTCCGATGGGCCAGTTAACCGGGTAGGTTGCTATGCCCAGCACCTTCTCGATCTCCTCCATTAGGTCGAAGGGGTCGCGTGTCTCGCGGTCGAGCTTGTTTATGAAGGTGAAGATGGGGATGTGGCGGAGAGTGCAAACCTTGAACAGCTTCTTTGTCTGCGCCTCCACGCCCTTGGCGCCATCGATGACCATGACCACGGAGTCTGCGGCCATGAGG
>CADBOM010000147.1 GCA_902796325.1 uncultured Coriobacteriaceae bacterium
AGGAACAGGATATTCGGATCGCCTCAAGGCCATGCGTATTTCTACACCGGAGGACGTATGAGCGAGCAGGCCTTTGGGTTCTACGAGAGAAGGGCCCAGGGCGGTGCAGCTTCGGTTTGCATCGGAGACTCGACCGTCGATTCCGTGAGGTCGCGTGCAAATGGAGAGCATGTGCCAATGGACGACATGAGCGTTGGCAACATGTCTTCCCTCAATAGGTGCTCTGGTCTCATCGCTCGTCATGGTGCAGTGCCAGTGATGGAGATCAGCCACGCAGGTGGAAGCGCACGTCTTTCCGCTATGGCTGGCGAGACAATCTATGCACCTATGGAGATGGAGACCGAGATGTTCGGTCGCAAGGTAGTTGCCCACGAGATGCCGGTTGAGATTATCGAAGAGATTATCCAGCAGTATGCAACCGCAGCTCTAAATGCCAAGAAATGCGGATTTGGAATGGTGAACGTCCACGGTGGGCACGGATGGCTGATCCACCAGTTCCTGCATCCTAGCAACACCCGTAAGGACGAATGGGGCGGCAGCTTCGAGAACCGCATGAGGTTCCCGATTGCAGTTTGCGAGGCAATTCGCAAGGCAGTTGGACCCAACTTCCCAATCGAGATAAGGCTCAGCGGCTCCGAGTGCTACGACGGCGGATACGATGTGGACTATGGTGTGGCGATAGCCAAGGCGCTGGATGGCAAGGTCGATCTTCTGCACATCTCTGCTGGTAGCCATGAGAAGCCAGAAGTGTTCACGATCACTCACCCGTGCATGTTCTGGGAAGATGGCGTGAACGTGAAGTACGCCGCCGAGATAAAGAAGCACGTGGACACCGCTGTGGCAACCGTTGGATCGCTTTCCGACCCCGAGATGCTCGAGGACATCATTGCATCTGGCAAGGCCGATGTTGTGGAGATTGCCCGTGGACTTATGGCAGATCCAGATTTGCCGCTCAAAGCACGCGAAGGCCGTCCCGAGGACATCAGGCAGTGCCTGAGGTGCCTGTCTTGCTTCTCCGACCAGATGACCAAGATGCGCTGCACTTGCGCAATCAACCCGGAGAATAACAACGAGATCGATTACCGCTCGGTGGCAATGCCCAAGCGTAAGGAGCGCGTGGTTATCGCCGGAGGCGGCATCGGTGGAATGGAAGCAGCAATTAATGCTCATGAGCGTGGCCACGAAGTCATCCTCTTCGAGAAGGGCGACAAGCTTGGCGGAATCCTGCATTGCGAGCACGATGTTCCGTTCAAGAAGCACCTGGCAGATTACATCGAGCAGCAGGCAAGGTACACCAAGGAAGCCTGCGACAAGCTTCTTCTCAATACTGCGGCAACTCCCGAGAGTGTTTTGGAGTACGAGCCAGACGCGATTATCGCGGCACTTGGCGCCCTGCCTTGGCACCCGGCTATCCCAGGACTCGACAACGAGAAGGTCCTAAACGCGGTGCAGGCTTATGCGAACCCGGACGCTCTGGGCGACGAGGTTACGATTTTGGGAGGCGGACTTGCCGGTAGCGAGCTTGCGATATACCTCTCGATCCTAGACAAGAAGTGCAAGGTTGTAGAGATGCTGCCCGAGCTAAACGATGGCGGAAACATCCTGCAAGGTCTCTCGATTAACATCCAGTTCGGCATGAAGGGCGTAGAGACCCACTTTGGCACCAAGGTGCTGAGCGTCGACGCCGATGCCGGCAAGGTTATTGCCGAGGAAGACGGAAAGCAGATAGAGCTTGCTGCTCCCACCATCGTTACTGCTATGGGCATGCGTGCCCTGCGCGATGAGACCAACGAGCTGGCTAAATGTGCCAAGGAGTTCTATGCAATTGGCGACTGCACCAAGGCAAGGAACATCAAGGCTGCTACTTCCGAGGCATACCAGGCTGCTCTGGATCTTGGCAGACTGTAAGTTAAAGCTGCAAAGCAGATTGCTTTACGAGTAGCAAGTTAGCTGGCAAGCAGGCAACACGGCGTGTAAGAATATGCAAGCGTTAAAGTATGCGTGTCTCGACAAAAACGAGGCGCGCATGCTTTCGTTTGCGACATTCGCGCGGCCTGCCATCATATAGCTGCCTTTTCACAAACCGTCTGAACTTTCACATGGTCATTTGGCTTAATCTCCAACAACCGCATAGCGCGTTGACTCGTAAGATTTGCTATGTGAACATCGTAATAAAGACTGCAAGCTAAGCGCATTTGCAAGGCATGCGAAAACATGTGCAACCAGTTATACGCGCTGTGGCTTTCGAACATCATTGGAAAAAGGAGCAAGTTTATGGCAGAGCTAATACCTGTGGAAGATGCCCTTAAGATCGTGCTCGACAACGTTAATGAAACTCCGGTTAACGAGGTACACATGCTCGATGCGCTGGGATGCCCCGTTGCGGAGGACCTGTTCAGCGACACCGACATCAACGCATTTGACGACACCGCAATGGATGGATTTGCGGTAAGGGCCAGGGATATAGCTGGAGCCAGCAAGGACAACCCTGTTGAGCTCAAGATCATGGATGTCATCGGAGCCGGATATGTTTACAACGGCACCATTGGCAAAGGCGAGGCTGTGAGAATCATGACCGGTGCAGCTATGGCAGATGGCACCGACACCGTGGTTAAAATCGAGGATGTTACGGTAACCGGCAAGGGCGAAAAGGGCGACACCGTCGTTATCACCAAGCCGCAAGAGTTCGGCGTAAACGTGCGCAAGGCAGGGGAGGAAGCCAAGAAGGGCGACAAGGTTTTCAACCAGGGCGACGTCATTAACGCTGCAGGAGTTGGACTTCTGTCAACAACCGGAAACTTCAAGCTCAAAATTCACAAGCAGCCAAAAGTTGCAGTGATTTCTATTGGATCCGAGCTGGTCGATTCCAGCGAGGTGCCGCCATTTGGAATGAGGCGCGATTCAAACAGGTACACCCTTTCCGCCATGGCTCTCGAAGCAGGTGGAGATGTAACCCTGTATCCAATTGTTTCCGACGACCCAGAGGCAATTGAGAAGATCTATCGCGATGCTAAGGAAAACAGCGACATCGTGGTTTCGAGCGGCGGAGCTTGCGGGGGAGACTTCGACTACATTACCAAGGTTATCACCGACCTAAGCGATGTGAAGTTCGAGGCTGTGAATATGAAGCCGGGCAAAGCCCAGACGTTCGGAGTTTGCGCAGATGGAACGCTGCTATTCGGACTTTCCGGCAACCCTGCAGCTTGTGCAACCGGGTTTGAGATGCTGGTTCGCCCTGCAATTCGCAAGATGCTTGGTTTCAAGGATCTGGAGCGTCCGCATGTTGAGGCCATCCTGGGTGCAGACTTTAAGAAGAAGGGCACAAGGCGCAATCTGCTTCGCGGTAAGCTTTCGCTTGGCGCCGATGGCGAGTATGTGGCAACTCCTCTCAAGAGCCAGTCTTCCGGACTCATTGGAGAAACCGCGAAATCCGATTGCCTCATCGTGATTCCAGAGGATTTCACTGGGGTTATGGAGAAGGGAACCAAGGTCGATTGCATTCGCACCGATGTTACGGAAGGTACGGTCCTGTAGTATCTGCCGTAATGCGGCCACGAAGTTGCAGCGCAGTGTCAACGCAATCATGGCGTTAATGCTTGTGAAGAGCTCAAGCAATCAAAAAGCACCCTGCATGGCGGATGTCAGTGCAGGGTGCTTGTCTATCTGCGGTGCTTGTCTATTTGAGGCGTTTATTTGCGGTGCTTCTTTAATCGATTTCGTACAACGTGAAGTCATTTCTGTTGTATTCGATAAGGCCCTCTTTTTGCATCTTGCTAAGCTCGCTAGACATAGCCGACCTATCCACGGATAGATAATCTGCCAGTTGCTGCCTGTTTAGCGGGATGGTAAAAGTAGCGCTTCCAGCCCTCATGGCTTCGGAGGACAGGTAAGACAGCAGCTTTTCCCTGGTAGTGCGCTTGCTCATATGATCTAGCTTGTTGTTCATCCTAACGGAGTACGTTGCAAGGGCTGTGATCATATTGTTGATGAGGCTTGCGTGAAACTCGCAGGAATTAGAGCAGGTGGTGAGAATCCTCTTCATGTTGAAGAACATCACCTTGGTGGGCTCTTTTGCAACCACGGCAACGGTTACCTCGGTGTTGGGTAGGCAGGCGTAGACCTCCCCGAACATATCTCCTGGCTCTATGACGCTCATGAGATTTCTGTTGCCCCAGAAATCTTCCTTAATAATGATGGCGCTTCCGCTTATGACCATGCCAACGTTATTCACCTTGTCACCCGCATGGATGATGAACTGGTCTTTCTCAAAGGTTTTGCTCGTGGCCATTAGGCAATGGAGCATGGCTTTAATTTCGTCGGCACCTATCCCATTGAACAGATCCGAGTTTTGAAGTATTTGAATATCTTCTTGCATTTTTCCTCGAATGTTGTAAAAACAACCGAACCTCATCTGCTTCGATAGTATTTTTAAATCGCTGATGAAGTCAAGGAGGAAATTCAAAATGATCAGGACAATTATCGAGATCGACCAGTCCAAGTGCAACGGCTGCGGCATCTGCGCAAACGTTTGCCACGAAACCGCTATTGGAATGGTCAACGGAAAAGCCACCCTTCTTCGCGACGATTATTGCGATGGTGCAGGCGATTGCCTGCCAGCTTGCCCGACCGACGCCATCAAGTTCACCAAGCGCGAAGCTGCAGCGTATGACGAGGCAGCGGTTGCAGAGAAGAAGGCCGAGAGCGGCTGCGTTGGATCTCAGGTCCAGTACATAAAGCGCTAGCAAGAAGCTTTATCAGGTACGTAAACCAAGAGCTCGAGCATCTAGGTTAGCTCGAGAACGACAATCCTGAAGAAGAATTTCTTAAAGATCAAACAAGTAAAAACATAGAAGACGGAAAAGGAACGAGGAACAAAAATGTGGAATAAGGATAGCAAGAACAAGGTAGTGGCAATGGAGACAGCAGCCCCCACCGCAGTGGGATGCCCAAGCGCTAGGGTTCGTCAGATGGAGAAGAAGGCAGAGGCTGCTCCAGCAAGCCAGGCTGCTCCGATTGTGGAGAGCCAGCTCACCACCTGGCCAGTGCAGATCAAGCTCCTTCCGCCAAGCGCCCCGTATTTCGATGGTGCAGATCTTCTAATCGCCGCCGATTGCACTGCCTACGCCTATGGCGACTTCCACAACAAGTTCCTCAAGGACAAGGTGCTGCTGGTTGGTTGCCCAAAGCTCGACGCAGTGGATTATTCCGAGAAGCTCACCCAGATCTTCACCAACAACGACATCCATAGCATCACGCTAACCCGCATGGTGGTTCCCTGCTGTGGTGGTCTTCAGTTTGCAGTGGAGAGGGCAATCGAGGCCAGCGGCAAGGATATTCCTCTGAATGTTGTGACCATCAGCCTTGATGGAAAGATTCTCGAGGACTAAGAAGAAGATGGTGCCGCAGTCTAGCGCAATCTAGCGTGACGGAGTAGCGTAGCGGCGCTTTTGGAGAAGGCAAAGCGTAGAAAAACAGTAAGAACTAGGTAGTAACTTTTAGGAAAACGAGGAGAACACGATGGACAAGCAGATGTTTTGTTTTCAGTGCGAGCAGACCGCTGGATGCGCGGGCTGCATGGGCAAGGCAGGAGTATGCGGCAAGAGTGCTAACACTGCAAAGCTCCAAGATGAGCTAACCGGAGCACTTATCGGAATCGCACGTGCTTATGACAGCGGAGTTGCAGACGAGAAAACCGACAAGATCGTCATTTCCGATCTTTTTGCAACCGTCACCAACGTTGACTTCAACGATGACGACATCAAGGCCAGGATCGATGAGGCTCATGCCGAGAAGGACCGTCTCGTTGAGCAGTGCAAGGAGTGCGGAAACCCCTGTGGCCGCAACGACGACTACGACATGGAGCAGTTGTGGAACGCTGACGAGGACATTCGCTCCCTCAAGTCTCTCATCCTGTTCGGCATTCGCGGTATGGCTGCATATGCATATCATGCAATGGTTCTGGGCTACACCGACAAAGAGGTCAATGACTTCTTCTACAAGGCTCTGTTCGCAATTGGAGAGGACTGGGGTATGGACCAGCTGCTTCCGATTGTTCTGGAAGTTGGCGAGGTAAACCTCAAGTGCATGGGCATGCTGGACAAGGCCAACACCGAGACCTTTGGTAAGCCCGAGCCCACCGATGTTACCTTCGAGGTTGAGAAGGGCCCGTTCATCGTTGTGTCTGGTCACGACCTGCGCGACCTCAAGCTTCTGCTCGAGCAGGCCGAGAAGCGCGGCGTGAACGTCTACACCCACGGCGAGATGCTGCCGGCACATGCTTATCCCGAGCTCAAGAAGTTCTCGAACCTCAAGGGCAACTTCGGCACCGCATGGCAGAACCAGACCAAGGAGTTCGACAACATCCCTGCTCCCGTTCTGTTCACCACCAACTGCCTCATGCCGCCAAGGGCAAGCTACAAGGATCGCGTTTACACCACCGAGGTGGTTTCGTTCCCAGAGCTGGTTCACATCGGCGATGACAAGGACTTCACCCCGGTGATCGACAAGGCCATCGAGCTTGGTGGATACGACGAGGACAAGCAGTTCACCGGCATCAATGGCGGAACCCACACCATGACCGGATTTGGTCACGATGCAGTGCTGGGAGTTGCCGGCACCGTGGTTGATGCAGTAAAGAGCGGGGCAATCAAGCACTTCTTCCTGGTTGGCGGATGCGACGGCGCAAAGCCCGGACGCAACTACTACACCGAGTTCGTGAAGCAGGCTCCAGAGGACACCATCATCCTCACGCTTGCATGCGGCAAGTATCGCTTCAACGACCTCGACCTCGGCACCATCGGAGGACTTCCCCGCATTCTCGACTGCGGCCAGTGCAACGACGCCTACTCTGCAATTCAGATTGCAGTCGCACTTGCTCAGGCATTCGACTGTGGCGTGAACGACCTGCCACTGTCCATGGTGCTGTCCTGGTACGAGCAGAAGGCAGTCTGCATCCTGCTCACCCTTCTCTCGCTGGGCATCAAGAACATCCTGCTTGGGCCATCGCTGCCGGCGTTCATCTCGCCAAACGTCCTCAACGTTCTGATCGAGAACTACAACATCGGCGCAACCAGCACTCCGGAAGAGGATATCAAGAAGCTCATGGCATAGGCGCCTGCGAAGGAAAGTTGAGTTACCAAGAGCCAAGTTCCAAAGAGTTTTCGAAGGGCTGCACTGGAAGACAATCCGTCTGTGTCTCCGTAGAATGCGTTTGTTTGAAAGCGCAGCCCTTATCTCCCAGTTGGCGTGGAAGCCACTCAGAACATCCTGGTCTTCCGTCTTCTTCAGCCTTTAGCTTTCACGCCGGTAACATCCCCGTATTTCGGTTCCCGTCCGAAGTACGGGGATGTTTTTGTTTGAGGCGTTGTGGGGGTAAGTGTTGGAGATGGGCTGGATGCCTTGTTGGAGAGAGAGTGAACGCTGAAGCCTTGCTGAGGCGAATACTGGAGCTGGGGAGAATACTTGCGAAAAGATGCCCGCGAATGAATACTCGAGCGCGGGAGCGAAGAAAGAAATCTCGAAAACAAAAAGAGCCCCGAAAATTCGGAGCTCTATCATCTACGATCTGGCGGAGGAGGGGGGATTCGAACCCCCGAGGCATGGATAACATGCCTAACAGTTTTCGAGACTGCCGCATTCAACCGCTCTGCCACCCCTCCGCTTAAGCGAACCTCCAACGGGTTCTCGAACTATCGCTCGTAATGGCTAGGCGATTTTATCGATAAAAAAATTCGGACTGGCGGAGAGCTGGGGATTTGAACCCCAGATACGATTTTTGTCGTATACACGATTTCCAATCGTGCGCCTTCGACCACTCGGCCAGCTCTCCATACTCCATATCCGATTGTTCTGCCGCCAATGACTATCATGGCAACAGCAAATGGCAGTATACCATCAATTTGCCAATCTCGCATGTTTTCAAAATAATTGTGAGCGAATTAGGCGCAAATGGTAAGAGCATGCGCGGTCATTCTGCTCTCGTCCTGCTCTTGGCCCACCATGCTTTCCCGCTATGCTCTCGAAACCCTCCACACGCCTATGCGGGCAATTGCCATGAGAACTAATCCGGCGGCATCAAACCAGACGAATCGCGTGATGCTGGCAGATATTGCCCCAAACCCGGCGGGGAGCGACAGCAATATTGCAAGCTCTCCCGCTAGCCCTATGATCTGCTGCGCTATTACCACATTGGACAGGGCTTTGAACCGCAGCGGATTCCAGATTACAGCCGGATAAGTTGCGTTCCACATTAAAAATGCAACTCCCAAGCCCCTCACGGCAACGTTGCCTGGTATTCCAGCGAGGCCAAACCCCGACGTGTAAAGCTGAGGCCAGATAACGTACTGGAGCGCACATTGCACATTGATTACGAAAACCGCGGCAAACGCTATCCTGGCAAACCACACAATGGCTTTCTTCCTGGTGTCACCAGCATCGTGCGAGGGCTGGTTCTGGGTATCTAGCGAATCTTTCACGTGAAGATCTTCAGCTTGCAATTGGGTTTACAGACTCTTCAAGAAACAACATTATCATTGATGGAAACAGTCCATCTTTTAATAGCCTAACCGGTGATGCTCAATGTGTGGAAGATTTACGGCTCTTACCTACGAGGAAATCGAAGAAGCCATCGAGGGCTTTGGCTTTGGGCTGGGAGCTTGGCCCTCGGACTCTTCTCAAAGCGAGTTCTTCAACAAGGATATCCCTGATTTAGATGAGGGGCGCAATGCCGATTGGGAGGATGCTCACGAGGACGTGTATCCGGGAAGACAGGTGAACATCATTGTTCCCAGAAGCTGCTTGGAGAGCGCGGACAATTCCGAGAACCTCCCACGGACTCCCAAGAGGTCACCCGATAGCCAGTCTGTGGAACCCGTGCAGTTTCCGGGACCCGCGCAGCCTTCGGAACTCGTGCAGCACTCGGTAGTTCCTGCGACGCTGACTTGGGGCTACAAGCAAGATTGGCAGCAGAAGCTCATATACAACACCCGCATCGAGTCCGCTTTGAGCGGCAAGGGAATGTGGAAATGGTCGATAGAGCACGGACGTTGCATAGTACCTGCTTGGAGATTCTATGAGCTGCATGAATCCGAAAAGGTGTTGGCTGGTCCCAGGCATCGCGTTTACAGGAGATACTATTCGTTTGAGTTTCCGAACTTCGAGCCCATGTTCATGGCAGGCGTTTGCCAAAACGGGAGGTTCTCAGTGGTAACCACGGAACCAAACGATTGCGTGCGAGGCGTTCATAACAGAATGCCCATCGTGCTTCAACCGCATGAAGTGATGCAGTGGCTTGGTCCGGATTATGCCGAGCTGGCCGATAGGTCTGGCATCGAGCTTGCCGCGCAAGGGCTTGGGGAGCTTTACGTTGCACCATCGGAAGATTCCGAGAAAGCTAGCGACGATGGTGGCCAGCTGAGCCTGTTCTGAGGTGGC
>CADBOM010000148.1 GCA_902796325.1 uncultured Coriobacteriaceae bacterium
GAAAGCAGGATTCCCACGACGGTGAACAACGTCACCAACGTTGAGATCAGGGTGATCGGCAGTACCTCCTGGATTGGTCCAGCGGTCTCACCAAAGTGCTGCATTAGGTACAGCATGATCGGCGTGGTGATTACGAATCCCATACCGCAGAACTGGAACAGCAGTACTGCAACCGTGTTGAGCACGGTGGGCTTCGCCTTCACGCCAACTTCTTCTGTCATAGTTCCCTCCCTTGGAATCTGACGGTTACCGGGGCATATGGTCCCGATGTCTTGTGGGGCGTGCATTGCAGCCACGATGGCGATAGTGCACGCCGCGCGGAATTCCGAGAACTCCTGGCTACTTCGCTGTTGCTTATCCTAAACATATTATTAAAAATACAATAATATAGACAAACGGGCTAACAAGTTCATCGAGCGCAATCCGTCCGAGCCGCTTTCGACGGTATGCGTATTGCACGGCGAGGCCTGAAGACCCTATGAAATTTCGCGCGATATCCAGTATTTTCGATTCATTTTGGCTTTTCAATAGTTTTCATTTGTAAAGAAAAAGAGTCTTCTATGATTAACTTTGTCAACTAAATTTGAAATATGCGAAGCTCAAAAATCCCTTATCGAATGTAAAGGTAAAAATAAGGTATGTCTCGCACTAAACACGCAAAACCTTGGGACGCTCTGGAATCGATTTGGAGCTGATATGAATTCGCTTTGGAATTGCATCGAACTCGCCTTGGAATTGCATCGGAAACGCGTTGGAATCTGTTTGGAAGTGCGAAAGGTTGGAGCTGGATAATGCTTTCAGGAACTTAAGGTTTGTTTCAGGTAAGCCCTTTAGCATCTAACTCGAAGGCAAGCGATTAGGGAGGTCACAAATGAAATCGCATAAGCATAAGGAACTTGCCAATAGCATCGAGACTAGAAAAAACGCAAACGGATACCGTGGGTCCGCGGCATCTGCAAGATATATGATTCCCAAATCCCTGGGTAGAAGGTTGGCTCTCTGCGGACTGGCAATTACGCTGGCCACGGCGGGAATATCGGCATCTGCCTATGCGGCTGAGCTTGACGGAGATGGCCAGGCACCATCTGGTCAGGGACAACAAGGCGGCCCTGACGGTTCCACCCCGCCCTCTATGCCTGGCGGAGATGGTTCTGGACAGCAGCCCGGTGGGCAGCCTGGGGGCGGCGGAGCAGGCGGTGCCAACACCATGAGCTTCGACTACAGCGGAACCTACAGCGGTGCCGTAACGGCGGATGGCACGGAGACCACTTCTGCTGGAGAGACCATATCTGCCACCGAAGCCGATCAGAACACGGCTCTTGCACAGAACGGAGGAACGCTCACCGTCACCAGCGACACCCTTCAGAAATCCGGGGACGACACAAATGGCGACAACTGCAATTTCTATGGTCTAAACTCCATACTCCTTGCGGTTGGCGAGGGCAGCATGGCGTATATATCCGATTCCAGCCTGTCGGCAACTTCTGAAGGCTCTAATGGAATCTTCGCAACTGATTCCGGAACCGTATACGCGAACAACGACACGATTTCCACCACGGCGGGCAACTCGCGCGGCCTAGACGCAACGTATAACGGAACCATTGTGGCCAACCAGATGACGATCGACACCCAGGGAGACCATTGCGCGGGTGTAGCAACCGACAGGGGAGGCGGCAACATATCGCTCACCAACAGCACGATCAACACGGCTGGGTCGGGTTCCCCGGTTCTCTACTCAACCGGGGACATCGAGGTCGATGGCATTACCGGAACCTCCACCGGAAGCCAGATTTCCGGCATGGAGGGTCTGAACACGATAATGATCTCGAACTCCACCCTCACGTCCACGCAGACGGATAAGACGGCAAGCGACCCAATTGCCGACGGAGTGATCATCTATCAGTCGACATCGGGAGATGCAGAGTCCACAACCGGCGAGGCTGCTTTGTTCCAAGCGGTGAATTCCACGCTCTCGAGCGCAATTCAAAGCGGTGCAATGTTCTATTCCACCAATACCACGGCCAACATCGTTCTATCGAACACCACGCTTGATTTTGACTCCACGAATGCCAACTTGCTGCAGGTTGAGGGCAACGACTCCAATAACTGGGGTACTGCCGGAAGCAACGGTGCCACGGTTAACTTCACCGGAATAAGCCAGACGCTGAATGGCAACGTGACTGCCGACTCCATATCCACCGCAGATATATATCTGCTCCAGAATTCTTCGTGGACCGGCGCGTCGTCGATTACTTCCAACGCATCTGCTACCCAAACTGCAGAAGACAACATCACGGTTAACGTAGATGGCACCTCGACCTGGACCGTAACGGGAGATTCCACGGTTACAAATCTCAACGTTGCAGAAGGCGGACAGGTTGTAGATGCTAGCGGCAACCAGGTAAACATCGTAGATGCCAGCGGAAACACCCTGGTATCGGGAACCAGCAGCATAACGGTTACAGTGCTCGGTTCTTATGGCACCACGATTGCTACCACCGATGCCAACGAGATTCAGAATCCAAACATCGATCGCACGGCATTCGACTCGTATTACGGAACATCAACCGCCTTTGGAACCAACTCGGCTAGCAGTAGCGAGCTCGCAAGCGCGATAGATGCGATCCTTGAGGAGCTCTCTAAAGATATGGCGGCTACAGCATAGAGCTGCGACAGCTTAAGTTGCTAACCATGCGTGAGCTAGAAGCGACAATGCTGGTATAGCGGTGGATGAGAAATACAACGGGTCGGTTTATAGCTGGCTCTCTCATATGGGGAACGTCAAGGTGCTTTGACGTTCCCCAAACTGCTGCTACGATTCTGTTGGTGCGGGTTTCGCGTGTGGTTTACCGAGAATTTCCAAGAGCCTGGTACGTTGCAATTTTCTGCAGATTCCACGTCATCAATGAAGCACGCATGGTTTTCGAACATAATGGCACCAACACAACATTCCGATTCATCTAGAAGTCAAAGGAGCCTGTAATGCTTGATCGAGTGTTCGTATCACCTAGCCGCTACGTGCAGGGCAATGGAGCTTTGTCCCATCTTGCACAATATACCTCCAGCTATGGAGACACTGTCCTGCTGATCGAGAGCCAGGGAGGAAAGAAGCGTCTCCATGACTCCATAGAGAAGAGCCGTGCAGACGCACCCAACCAGAATTTCGTTGAAGAGGTTTTCTGCGGAGAGTGCACGAAGGACGAGATAGACCGCTTGGTGGGTATTGCGAAGGAGGTCAGTGCGGATCTTGTGCTTGGACTTGGGGGCGGCAAGGTTCTGGACACCGCAAAGGCAGTTGCGCATTATGCGGGTCTTCCGGTGATGGTGGCTCCAACCAATGCGTCGAGCGATGCACCGTGCAGCGCCCTTTCCGTGGTGTACAAGCCCGAGGGCGGCATGGATTTTCTGCTCAAGCTCGATCGCAATCCAGACATCGTGTTGGTAGATAGCCAGATAATCGCAACGGCACCTGCGCATTTGTTGGCAACCGGTATGGGAGATGCCCTTGCAACATATCTGGAAATGCAGGCTCTTTATGAGACCGACGGCCCAAACTTCGTGGGATCTAGGATCACGCTTGCGGCCCATGCGATAGCGGAGCAGTGCTACAAAACACTGATGGAGAGCGGATACAAGGCATATCTGGCAAACACCCGTCATGTGGTAACCCGTGCATTCGAAGATGTGGTGGAAGCCAACATTCTGCTCTCTGGTCTTGGATTCGAGAGCGGTGGAACCTCAGGTGCCCATAGCATCAATAACGGACTCTCCGCAAATCCGCGCACTGCCGGGCACATGCATGGCGAGTTCGTGGCCTTCTCTACCATCGCCCATTTGGTGCTGATCGACGCATCGGAGGAGCAGCTTTGGCAGATCATCGACTTCCTCAACAGCGTTGGGCTCCCGATAACGTTGGAACAGCTCGGATACGAGGGCGGAATTACCGATGAGGAGCTGGAGCTGGCTGCGAGCATCGCCAATTCCGATGACTCTATCCATCACATCACCAAGACGGTGGATGTTGACGCGGTGAAGGCTGCGATTGTCGCCGCCGATGCCATGGGTCACGACTACCTGGATGCTGAGTAACCGGGAGTTGAGTAGCCGGGGCCAGAGAGCAACATGGCAGCGTGTTGGGATGGAAGTGCGATGTTGCCGTGTTGTGGTGGTCATGCAGGACTGTCATGTTGAGATTGCGGAGAAGGTTGCCATGTGTGATTGCATGGCGAGTCCACCTGCCCGGTCTCGGCGCATATGGTGCTGTAGATGGAGCAATACGCCCAACTTAAACGCCATCGAAATCAACGAGTGATATTCTTCAAGCGTTTGAACATTGACTGGTTCGAACGCTGGTTCTCTCGAACATTGTTTTGAGCGCAGAGTTTATCTAGGAAGAAGTCGTCTAGGAAGGTCCATTATGGATTTCTACAAGGAAGCACTTATACGTCACGAGGCAACGCACGGCAAGGTCGAGGTTGTTAGCAAGCAGCCTATCGAGACTGTCGACGACCTCTCTGTTGCATACACCCCAGGTGTTGCCGAGCCGTGTCGCAAGATTGCGGAAAACCCGGATGACGCTTACAAATATACTTGCAAGTCAAATACCATAGCGGTGGTCTCGAACGGAACCGCAGTGCTCGGCCTTGGCAACATCGGCCCAACCGCGGCCATGCCCGTTATGGAGGGCAAGGCCGTCCTGTTCAAGCGCTTTGGTGGCGTGGATGCTTTCCCGGTATGCATCGACGCGAAGACCCCCGAGGAGGTTATCCAGGCTGTCCGATTCATCGCTCCAACTTTCGGAGGAATCAATCTGGAGGACATCAAATCTCCGGATTGCTTCGAGATCGAGCAGACTCTTGAGAAAGAACTGGATATCCCGGTGTTCCATGACGACCAGCACGGAACTGCCATTGTTGTAACCGCTGCATTCCTCAATGCGCTGAAGGTCGTTGGCAAGAAGATCGAGGACGTGCACGTGGTACTCAATGGTCCGGGAGCAGCTGGAACGGCAATCATCAAGATGCTGGTTCACGCAGGCGTCAAGGACATCGTTGCATGCGATAGCCATGGAATCGTGTACGAGGGCCGCGAGTACAACAGGAATCAGAAGATCGAACTTGCCAAGATTACCAATCCGCGCCAGATCAAGGGCGAGCTTGCCGACGCTGTTGTGGGGGCAGACGTGTTCATCGGAGTCTCTGTTGCAGGTGCCCTCACCCCTGAGATGATTCACACGATGGCCAAGGATCCTATCGTGTTTGCAATGGCCAACCCAACCCCTGAGATTGCATACGACGAGGCAAAGGCCGCCGGCGTTGCCGTCATGGGAACGGGCAGGAGCGACAATCCCAACCAGATCAACAACCTTCTGTGCTTCCCGGGCATCTTCAAGGGAGCTCTCTCGGTGCGTGCCCGCGACATCAACTACGACATGAAGCTCGCAGCTGCCCGTGCAATCGCTGGTCTTGTGACGGACGATAAGCGCAGCGCCGAATACATCATTCCAAGCGCTCTCGATCCAGCTGTGGCAGAAGCCGTTTCGTCCGCAGTTGCAAAGGCTGCTCGTGACACCGGAGTGGCGAGGGCTTAAGGCCTTTATCAGGGACCTTTTCGTTCCATTTCCACTATTTGAACCGCATACAATGAGGTCCGCAGCATTCATGCTCGAAGCTGCGGACCTTTTCTATTACGGGCTTACGGGTTTGCGGGTATTGCTGGCACCAGATGTTACTCAAGCCGGTCTCGTCAAGCTTTCCTTCGGTGCAATCCTAAAGCGTGACGTTGTATTTGTATCTGCGATAGGCGTCGACGATGCACACGACTCCCGCATAGATAAGCGAGATTCCTCCGAGGACCATCGTGGCTCCCGCTGCAGCGAGCGGCACGATCAGCATGAGAACACCAAGGATTATAGTGAGGATTGCCCCAATCATGGCGGCATTGGAGCCCTGTATTCCGATGTTCTTGATTGCGTTTGAGGCAAACAGCTGCGCGAATCCCATGATGAGCACGTAGATGCCGATGATTATCGAGATTCCGATGACGAACACTTGCGGCTGGGCCACGATTACTATTCC
>CADBOM010000149.1 GCA_902796325.1 uncultured Coriobacteriaceae bacterium
CCCGCATCCGGCGCCCTCTCCTTGTTTCAAACGCGCTGCCGTACAACCACTCAGGTGCGTTGCGCTGCACTCGTAAGTCACAAAAATTCCCTAACCTATGGAGCTCAAGTGGCCTCCAGCGCCTTTGAAGAACCGGGTGCCTCTAAATAGCTTTACATATTGGTTTATTTGTTCACTTTTTTGGGCTTCGACCGGCTGTTTTCTAATCTTTACAATTGCAGTTAATTTTTTTGAGCATGTTTAAATTTAAGCGCCTTAACTTAACTTGTTAGAAACAATCGCGTCTTTTATCCCGTTTAATTTTTAAATCATTCAATTTTCTATTGACCCGGTCGGGCAATTGAACGATTTTGCTAGATAGGTGACCAGTTTATATGGCAAGGGGAATCTGCCACATGCGCTGATTGCAAGAAGGCAAGCTGTTGGAATTCAAGGAAGGAGCGTTCCACTATGACTGCCACTGCGCCGGTTTTCAACCGGAAAATGGCCTGGGTCGTTACCATCATCCAAGTGCTGAGTAGCGTTACATTTGGACTTGGTATGTACCAAGGCATGACCACTACCATCTTGAAGATCGTCTACTTCAATATGGATTACACAACCTTTGGTCTTGTGAGTGTGTTTGGACTCATCTCGATCATCTCGGGTATTCCAGGAGGCTTGCTAATGGGCAAATTCGGAGCCCGCAAGCTGTTCCTTGGATGCATGCTCCTGTCAGTCATAGCTGGCACCGTTCCTCTGATTTACCTCATCATCATGGGACGCGCCGCCAACTTCATCGTGTTCACAGCAATCGGGTGCTACGGAGGTCTTGCTTGGGGATGCGTATCCGTTGCGGGAACGATGTTAGTGAACATGTGGTTCCCGCCTCAGAAGCGCTCGCTGCCAATGGGTTGCTGCGGAATGTTCGTCCCGCTGTCGCTCATGATCATCCTGTTCGCTTCCAGCTGGCTTATTTCCCTGGCTCCGATGGACGGATTCACTCCTGAAGAGATCGCAGCTTGCTTCGGCCAGAGCCCCGCAGGCTGGATTCCCGTCATGCTCTTCGGATACTTCTTCACCATCCTTATGACCGTACTTGCCTTCCTGTTCCTCAGAATGCCGAAACCAGAAGAGTCCTGGCTGGGCGTTAACGCCGCAACCGAGGGCACCGAGGCCGGAACTTCCCAGAACTTCAACGAAGGTCGCGCAAGGGACGGATTCACCAACCTGGGCGTTTGGCTGTTGGTTCTCGTATTCGTTTGCTACTCTTGGGCATCTGGCGCATTCGCCACTTATTGGCCCACCTACATCGAGTCTCCTGCAGAGCTCGGAGGATTCAGCGTTCCTCCTGCGGACGCCAATATGATGTCCACCGCAGTGTCCTACGCAATGATTGCGGTATCGCTCATCGTTGGATGGCTGCTCACCAAGATCAACCGCGGCAAGTGGTGGATCCTGCTGGCTGTCGTTATCGCAATGATCGCCTTCAACGACTGGTTCCTGTTCAGAATGCCCAGCACCGCATTCTTCGTACCGTTCCTCATCACCTACGGTTGCACCCAGGAACTCTATCCCTGCATCACATACACGCTTATGCCGGAGTTCTGCGATTCGCCTAAAGAGCTCTCGACAGCCCTCGGACTTCTGTCCTGCGTTATGAACATCGCTGGTTCCGTCTCCGGTATGATCAACGGCCGTCTGCGCGACGTCTTTGGCAACTGGAGCGCACTCACCATCCCGCTGAGCATCTGCGCGATCGGCGCTATCGTACTCGGCATTGCTCTGATCATCGTTTGGAGAAAGCGCTGGAGCACCCTCCAGGCAAGAGCTGCAGAGCAGATTGCCAAAGACGAGGCCGAGAAGGAGGCAACTCCCGCAACCGCCTAGCGTCACGCAAATGCGATTGGCTTGAGCTGTTCGAGCTGCCTGCAAGCCGCATCCACCGCACTTATATATATGCGGTGGATGTGTGACAGCAAGAAAAACTGAGAGGTTTGCACACAGCGCAACATAAGACAACCTCCCACAGTTTAGGGGCGTCGGACCTACAAGGTCTGGCGCCCCTTTCGCGTATCTGCCATAGCGCCCGCGCATCACGCGCATTACGCGTATCATTGCCAGAGCTTGGTCTCACACTATGTATTCTGCTGGCTGGCTTTTGCTGGCTGATGTTTCCCGTTATCGCTGCTCTTCTGGTATCGTGCTGTAGATTTCGCACCACAAATCAATACCAGTGCATAAAGCGGACCCTCAACATACTTCAAGTTTAAAAATTAACAAGGGAAATTAGTTTCCATTCAGCAAAACTTCAATCATTTCTAAAAAGGTTAATAGTATTTGAGGTCAAGATAATTGCCGATAATCCGCGAAGTTTTTACATTTGAAATACTTTTAAGAAATGGGAACTTTCAGTTTCAAGGTTCTAATTAATATTTAGGCCCTTTTACCAACCTAAAACAGCTTATATTGACCACACCCGCACTTTTCCAATGAAATTTCAGTCTTTACCCGTTATAGTCATCTGCTAGGACAAACATCCTTAGTTAAGTGATGCCGTTTATTCTTTACTTGACTTCTGGGTTTGTGAACGTTCTGTGATGGGATTTGTTTTTTGTTCGTAGAAAGAGAGGGGTTTATGGCTGCTTCAGCGCCAGTCTATAACGCCAAGAAGGCGTGGCTCGTGGCGATCGTCGTCATCATAGTCGCAACCTTCGCTGGTATCGTCACCTTCAGGCAGATGACGGTCGTCCCACTGCTCACCGCTTACTTCGGAGTGGGAATTGCAGAATACGGAAACGTTTCTGCTATCGTTTCGCTATTCACCTTGGTCGGAGCTCTTGCTTCCGGCCCCATCCAGGCAAAGTTTGGTCCCCGTAAGCTCATGATCTGGTGCGTGATCCTGTTCTTCATCTCCACGCTGCTCCAGGTTATCTGCGCTTATGCAGGATCCAGCTTCGAGGTGTTCATGTTCGCCAACCTCTTCGGCACCCTCGCTTATGGTGCTTGGATGACCGCACCTCCAATCGTTATTTCGATGTGGTTCCCGTCCGAGAAGCGCGGACTGCCGAACTCCATCGCAGCTACTTGGATTTCCTTCGCAATGCTGATCGTCCTCACCGTTTCCAACCCGCTGGTTGCTCTCGGTGGCGGCGATGCCAACCCACTGGCTTGGGTTAACATTTGGTGGTTCCTCCTCATCCTCATGGCTGTTGGTTTCGTGCTGCTGCTCGTCTTCGCAAAGATGCCAGGCGCCGAGAACAACTTCCTCGAGAAGCAGGATCCCAATGCTCCTAAGGCAAAGATGTCCGACGGCCTGAAGAATGGCGGATGCTGGATGCTCATGCTCCTCTTCATCGCATTCGGATTTGGTACCGCAGCATTTGGTAACTACTTCCCGACTTTCGCCGCTGATGATCCTACGATGGGCGGACTTGGCATGAGCCTTGCAGACGCTAACGCTGCAACCTCTGTCTCCTCCTATGTCATGGTTATCTTCGGATTTGTCTGGGGCTTCATCCTCAACGTCATCCCCAACAAGCACTACGACATCCTCAACCTCGTGGTCATCATCCTCACCGGTGTTGCAGGCTGCATGATGTTCGTCCTTCCGGGCGTTGGAGCCGTTATCCCGTTCATGGTGTTCTGGGGTCTCGTTTCCAGGCTGTTCCCGCCAGTGTGCTTCACAATCGTGCCCGAGATTTCGAGCTCCATGGCAGAGGCTTCGGTTATCACCGGCCTGCTGTCCCTGGTTTCCAACCTCGTTGGTACCGCAGCAACTGCTATTGTCGGTAACTGCGCAGCTGCTGGATGGGGCACCGCACTTATGCCCAACATCGTTGTTACCATCATCGGAATCGTTGCAGCTGTCATTCTTATCCCGATCTACAGGAAGAAGTTCGCTGCTCGTCATGCAAACGATGAGGTCGCAGCTTAGTTTGCAAGCTTGATGAAATAGTGATTCTCGAGATAGTCCCCATCACATATCTCTGATGAACAGAGGAGCCGGATCTTAAAAAGATCCGGCTCCTTGTTTTTGTACCCTGAAATTGCACAGCGCTTACCGCAGCGCCTACGTTTCCCGCCGCTTATCGCATGCTTGTTCAACCATCGGTGTTTGCGATTGACGGTTGCCCGCGCTATCCCATAGCACCGAATACTTCAGCTGGGTATCCTCAGAGGCCGCGTTGGACATCGACGTTTTACATCGGTGCTGGACAACATCGACTGTTTGTTTTCAACGTCAACGTTGCTTAACTTTATACATTTGTAAAGATTATTTTAGTCGTGGCGCAAATTTCTTACTTACAATCGTAAATTACTAGTTGCAAAACAAATTATCCAAATGCAGCTCCTCCATGCTGTAACCTAACCTCTGCACTGAATGTGTAGATTTTGTGATGAACCGCGCTTTCGTTTTATCCCAACCTGCACATCCGTTTTTGTACGTCCGTTTAGAAAGAGGTTAGCAATGAGCGCAACCGCACCTACATTCAAGAAGGGGCAGGCCTGGCTCGTAACCATCATCTCGATTCTCTGCTCTCTGGTAGTCGCGATGGTTACCTTCAAGGCAATTTCCACAGCCCCGTTGATGATGCAGTACTTCGGAGTTGGCATTGCCGAGTATGGTTCCGTTACCGGAATCGTTGGAGCACTCGCCATCGTAGGAGCAATCCCCTCCGGAATCGCATTGGCAAAAATGGGACCGCGCAGGCTCATGATTCTAATCATGGTCATCAGCATCATCTCCACTTTCCTGCAGATCATCATGATCAACGCTGGTGCCAGCTTCGTGGCATTCATGGCTGTTGGAGGACTTGGAGCCTTCGTCTATGGAATGTGGACCGTTAACGGCCCTATGCTCGTAACCGCATGGTTCCCAGCAGAGAAGCGCGGACTCCCCAATTCCATTTCAACCGCATGGGTATCCGTCGCAATGATGATCATCCTGCTGGTGTCCACCCCACTTTTCATGATTGCAGGCATCGATCCCAGCACCGGCACCGTGAACCCATATGGATTCATCTACGTTTGGTGGATGATTGCAATCCTGCTGATCATCAGCCTGATCCTTTGCCTGATCTTCGTTAGAATGCCAAAGCCCGAGAACTCGTTCCTCGAAGCAGCACCTCAGGCCGAGGGTCAGAAGAAGGCCAAGTTCTCCGACGGACTCAAGCTCCCCGCAGTGTGGATGCTCATCATCATGTTCCTGGTTTACGGCTTCATCACCGCAGCATATGGAAACTACTACCCCACTTACCTCAACTCACCTGTGGAGCAGTCTGGCCTTGGCATGGACCTTGGCTCTGCTAACCTGCTGTCTTCGGTTACCACTTACGTCATGCTGGCTATGAACTTCATCTGGGGCTTCGTGCTCAACAAGATTCCAAACAAGGGATACGGCGTACTCAACCTGGTGATTTCGATTCTCACGGGTCTCGTTGGAATCGCCATGTTTAACATGCCAAACGTAGGCATCGTTGCACCTTACCTCATCATCTACGGAATCGTTTCGCAGATGTACCCGCCCGTATGCTTCGCAATGCTGCCAGAGGTTGTGGATTCGCCCGAGCAGCTCTCCGCAGGCATGGGAGTGCTGGCCATCTTCTCCAACCTTGCTGGAGTTATGGCAACCATTCTCGTGGGCATTGTTCAGGGAGCATTTGGAACCTGGCAGTCGCTCACCCTTCTCATGGTTATCTTCACCATTGCCACGATTGTTGCAGCGTTGGTGTTCATGGGAATCTATCGCAAGAAGTTTGCCCAGAAGCATGCCGAGCTGGCTTAAGTTCAGCCTGTTCAGCCTAGACGCCTGATTTAGAAGCTTCGCTCAGATACACATGCTTTAGATGTGCACGACATAAACGCAGGAGCCTAGAATAGGCTCGACTTGTGATGGTGCAAAAAGATGGGGCACTGGAATCGTTTCCGGTGCCCCATCGATTTTCTTTACTACTTGGCGGGCGCCAACATGACCCGCTCACTTCAGCTCGATCTACGACCTCAGCCTCGATAGGTATCCCAGCGACTTAAGTCTAAGCCCCAGATGCACAGCCATCCAATGCTCGCAGAATGTGAGGAGCTGGCCTGCAAGGCTGTTGGTTGCGCCGCTAACTCCATCCTCGCCTTCGGGTCCAAAAGTCTTGAGGATTTCCGAGAACTTCATCCCAAGAAGCGCCCGCACCCAGTCCACAACTAGCGTATCGGCTATATCATCCTTGCCAATCTCGCCCACAGAAGCACATTCGGGGCACACCCATCCGCCAGCGCTGTATGAAAAAACGCCATTTGCACCTGCGCCATCTGCTCCCGCGTTTGCACCCGCGCTCGCATCGGCGCCGCCATTTGCGCCAGCAGCACTCAAAATCTCGCTTCTATCGTTTCCGCAAATCACGCAATTATCAAACGAGGGCTTGTACCCCAAAAACGATAGGGTCTTTATCAAGAACGCCGATGTTACAAATGGCAAAGCTCTGGTGTCGGCCTCTCCCAAAGCGGCTACTGCAGTTTTCGTGATTGGGAAGAGCACCGGCATCTCCTGGCCTTCGAGTGCGGTTTTCTCAACCAACTCGGCCATAACAGCGCCATAGGACAGCTTCTCGATGTCGGTCCTGCAAGCTTCGTTTGTCTCAAGGCATTCGACTTCGGTTATGGTGTCGAGGTTCTTGCCCTTGTAAAGCAGGAGGTCCACGACGGAGAAAACCTCAAGCCTGGCCGAGAATCTCGACCCTGGCTTTCTCGCACCCTTGGCAACACAGCGAATTTGGGATCCGTTCTCCGCGAGCAGGGTGAGAATGAGGTCGGCTTCCTTGAGCTTGGTCTTCTTTAGGACCATTGCCTTTGTCTTGTACGTTGGCATTTAGATAAGTTACCTTTGCTTGATTTAACAGATGCGAATTAGGGGTGTTGAGGCTAGGCCCGCTAGAAGGTCAGCTGGGGCTTGTCTCCGATTGGCTTTCTGCCCGAGCCGCCGGTCAGGCTACCCGCGCGAGCCGCCGGCGCATCCAGCGCAGGCTACTGGCGCAGGCTGCCAACGCAGGCCCTCAGCGCTTCAGGCCCGCTTCAGGCCCTCGGCGCTGCAAACTCGTTACAGGCCATCAATGCTTCAGACCAGTTACAGGCCCTCGCCGTAGCCGAACTTCCTTATCTGGGTGGCATCCTGACGCCAGTTGTGCTTGACCTTCACGATAAGGTCCAGATTGCAATGAGCTCCGAGGAACGTCTCGATGTCCTTGCGGGCTGCAGTTCCGATCTTCTTAATGCCCTCGCCGCCTTTGCCGATCACGATGCCCTTCTGAGACTCCCTGTCCACGTAAATCGAAGCCTCTACGAAGTACATGTCCTTATCCTCGTCGTAATCCAGATGATCGACTTTCACGCCAATCGAATGCGGCACTTCATCATGCGTCATATGCAGGATCTTCTCACGGATAAACTCGGCCACCACAACTTCGGTTGGCTGGTCGGTGTCCATTCCCTCCGGGAACCACCTCGGTCCCTCCGGCAGCAAGCGACGCACGGCCTCGATGAAGCCATCTACGTTGAATCCTCTGAGGGCGGAGCATGCCACGATGTCGTCGAAGTCGAGATAGGCCTGGGCTTTCTCGATCTGCTTGGCGGCCTTCTCCTGATTCACGAGATCGAGCTTGTTAACGACGAGAATTTTCTTGGAGTCGAGCTTTGCCAGCTCGCGCAGAACATAGATGTCGCCCTTGCCGAGAGGCTCGCTGGCATCCAGCACGAATGCCACCACATCCACATCCTGCAAACCCTGCATGGCGGAGTAATTTAGCTCCTCGCCCAGTGGATCGTGCGGCTTGTGGATACCCGGTGTGTCCACGAGCACCATCTGCATGTCGTCGGTGTCGTATATCGCGCGAATTCTATGACGGGTAGTTTGCGCCACGTTTGAGGTGATTGCCAGCTTCTCGCCCATCACCGCATTTAGAAGCGTGGACTTGCCGGCGTTCGGCCTTCCCGCCAGGGTTACAAAACCGCTGCGGAACTCTCTATTCTCTACAGATTCATCGGACATGGGTTCCTCTATTCAAAAGGGCGCGAGTCAAGTTACTTTATGCACTGCAGCCAGAGCTGCAACTGCAACTAGAACTGCGTTCGTGTATGTGCGAGCTGTTTCATGCGTCTACTACGCTGCGTTATGCAGCAGCCGCCGATACTCGTTGCTGCTGCCGCCACGCTTTGCAGCAAACGCTACGCTTTGCAGCAATCGCTACTATATCAGACGCAGAAATGCTGTTACGAATATGATAATTCCAACTATCGCAGAAGTGATGGCCAATACCAAAACTGCCGCTGCCGCGACATCTTTGGCCCGCTTTGCCAGCGGATTGTATTGTGGAGAAGCCAAGTCTACCACGGCCTCGATGGATGTGTTGATCATCTCGGCTGCAATCACCAAGCCAATGAGTAGAATGACGATAATCCACTCGATATAAGTGCAGCGGAGCACAACGCACATGATTATGGCGAAGATGGCAAATCCAACGTCCACCTTGATATTGCGCTCACCAGAAAAAGCCTGCTTTATTCCAGAGAAAGCGTACGCAAACGAGCGCACGAATCCGCCAAAGCCGCTGGTGTCGGGTTTGCCGTGTTCTTGATCCAAGCGATCCGAGCGCTCGGGACCAGGCTTGTCGCTCATCTAGCTAATCTTTTCCCAAGCCTCGAGAAGCTCGCGCTCGCGGCGCTGCATCTTCTCGGCATCGTCGTCCTCGATATGGTCATATCCAAGCAAATGCAGCGTGCCGTGTGTGATCAGCAACGTGAGTTCCTGCAGATAGCTGGTGCCATACTCCTTCGATTGAGCGCTGATTACCTCGGGGGATAAAACAAGATCACCCAGCTCGGTGAGCTCGTCAGGGGTCTCCTCGGGGGTATCGCATGGGAACGAAAGAACATCGGTTGGACGATCAACATCGCGGTATTGCTTGTTAAGCTCGTGGATCTTATCCGTGGTGACAAACGATACCGAAACCTCGGTGTCGCCATTTATGTCTTCCTCACCAAGCAAGAAGCCTATCAGGTCCGTTACATATCCCGAAAGAATATCGTCTTTGTAAGCCCAATTA
>CADBOM010000150.1 GCA_902796325.1 uncultured Coriobacteriaceae bacterium
CTCACGAGCGGCGCGGGTAAATACTCTAGCCCCATCCGCCCGCGGCGTCAACCCCCCTTCCCGGGGATCCCCGCCGGCGGCCGGCGAGCGGCTCTCGGCCGCCCCTCCGGATGGTTCCGCGCGCCCGTCCGGCACGCGGCCCCGTCTTGGGACAACGAGAATTAAACTTCGGATGGGGCGGGGAGTCAACAACTATTTTCACGAAAGGCGGGAAAATTCTCATGAACATGGAAAACCGCGATTCTTACGCTAATCCCGATACATCAAATACCGGCTCTTTTACTGCAATCACCGGGGAAAATAAAACGGATTTCAATTTTGAATCGAGCATACCGTTCGCCCAGAGACTGCGTGGATATGCCCGTTTGGTGGTCAGAAAAGGATGCGATTTGAGAAAAGGCCAGGAGCTATTGATATCGGCTTCTATCGATTGCAGGGATTTTGTACGGCTAGTTGCAGAGGAAGCATACGAAGCCGGATGCAAGAGAGTCACGGTCAAATGGACAGACGAAGCCATTTCCAAAATGGCATTTGAATATTGTCCAGTGGTGGAGTTCGAGAAATTTCCAGAATGGGCTGCGTTGCTCAACAACTCAATGGCTAGAAATGGTGCGGCTATTCTAACTATAGAGTCTCAAGATCCAGAGCTTATGAAGGGTGTCGACCCTGCGAAGATGATGGCGAACGTCATGGCAAGCCACACGGCGTGTGCAGAATTCTACGATTGCCTGGACTTTGGAAAAACCATCTGGTGCATAGTAGGGGCAGCGTCACCAGCATGGGCGCGCAAGGTTTTCCCGAACCTCGGCGAAGAAGAAGCCGTGCAAAAACTGTGGGACGCCATAATACATACCGCAAGGGCTGATAATGACAACCCCGAAAAGGCATGGGAAGATCACGACGCCAGCTTTGAGGAAAAGAAGTCTATTCTAAACGGATATGAGTTCGAAAGTCTCCACTACACGAACTCAATAGGAACGGACTTTACGATCGGCCTCCCGAAGAACTCCATTTGGGAAGGTGGAGCCGGCAAGACGGTGGACGGAAGAACATTCTTCCCAAATATGCCTACCGAGGAAATCTACACTTCGCCCGACATGAACACTGCCAACGGAGTGGTTCACAGCGCGCTACCATTGGTTCATCAGGGCAATCTGATCGAGGATTTCTGGATTCGTTTCGAGAACGGACAGGCTGTGGATTTCGATGCGAAGACCGGCAAGGAGATGCTTGCGAGCATCATAAACACAGATGACGGGTCGAAGAGGCTGGGAGAGATTTCTCTCGTTCCCTACACTTCCCCGATAAGGCAAACCGGGATACTGTTCTACAGCACCTTGTACGACGAGAACGCATCGTGCCACATGGCTTTAGGGAAGAGCTTCCCGGAGTGCATTGAAAACGGTCTGCAAATGAGCAAGGACGAGCTGAAAGATCACGGATTGAACGACAGCGCCACCCATGTAGACTTCATGGTGGGCACCAAAGATATATCTATAGTGGGAACTACCCCCGATGGAAGGCAAGTCAAGATTTTCGAGGATGGGGAATGGGCCTTGTAATTCCACATAACGCGCAGCGCTTGATAGACGCCCTCGAGGAGCACGGGCATGAAGCATTCATGGTTGGAGGCTCCGTTAGAGACGAGATGCTGGGTAGGCAGGGTGCGGACGTAGACATCACGACTTCGTGCCCTGCCAACCTAACCATGCAATATTTGCAGGATGCGGGGTTCGCGGTCTATCCAACCGGAATCAAGCACGGCACCGTTACCGCTGTAGTAGATGGGACCCCTTTCGAAGTCACCACATATAGAGTTGACGGGTCTTACACGGACTCGAGGCACCCCGATAGCGTTAGGTTCTCCACAAGCATCGAAGAAGACCTCGCAAGACGCGACTTCACGGTAAACGCAATGGCGTTCAATTCGAAAAGGGGGCTCATCGACCCATTTGGCGGAAGACTGGACCTTGA
Organism: uncultured Coriobacteriaceae bacterium; assembly: GCA_902796325.1. GTDB lineage: Bacteria > Actinomycetota > Coriobacteriia > Coriobacteriales > CADBOM01 > CADBOM01. The sequence goes on from CADBOM010000150.1 coordinate 1,975, forward strand.
AGCCAAGACGATACGCTGCGTGGGAGATCCGGATAGAAGATTTTCGGAAGACGCGTTGAGAATCCTGAGGGCACTGAGGTTCTCGTCCCAACTTGGCTTTTCCATAGAGGACAACACGTCGGATAGCCTGGTTGAGAAACGCGAGCTTCTCAAGAAAATCTCGCCGGAGAGAATTGGCAAGGAATTCTCTGGTTTGATCGCCGGCACCAATGCCGCCAGCGTGCTACGAGATTACCGAGAGGTGTTCGAGGTTTTTATCCCGGAGATACGTCCGATGGTTGGCCTTGACCAGAAAAGCGAGCGCCACATCTACGATGCGTGGGAGCATTCTCTCGTTGCTCTACAAAACCAAAGGTCAAACGACGCTGCAACGAGGTTTGCCACTCTTTTCCACGACTTTGGCAAGCCCGAAGTGGAAGACCCCTCGAAGGGAGACAGAAGATTCGAGGGACATGCGCAGGTATCGGCGCGAATCTGCAGAAGCATAATGAAGCGATTGAGGCTTACCGGGAAGCTGATAGGCGAGACATCTAAAATCATCGAGATGCACGATACCCATTTCGACCCCAGCGATTATTGCGTGAGGATGTGGATGGGGCAGCTCACCCCGGAGGTGTTCTTCAAGATCCTGGACCTAAAACGAGCGGACATCTCCGCGCACAGCCCGAAGTACGCTGGATATGTGACCATGATCGACGAAATCGAGAAGTCCGCAAGGAAAGCCTTGGATTCCGGAGAATGCATAGACTTGGGTGGGCTGAGAATTTCCGGCAGGGAGCTGACCGAGCTGGGATACGAGAAGGGTCCGATCATTGGCACGACGCTAAAATGGCTGCTGGACCTCGTGCTAAGAGGCGAGCTCGAAAATGAACCGGAATCTTTGAAAGACGCGGCAAAAAGCAGGCTAAACGAGATTACTAAGCGAGATTGATTGAGTTTTTGCGCTTGAGCCGGATGCCCACGATGGCGAGCGCCGCGCAGGCAACGGCTATCAATATTCCCCAAAACACGCCCATTGCCTCCCAAAAAGGTTGGGGAAGAGAGCAAATCAGAAGAGAATCGTAGCTGAAAAGCCAGCTTCCCGACGAGAAAAAGAGCGAGTGCAGAAGATTGAATAGGTCGTAGAAATCTATCGCCGCCGCAAGCCCCACCACAACTGCCACTGCGATGACTATACAGGCGCAGGAAATCATCGAGCGGGCAATCAGTCTTTTGAAGGGAAGTCCCCGATGTTCGTCATTGGAGCCGCATCGCACGGAAAGCCCTCGGGGTTCGTCATTGGAACCGCGTCGCGCGACATCCCGAACATCATGTTCTCGAGTCACCCTCTCTTTCCTGCAAATTGCATAGAGCGCCAGGATGGCAATGGCCAGAGCCACCGCGCCAATGCAGAACGCCACCTTTGTGCCGCTGAAGAAAGCGGTGACATCGTCGAGATGCGACATGACATTCGGAGTGAATTGCGTCCTCTCGTTACTGCCTAAAGGCAGCTGGGCGTTGGGATCCGCGTTGCAGTAGGCAAGGGTTTGGCATGCGATGTTCACAAGATAGTCGTGGTCCATTGGGGACAAATCGTCTTCGACACCCCAAGACGCGAATACCTGGGTGGGAACAGGAGTCAAAAGCAGCTGGAAAGTTCCCGTTATTACAACGACGCTCATTGCCACGGCCACCACGACAGCCATAATGCTTTGTAGCACCGTTGCTTTCCTGCGCGCGAAATTGGATCTAGACTTCCCATCTTCGGCGATGTCGTTGCCCTTTGCCAACTAGTCCTCCTGATTAGAATCGGCGAACAAATTTGGAAGCCCCTTGTATTCAACATGCCAAAATACAAGGCCATTTGCAGGTGCAGTGGGGCCCGCAGCCCTTCTATCGCATTTTTCTATGACATTTTGAACCCAATTTGGGTCTCGCCTGCCACTACCGACCTCGACGAGAGTGCCAACCATTGTGCGGACCATGGAATGCAGGAAAGCCGTGCCAACAACTCTCACAACAATGCCGTTCTCTCCCATCACGCTCTCATTGTAGACGTCGATGGAATTGACGCGCCGCACCGTGTTCTTCCCAACGGCAGACAGGGCAACGCAAAACGACTTGAAGTCGTGCTCCCCCTCCATGTATTTGGCTGCCAACGACATTGCCTCGATATCGAGGTTTCTCGAGGATTTTACCCACCAGGTGAAGGGACTGGTTAGCATTGGCCTATTGTTACCATAGGTTAGCCTGTACCTATATTCTCGCCAATCGGCATCGAACCTCGCCGAAAACCCTCGGGGTACGACAACCACCTTCTTCACGAACACGCCATCGTGCGTGAGGGCGTTGATAGACCTGGCAAGACTTCGCAGCGTTCTGTCCGACAGCTCGCGATCGAAAAGCTCTGCGCTGACAACCTGCCCTATAGCATGGACGCCAGCATCGGTTCTGCCGGCACACACAGTTGGAACATCTCTCCTGAATATTATTCGAAGAGCGTTTTCCAACTCGCCCTGGACAGTCAGGAGTCCCTCCTGCTTCGCATAGCCGCAAAATGGCTCGCCATCATACGACACCAACATTGCTATGGAGACTGTTTGCACAGATAATCCGGCAGTTATGTTGTCTGAATCCACCAAGTGAACATCAACCCATCACAATTTCTCAACAAATAGGGAGCATACTAGTACATGCTTAAGGATATAACTTAACGTTTGCAGGCAGTAGCAGATAGTGGACTTCCTTAGCAGATATCCCCCCCTTATAAGGATGATTCGGATGGCGAACCGAATCATCCTTGCTTTTTATGGGCGTTTAACCAACACGCGGCGTATAATCTGATACCCAAACACACCTGAACACCAAGTTCAAGGCCTTCCAGTCCAAGATATTTTTGGCGTATAACCCTTGAAGGGAAGACAATCGATGCAGCTGAGCATGCTTAAATCCAAAATCCATAGAGCAACGGTAACGGACGCAAACGTAAATTACGTGGGCAGCATTACCATAGATTCCGACCTCATGGAGAAATCCGGCATATACGAATGGGAAAAGGTGCTCGTTGCAGACGTGAATAATGGCGCAAGGCTTGAGACCTATGTAATTCCGGGAGAGCCTGGGTCCGGATGCATATGCCTTAACGGCGCGGCTGCGAAATGCTGCAGCGTGGGCGATACCGTTATCATCATGGCTTTTGGACTTGTCGACGAGGCTGAGGCAAAGAACTTCCAGCCGACAATCGTGATAGTGAACAAAGACAATATGCCTGTTGAATAAACAATCTGGTGACGTTTGGGCCACGAAGAGCGAAGACAACGCTTGAATCAACAAAAAAGCATGCGCCACGCGCGGAGTGCACGTGGCGCATTTTCATTGGAATGTGTATTTACAGCGTAATCCCACGCAAAAGCGCATGACTACTGCTTCTGAAAATCAGAATCGTTAACCCTTTAAGCCTCTGGATCTAGGAAATTTCCCCTTACTTCATCCGCGTCCAGTTTGTTAACGCTGCGAGGGACAATCTGAAACGCCAGAGTATCCTCGTACACAAGCGGAGTCCTGCACTCGAAGAAGATGACTCCCCCATTAGGTGCGGTAATGGATTCCTTCACCTCGCCGCGCAGTGGGTCCATCACCTGAGCGATTACATCTCCCCCCGCCACGATGTCCCCCAGTTTTACCAGAGGCCTGAAGAAGCCTCCGCAACCTGCCTGCACCGGAACGAGCGCTTGCTCGCTGAACTCCGTTGAGAGAAACCCTCCGTGACCCGGGTAGTCTATGATGCCCCTGTTGTTCATAAAGCGCAGCAGCGCCCTGTCCATAAGATCGGCTGCTTCGTAATCTAGCGTTTTGGTTTCCATGGTATAGAGCGTGTACGCTTCGGTATCCCATAGACGCCAGTTGTAATGCAGGGTCGTGGTGTCGAAAGAGCCAGGCACATGCCTTAGCACATAGGGCAGGCCAAAGTCTGCGCCGTGATTATCCTGGAGGCCAACTCCCACCATTATGCGGGCATGGGGCAGGTAGTTTCCCTCAAGATAGTAGCTCGAGAGATGAACACCATACGAAAAACCCTGACCTTCTTCGAACACTCCCGCGGCAATACGCTGCGTGGTCTCGCCTTTGTCGTATCCGGGCATCATGCGGTTTACATCCGTGTTGTCGCCAACCCAGAACCTCTTGCGTATGTTCATGGACGCAGTATTCACGCAGGGAACCACGGCGATCAGCTTGTTCGGAACAAGGTTCCCCCGCTCTTCGATCCTGCGAAGCTTGTGCACCAGGTTCGCGCATATGAATGTTTGCTGCACTTCGTCGCCGCGTATTCCGCCAACAACGCAAATTGCCTTTTCGAATCCCTTGATGTCACCTATCCCCAGCTCGTCTCCAAGCTTGCACCCTTGGTCATCCATGCCAAACAGAAATGCCTTGACCTCTAGGTTGTCACGATACGGAAGAGGCGTGGAGAAAACCGTCTTTTCTAGCATGACCCGCTACCTCCCCTCTTCCGGGCTGCAAGAATTGTCGAATGTAGCCCCATCGGCAATCGGAGCTTGCGAATTCTTGCTGAGAACCCTTGCAATAAGAGACCCTGGATACACGATGGGATATTCCCTTAGAGTGAACAACAGACCATCCGACGGACTTCTCATTTCCTGCAAGCAAGACCCAGTTGCAGGATCTAGAATTCGCCCTACAACCTGCCCTTTCCTAACATTTGCATCATGATATGCAGCTGGCATGAAGAGTCCCGCTTGGTCTGCATTCAGGAATCCCACCTCTCCGTCGGTACTCACAATCGGCTTTCTAACGGGATTTACCGGACCCGACCATATTCCAGCTATTTTCATCAGGTTCATTATTCCATCCGCTAGCTGCAATCCATACTCCTCGGTAATTCGCATTCCGACACCCATCTCTACTACAAGCGTTGGAGTGTCGAGCGCATTGAGGCTATAAGCCAGCGTTCCCTTTAGCACGGTTGCATTTGCATGAACCCAAACGAAATCGACATTAGCCTCCATGGCCCATGGAACCAGTTTCTCGGCTGTGATTTCGTTGATTCGAATTTGCGGAAGCTCTCTTAAGTAAATGTTGCTCGCATGAATATCGAGGCATATGGTGGCGCCTTTGATGTCGTTTATGATGTCCGCCGCTATGGACTCATAAGGCGATGCGCCGTTGTGTCCCGGAAAAACACGGTTCATATCGAGGTCGAACTGCGGAATTCCACGAGAAATCGTACCGATGCCAAGAGGGTTTAGAGCAGGATAGATATCTACTATTCCGGTGAGATGCTCAGGATGTTCGCCCACCCTTCTTGCAACCTCGTAGCATGCGAACTGGCCTTCGAGCTCGTCACCATGAATGCCGGTGATAACGCATATGCGGGGAAGATCCTGGCTATCTTCGTCTGCTCCGAGAGGAACAATGCGGTTTTTCACTACTTTAAGGTGCTCATCAAAGCCCATCTCGTAGCTCGATACGGTATGCATCATTGCTCTTCGTGCTCCTTAACCACCATGTTTACAATCTGCGTTTGGTTTGCCAAGCCTATGAACGACCCGCTTTCGATGGGGCAATCGGACCAGTCTCTACCAACAGCCAGCGGTATATATTCCTCGTTGACAAGCTGATCTCTGGTGGGGTCGAAGCCATGCCAGAATCCGCCGATATTGGCTTCCACCCAAGCATGGGTCTCGCCCTCGCCATATGCCAACCCGCTAACGTAGCGGACCGGAACACCCATAAGCCTCATGATCGATATCGTGATATGCGCGAAGTCCTGGCAAACCCCGCTCCTCTTGGAAAATGCCTCCGCTGCCGTGGTGTGCACATTTGTGCTCCCCGGAACGTATTCCATCTCCTTATGAACAGCATGCATGATCTCGGTGCAAAGGGATGCATCTGCAGATGTTATTGTTCCGAACGCTTCCCTCGCAAAAGACTCTATTCCTTCATCTGGCCTTGTGAGACTCGATGGATATCGAAACAGCGCATGGGGCTCTTCCGCCTTGGCGCAAGTTAAATCTATCTCGACGGTACCATGGCTCCCATATTCAAAATGATCGTGATCACCAACCAGAGAGCCAACAGATAAGGTGTTTCCAAGACCGTCCGTTTGCTTGGACAGATGACATATGGGATCAGTTACCACTTCTGCAGAATGCACACGCAATACACTGCTTGTACGCGGAAGACAGCGCAAAACAAAATAGTGGTCATGCACTGGCTCGCTAAAAGCAATGCGCGTGGAAAAATCGAAGTCGAGCATCTTCAAAACCGGTGATTCCTCCTCTACTCGATTGCCCTAGCATATGCGAACGCGCGCAGCTTGATAGGCCGCGCGCGCTTCTCGTAAAGAATATGCTTCGGCGGGCCCAGCTTATACGTCGGGGAACAAGCCTTCGATGCAATCAAGCAGAATGAACCTGTTGTGAACCGGATCGGGGTTAGGTGCCAAATCCAGAAGTATCGTCAGGCGCTTTCCGTCACGGCGCAGCGGCATATGCTGCATGCGGTAGTTGAGCATCGTTAGTTTGTCGCTTAGCTCGTCTAGTCGATAGTTAAGGCGAATGCTCATATCTATGGTTTCGACAATGCTGCCGCATTTCAGCGTATATCTGCTTGAAGATTCTAGCAGTGTTTCATCGATGCGGCCGCTGAACGCATAGAGATCGTCAACCACGTCGTCCAGCCCCAGAAGGGTAATACGCCCCTCTGCCATGGCCTCCATGGTGTTGGTTGCCATCTCGATGTAGGAAAGTGCTCCCGACGATATGGTGTCGCGCAGCATGATCGCGTTATCGTATGCGCAGTTCATATTGCTGATGATCGAATATGGATCTTCTTTATCTAGAATGAAACGGCGCGTGAAGTCTTCCGAGCTGGTATATACATTGGGTATCTCGAGCTTCTGGCAGAAATCGACATAGTCGTAATCAGGTCCGTCGATTATCTGGTCGTAAACCTTTTCCAAGATATCGATTTCGATCATGACGCGCGATGTGTACCGCCCGAGCCAGAACAGACGGTCGAGTTTATTTATTGCGAGAGAATCCATGTGTCCTTAAACCCTCCTCCTTGACTCGAGTTTACGATCGCATTGCCGGCAATGGTGGAATAGCGAGTTAGACCACTTGGCCAGACCTTCGTCTCCTTGCCCGTTAGGACAAATGCTCGGAGGTCGGCTTTTCGCATGGCATCGCCCTCGGGGAGATGGACGGGCAGCTCCGTGAAATCTATTATCTCCTGGGCTATCCACCTTCGAGGATTGGCACTCACTTTATCGCGAAGCGTTTTCTGCTCCTCTTCGCTTAGCGAAGAAGCGAACACCACACCACACCCACCAGCCTCGGCGGTATCCTTGATAACCAGCTTCTCAAAGTTTTCCATCACGTATTTGTAGTCGTCAGGATAGAACGGCAGATACGTTGGGGCATTGTGGAGCAAGGGTTTCTCCCCAAGATAGTATTCGACCATCTTGGGGACGAAATAATAGATGCCCTTATCATCGGCAATTCCATTGCCGGGAGCATTGATTATTGCAACATTGCCAGCACGATAAGCGCTCATCACATTGGGTATTCCAATAACGCTCTCGGGCAGGAACGTTGTGGGATCGAGATATTCATCGCTAACCCTGCGGTATATTGCGCCTACACGCTGGCTGCGCTCATAGCTGCGATAGTAAACGCGCTCGTCCTCTACGTACAGGTCTCCAGCCTCCGCCAAAACGGCACCCGTTTGCTCTGCAAGGTATGCATGCTCGAAATAAGCCGCGTTGTATCTGCCAGGCGTGAACACCACGTTAATACCGCCACAGTTCACGTTATCCATAACCTCGCGAAGCATTGCGCCGTAGTTGCGATTGTCGACGATCTTGTTTTTGCGGAAAGTATCTGGACTACACTTGCGGCAGATGCCACGCGATATGAGCGGATATGAAGCACCGCTCGGAATTCTTAGGTTGTCTTCCAGAACGAACCAATCTCCATCGCGGGATTGCACCATGTCGATGCCAGAAATATGACTATATATGTCTTTTGGAGGAGTGATTCCCACACACGGGGTTAGGTATCCCGGAGACGAGAAGACAAAATCTTCTGGGATAACACCGTCTTTGATAATCTCGCGATTTCCATAGACATCTTTGAGGAATGCATTCAGGGCATCTACTCTCTGAGACAAGCCCCGCTCTATCCCAGCCCAATCGTCTGCGTCTATAACACGAGCTATAGAATCGAATGGGAACAGACGTTCGTTGAACACTCCATTCTTATAGACACCGAACTTTACTCCGTAGCGCGCTAGCTGGTCATTGATAAGCGCCACATGTGAAGCCAGACTATCCATGAAACCTCCTCTTCGTGCGAAGGTATAAAACTCTATGTATGCTCACGCGATTATTTTACAGTGGGCATTATTACCAATATGTAAAAGGCAGGCTAGTTGTTGTCAATTAGCTTGAAGAGAAACGCTAGAGACTTCAAAAGTCCTGTTAGAGAATGTAGAAGTTCTTCAAGCGCCTAATATTCGCTACGCTTGATTGCCTTAGAGGCTATAGTTGGAGAAAACCCCTTGGATAGTAGGTATCTGTAGTGCGAAGCCCGCACGTCTTTTGCACTGGTATTGTGAGTTCTAAGCAAATCTACCGCACGAGCAATTTCCACGTCTTCTGAGAAATACTCTTCGGGATATCCCGACAGAATCTCGCAACTCACACCGCGGTTACCAAGTTCTATCTCTATCTTCTTTTGACCCCATCCAAGAGACTTTTTGGATGCGATGAACATTTCTGCATATCTGGCATCGTTAAGCAGCTTGGAGTTAACGGCATATTCTATGGTCTCGGATATGACAGAATCCTCGAAGCCAGCCTTTGACAGCTTTTCCCACATCATGGAAGTAGAGTAATCGCGCCCACCGACTAGCTTAAGCAGCTTTATCTTGCATTCTTTTGGTCCAAGCGGCTTTTGCTTTTTGGGGACACCTTTATTGCTGTCACGAGCATATCCATCCTCGGATCTGCCAGAAGACCCGAGGATGCCATTGTTTTTCGTATGAACCATCATGACTTGAGGCTTTACCAGTAAAAACTAGTTGTCTTCGGACAGATCGACCTCTTCGATGTCGTCTGCTATAAGCCCTATGGCCTTGCGAACCAAAGTGTCAATTTCGTCTCTGAGATCGGGATTTGTGCGAAGGGTTTCCTTTGCTGCTTCTCTTCCCTGGCCCAATCTCTCATCGCCATACGTATACCAAGCACCGGACTTATTCACGATGCCTTCTTCAACAGCCATATCGAGAATGCAGCCCTCTTTCGAGATGCCCTCTCCATACATGAGATCGAATTCAGCCTGCCTGAATGGAGGTGCAACCTTGTTCTTTACGACTTTGGCCCTACACCTGATTCCCACAGCCTGACCGTCTTTCTTAATGGTATCGGCACGCCTGATGTCGATACGCACGGATGCGAAGAACTTCAGGGCACGTCCACCGGTAGTCGTCTCAGGGTTTCCGAACATCACGCCGATTTTCTCGCGAAGCTGGTTGATGAAGATGCACGTGGTATTGGATTTCGAAAGAGACCCCGCCAGTTTTCTCAAGGCCTGGCTCATCAGCCTTGCCTGAGCTCCAACGGTAAGGTCGCCAATCTCTCCCTCGATTTCGGCCTTTGGAACCAGAGCTGCCACGGAGTCGACAACAACAGCATCTATCGCGCCAGAGCGAACCAAGATATCGCATATCTCCAATGCTTGCTCGCCTGTATCGGGCTGGGAGATAAGCACGTTGTCGATGTCCACGCCAATTCTTGCAGCATAGCCAGGATCCAGTGCATGCTCGGCATCGATGAACGCGACGGTGCCACCTGCTGCCTGAGCCTCGGCGATTATCTGCAAAGCCAAAGTGGTTTTACCGCTTGACTCAGGACCATAGATTTCCACGATTCTTCCTCGAGGAACTCCGCCGATTCCTAGAGCAGCGTCGAGAGGGAGCGCACCGGTAGAGATGGCGCTTATCTCCATGTTGTTGCCGTCTTCGCCGAGCTTCATGATCGAGCCTTTTCCAAAACGCTTCTCGATCTGAGCTCTAGTAGACTCCAGAACCTTTTCCTTGTCCGTTGTATCAATCTGTTGGGATTGGCTGCTTTTCGCCATCGGTGCCTCACAATCTAGTTGAAGCAGAGCCGTTCAATAAACGATCTGCATAATCTTCGGGTATAAGCATATGCGAACATATGTTCGTGGTCAAGCATTGTCAAAGTGAATTCGACGTCCAACTTCGAACAAACCAAAAGATATCAGCAACACCTTGCCGGAAGGCTGCAGACAGCAAAACGGAATCTAAAAATATTCCCCGTTTATTCCAATTGAGATTAGAAAATTTTCCCCAGATTTCTAAACTGCGTTATTCCGGCCAGAAGCAAAGGCGTCCAAAGGCTGCACCGAAGGTATTGCACCGCAGGTACTGCCCCGCAGGTGCTACTTCGCCGGTATCATTCCGAAGACGCTACTCCGCAGGAGACTCGGTGCGCGATTCGAGCATTTTAAGAGCCTCGAGCACGGTTTGCTCCCTAACCTCTTGCCTCGATCCAGAGAAATGGCACACATGGGCCTCGGCCGGCCCCCTGCCGGCGATACCAAACCATACCGTTCCAGCTGGCTTGCCCTCGCTAAAGCCAGGACCCGCAACCCCCGTTACGGCAACGGCTACGGCGTGCGAGTCGTCGTACCCGCCGAGAACAGAGCGTCTTGCCCCTTCGGCCATTTGCAGTGCAACCTGCTCGCTCACGGCGCCATATTGGCTCAGAGATTCATGGGAGACCCCAAGCTCGGCTTCCTTTACGTCATACGAATAGCTGATCACTCCGCCCTCGAATGCATCCGAAGAGCCGGGTATCGCGGTTATTCGAGCCCCGATGAGACCGCCAGTGCACGACTCGGCGGTTGCAAGGTGAATGCCCTTCTCACGAGCAGCTTCAAGCAACCTTTCGGCAGTCTTAGTTTGCTGCAGCGCAATTTCGGCTTCGCAAACAGCATCGCCGGATTCTGCGGTAACGACAGCGCTGGAACCTGCGGAAGCGGCGTTGGCCTTTGCTGGTTCGGCTGCTACAGCGATGTTCCCGGCTGCAGCAGCATCGGCGGTGCCGTTGAAGATCGAAGCAGCCTGCATGAAGTATTGCAGCATGGAGATGATTGTCATGAGCAACGCAGCCGACATGACAATCCACGACAGCACATATATAACAGTGTATGTTTGAGCGCCTAAGGCCATCACCGTCGAACTTCGCTTGATGATGAACATGAGGATGGCAACGAGCGTGAGGGCGGTTTTTACCTTTCCCGACTTGCGGGCGGCAATCACGACGCCCTTCGTGGCCGCTATCATGCGGATTCCCTGTACCAGGAACTCCCTTGCGATGATGATCAGCACAGGCCAGCTGGGAAGATCACCAAGTTCGATGAGAGCCAGAAGAGCTGCTACCACCAAGAGCTTGTCGGCAATTGGGTCGAGGAATTTTCCGAACGACGTTACCTGGTTTCGACTTCTGGCGACGTAACCGTCGATTCCGTCCGTTAGAGCCAAAATCGCATAGACCACAGCCGCCACCCATGGCTTTATCGCATATTCGAAATATTGCGCGTCCTGCACGTTTGGGCCATAGAACCATTGGGGCCATGGCGCGAGCATGATGACCACGAAGACAGGTATCAGAAGTATTCTTGCGATGGTTATGTAATTCGCCGTGGTTTTCCACTCAGCTTTTACGGCGTTATCGCTGTTACCGTTGCTCAAATTTGAACGTCCCCCTCGAGGTCGTATCCAATAGCGCCCGTTATCTTCACCGGCACGATAGTCCCCAAGCACGATTCAGGCGCATCGAAGGTGATGATGCTGTCGACATCTGGAGCCTGAAACTGTGCCCTGCCCCACATGCGAACATATCCGGGTTTTGCAGGCTTAGATTCCGCCTTCCCGACCCCCATGCCTACGCCTGACACGCTGTATTCAGCTTCAGCTTGCGCGCTGTTATCCACTTTAATATTGGCTGCGGCGTTCGAATGTTCGGAATCTGCAAATTCTTCGCCGCGAGCGCTAGAAATATCCACTCTCGAATCTGGATTCGAATCCACACCCGAATTCGGACTCGAATCCACTCCCGAATCCATATTCGAATCCACTCCAGAACCCACGCTCGAATCCTCGTTCGAAAACCGTGCACCTGCAGCTGCCGCTCCACCCAAATTCGAAGAGACGGCCGTTCTGGGCGCATTGTTGATGTTGTCGTACTGCGCGCTACCGGTGCCCCTGGGACGAAACTCCTCGTCAAGGAGAAATTCGTCTGCCAGGTCATCCGACCCATCGTCAATACCGCACACGAGCACGTCATATATGTTGCCAACTCTAGCGCTTGCCCTTGAAAAACCGTTAACATCGGCGGCATCTCTCACGCGCTGAGCTCTCTGTTCTGAGATTTCGTGCGGCACCTGGTCTTCGCGCTCCCCGGCAACCGTCCCGTCTTCACGAGAGTATTCGAACACCCCCGCGTAATCAAAGTCGGCAGACTCGATGAAGTCCACAAGTTCCTGCGCGTCTTCGTCGGTCTCCCCCGGAAATCCGCTTATCATGGTGGTTCTTATCGTTATCCCGTCGACCATCCTGCGCACATGATTCAGAAGTTCGAGATATTCGTGCCCCGAACCCTTGCGATTCATGTCGTGGATTATTCTTGCACTCGCATGCTGCAATGGTATGTCTAGGTAACTGCAAACATTGTCGTAGTCGCGTATGACGCTCAGAAGCTCGTCGCTCGTTCGCTCCGGCTGAAGGTACATGACCCTTATCCATGTGTTGGGGAACGTCTGGGCAATGCAGCGCATGAGGTTTGCAAGGCTGGGGCTCTCGAGCGGGGCGTACTCGGACGGGTCGCTCAGGTCGTCGCCCCAAATTCCCGTATCCTGTCCGATCAGCACAATCTCGCGGGTTCCGTTTTTCACGAGATAGTCAATCTCTTCGATAATCTCGCTTGCATGCCTGCTAAAGTACCGTCCGCGTATGTAGGGAATCGTGCAGAAAGAGCAGAATCTGTCGCAACCATCCGAGATCTTTACATACGCATAGGGCGCCTGAACGGTTCGTGCCTCTTCCATGTAAGCCGAGGGCTTGTAGCCAAGAATGTCGCTCAAGATCTTGACGATGCTGCCCTCGTCGTCAACATTTACGAAGGCGTCGACCTCCGGCATCTCTTGCGCAAGCTCTTCCCCGTATCTTGAGGGCATGCAGCCCGAGACCACGATCTTGGGTCCGTCTCCTCCAAGCTCTATGGCATCGTCTCTGGCGGCAGCAACCTCGAGGATAACGTCGATGGATTCCTGGGTAGCCTCGGTGATAAAGGAACAGGTGTTCACGACCACGACATCTGGATCGAGATCCTGCTGCCCCTTTCCCTCAACCACGAACCCAGCGGACTCCAGCTGAGCACGCATGGCATCGGTGTCGACCTCGTTCTTTGCGCATCCCATGGTTATAAACCGCACTATTGGCGCACGTTGCACTGTTTGCATTCGGATTAGCTCCTGCTTAAGTAGCGCGTTCTAGCTCGCGTCAGGCACGTGGTCTAGAAACGTTGTGTAATCTGGCAATGCCTTCGGTTCTCGGGTCTTAGGACTTTGCACCCTTTGCACCACGCCACGCCGACGTGGCTCCACCTGCAGGTGCCCTACCTGTAGTTTGTGAACTGCAGGGGCAGTCCGTAATCCTGCTCGCGCAAAAACGCGATCACATCCTGCAAGGTATCTCTGCTTGGAGACGACACCCTGAGCTTATCTCCCTCGATAGTCACCTTGGCCTTGAACTTCTGGGCCTTGATGTCCTTGTTTATCTTGCGGGAGGTGTCTTGGTCTATGCCAGCCACTATGGTTCCAACCACTCTAACGGTCATACCGCTTGCACTTTGAGGATCGGCCCATTTGATGGCTCCAAGATCCACCTTGCGCTTCACGAGGCGGCTCTTCAGAACATCGATTACCTGGTTGGCAACGAACTCGCTTGGAGCCTGAACGGTGATAACTCCGGCCGTTTTATCCAAGTCTATCGTGGAGCCGCTGTCCTTCAGGTCGTAGCGCTGGGTAAGCTCCTTCTTGGTTTGCTGATAAGCGTTGTCGACTTCCTGAATATCGACTTCCGATACGATGTCGAAGCTGTTGTCCTTGGCCATGTGTCTCTCCTAATTGCGTCGGACCCGTCATACCTTCCCGCACCCGGATTAAGCGCCCCACTGTTCGCTCAGATGAAGCACGATGGATAAACCTATAAGCGCAGTGGTCTAAACTGGGTTTGCAACCGCCGGCATCTGCAAGAATCGCAGATAAGCGCACAGCGCGTTCGGTTATCATTCTGTTTAGTATAAAACAGGCTGGTTTGCAGCCCAAATGCAAGATGGCGAACAGACAACTTACAAACAGTTGGGAGAAATAATGGCTCGTGGAGACAACCGTTATCTAGACACCCGTGGGAACATGGACGAAACGCTTTCGTTCACGCAAGCGATCATCAAGGGCCTTGCCCCGGGAGGAGGTCTTCTGGTTCCACAAAACGTCCCGACCCTCACCCTCGACGAGATACTGGGGCTCGCGAGCATGAAGTATGCCGACCGTGCTGCCTTTGTGTTCAAGAAGTTCGATATCGATCTTCCGGACGAGACCATAGACTCTCTCATGCACATCGCATATAGCGATAATTTCGACGACGAGCGCATCGCTCCGATTCAGAAGGTCGCAGACGACAAATATGTGATGGAGCTCTGGCACGGGCCCACGAGCGCCTTCAAGGACATGGCCCTGCAGTGCCTCCCGGTTTTCTTCTCCAAGGCAATCGAGGTTCTTCGCGAGAACGGCGAAGCCGAGGAGGACTTCCTCATTCTGGTTGCAACTTCCGGAGACACCGGAAAGGCGGCGCTCGAGGGCTTCAAGGACCGCGACCACATCAAGATCATGGTGTTCTACCCGCATGGCGGCGTTAGCGACATCCAGTTCAAGCAGATGGCAACCCAGAAGGGTACAAACGTTAACGTGCTGGGCGGCCAGGGCGATTTCGACGATTGCCAAACCTCGGTAAAGCGCACGTTCAACGACGCAGAGTTTAACGAGCACATCAAGAAGGACTTCAACTTCAAGCTTTCGAGCGCGAACTCCATCAACTGGGGACGCTTGCTCCCCCAGATCGTTTACTACATCAGCGGATATTCACAAATGGTTGCGGATGGCGCGGTGAAGGCTGGAGAGTCCATCGACATCTGCGTGCCAACCGGAAACTTCGGCAACATTCTCGCAGCCTACTATGCAAAGCAGATGGGAGTTCCGGTTGCCAAGCTCATCTGCGCAAGCAACGTTAACAAGGTGCTCACCGACTTCATCAATACCGGAGTCTACGATATTTCTAACAGAAGCCTGGTTCTCACCCCGTCCCCTTCCATGGACATTCTGGTTTCGAGCAACCTCGAGAGACAGCTGTTCGAGCTTACCGGGCGCGACGGTGCTCAGATCAAAGCCTGGATGGACTCCCTCATGAAGGATGGAAAGTTCGAGGTCGATCCGGATACCCGCGACAAGATGAAAGAGCTGTTCGCAGCAGGATACGCCACCAATGACGAATGCCTGAGCACCATCAAGAGCGTCTACGAGGATTACGATTACCTCATGGACCCGCACACAGCAGTTGCCTGGAAGGTTGCAAGCGAGGTTGAGACCACCCATCCGGTGCTCATCGCCTCCACTGCACATTGGGCCAAGTTCGGGTTCGATGTTTACAGGGCCATCAACGGGCTCCCCGCAGGCTCCGAGCTTCCCGAAGAGGTTACCAGCCTAACCGGAGCACAGTTGAACAGGCTCATCGCCGACAAAACCGGAGGCCGCAAGGTTCCCGCAGGACTCGATGCGCTAGACGACATGGAGCTCAGGTTCACCGATGTGTGCCCGGCAACCAAGGAAGGCGTGGAGGACCAGGTCGACTCCTTCTTGAGGGCATAGGATTTCGTATCGTTGGATTTCGGAGCGCCGAACCTGGCAATCATTTTGGGACAACAGGGAGCATAGGAGCAATCATGGGAGAGTACGACAAGCTTTCCGTTGACTTGAGAATCACCATCGTTGCAAACGGAAGCAGGTCCGAAGGCAGCCTTGGCAAGGGCGTGGTTGAGCTTCTCCAGGGAATTATCGACAAGGGATCCCTCAACCAAGCCGCAAAATCTATCGGCATGGCCTACAGCAAGGCCTGGAGAATCGTGAAGGAGACGGAAGCTGGATTCGGATTCCTGCTCATCAACAGGGACGGTGCACGTGGATCGACCCTCACGAAGGAGGGCGAGCAGCTCGTGAGCATCTATCACAAGGTGCAGCGTGACGCCAACGAATACGCAAATTCCAGATTTTCTGAAGAAGTTGCAAAGCTAAAAGATGCCGAATAGCCGAGCAATCAATAAGCCGCAAAACAGCAATGCCCAACTAGTTGGCACGAAACCGCCAAGGCGGCAACCGTCATAGAGGCAAAAAACCAATTCCCAGGACCAGCCATGAAATTTGATCCGGCTGTCCTGGGAATTCGGCTGTATTAGAACGAATTGGGAAAGGAAAGAGGGAGATAACGGAAGCTGATGGAAAGCAACTTTGATTTCTCGCAGATAGACGAGATCCTAGACAGGCGCGGTCGCACACCGCAAGCTACGATCGCGATACTCCAGGACATCCAGGAGCTGTACAACTACCTGCCGCACGAGGTTTTCCCTTATATTGCCAAGGCCCTTGGCATAGGTGATGCGAAGCTCTACGGCGTGGCAACCTTCTACAAGAACTTCTCGCTCGAGCCCAAGGGCAAGTGCATCATCCACTGCTGCGATGGAACCGCGTGCCATGTTCGCGGCTCCATGCCGGTGCTCTCGGCAGTTCGAAAGGAGCTTGGGCTCAAGGACGGTCAGGCAACCACAGACGACGGGAGGTTCACGGTAGAAACCGTGGCCTGCCTTGGTGCATGCGGACTGGCGCCGGTTCTCACCGTTGACGGCGAGGTTCACCCGAACATGACGCCGGAAAAAGTGGCCAGCCTGGTTGCAGACCTTAAGGAGAAGATCGACTGATGGAGAAGCTCAAGAACAGGGAGGATCTTTCAAACCTGCGTAGAAAATGCATCGAGAGCGCAGCCGCTCAGAAGACCAAGGTGATGGTGTGCGGTGGAACGGGATGCGTTGCCAGCGGCTCCATGCAGGTGTACGAGCAGATGCAACAGACCATGAAAAACCATGGCCTGGACGTGGAAGTCGAGCTAGTAGAAGATCACTGCGGAAGCAACCCAGTTGGCCTCAACCTGAGCGGATGCATAGGAATATGCGAGCTTGGACCACTGGTGCGCATAGAACCGCAAGGATGGCTGTACTTCAAGGTAAAGCCAGGAGACTGCGAAGAGATAGTCGAGCGCAGCGTCATCGCCGGCGAACCAGTTGAAAGGCTGGCCTACAGCGAGAACGGCAAGGTGTTCCTAAAGCAGGAGGACGTTCCGTTCTACAAGAAGCAGAAAAGAGTGGTTTTGGAGCACTGCGGCCATGCAAGCGCGCTCTCCATCAAGGGATACATAGCCTTGGGCGGATATTCGTCGCTCGAAAAAGCACTCTTCGACATGACCGGAGACGAGATAATCGACGAAATTTCGAAGTCTAAGCTCAGAGGACGAGGAGGCGGAGGCTTTCCCGCCGGCAGGAAATGGAAGCAGGTTAGCCAGCAAGCCGAAACCGAGCGCTACGTGGTATGCAACGGTGACGAAGGCGACCCCGGAGCCTTCATGGACCAGAGCGTGATGGAGGGAGACCCGCACAGGCTTCTCGAGGGCATGGCCATAGCAGGAATCGCAGTTGGTGCAAAGGTCGGATACATATATGTGCGAGCCGAGTACCCGCTGGCGGTGAAGAGGCTGCAAAACGCCATTAGGCAGGCGAACGAGCTTGGGTTGCTTGGAAGCAACATCCTTGGATCTGGCGTTGACTTCGAAATTCGCATCAACCGCGGAGCAGGCGCATTCGTTTGCGGAGAGGGTTCTGCCCTCACCGCGTCGATAGAGGGAAAGCGCGGTATGCCCAGGGTAAAACCGCCAAGGACCACCGAGAAGGGCCTCTTCGGAAAGCCGACGGTGCTTAACAACGTGGAGACCTTCGCCAACGTTCCATCGATCGTGGAGAAGGGCTCGGACTGGTTCTGCTCCATCGGAACCGAGAAAAGCCCAGGAACCAAGGCGTTCGCGCTAACCGGTGACATATGCCACACGGGCCTTATCGAAGTTCCAATGGGCACAACGCTGCGCGAGGTCATCTTCGATATCGGCGGCGGAATGCGCGACGGAGCCGAGTTCAAGGCAGTGCAGATCGGCGGCCCATCCGGCGGATGCCTCGATTCCGACGACCTCGATGCGCCGCTTGACTTCGACTCGCTATCGGAACGCGGGGCAATCATAGGTTCCGGCGGACTCGTGGTCATGAGCCAGAAAACCTGCATGGTAGAGGTAGCCAGGTTCTTCATGAGCTTCACCCAACGCGAGTCCTGCGGAAAATGCGTGCCCTGCCGCGAGGGAACGAAGCGCATGCTCGAGATACTCGAGCGAATCGTCCATGGAGACGGGCGCGAGGGCGATATCGAGAGGCTGGAGGATCTGGCAGATACAGTCTCCCACACATCCCTCTGCGGACTTGGAAAGACAGCACCCTCACCTGTTTCGAGCACGATCGCCAAGTTCAGAGACGAGTACGAGGCCCATATCAGGGACCACAGGTGCCCGGCGGGAGCCTGCACGGACCTCATGAACTATGTCATAGACCCCAACCTATGCAAGGGCTGCTCCAAGTGCTCCAGGATTTGCCCCGCCAATGCGATATCCGGGAAGCTCAAGAAGCCATATACCATAGACACCTCGCTCTGCATACGCTGCGGAGCTT
This sequence comes from uncultured Coriobacteriaceae bacterium, assembly GCA_902796325.1. Classification (GTDB taxonomy): domain Bacteria; phylum Actinomycetota; class Coriobacteriia; order Coriobacteriales; family CADBOM01; genus CADBOM01. The sequence goes on from CADBOM010000150.1 coordinate 20,933, forward strand.
GCATGGATGCGTGCAATTTTGGCGCCATCAGAAGGGAGGCCTAGGCATGGCTTTGGAAAACGTGATGTACGTGGACGGCGCTCCCGTTAAGATCGAAGGCGAGAAGAACGTTCTGGAGGTCATCCGCAAGGCCGGAATTAAAATGCCGACGTTTTGCTATCACTCCGACCTATCGATCTACGGTGCATGCAGGATGTGCATGGTGGAAGACGAGCGCGGCAAGCTCTATGCATCGTGCTCCACTCCCCCTCAGGCCGGGTTGTCCGTGAAGACGAACACCGCCCGCCTGCGCAGGTACCGCAAGAACATCCTCGAGCTGCTCTTGGCCGAGCATTGCAGAGACTGCACTATCTGCGTTAACAACGGAAACTGCAAGCTTCAATCCACTGCGCTGAAATTCGGCATCCGCAACATTCACTACGACCACACGCGCGAAAACGAGGAGTCAGACTTCTCTTCACCCAGCATCGTGATCGACCGCAGCCGATGCATCCTCTGCGGAGATTGCGTGAGGGAATGCAACGAGATACAGAACGTTGGCGCGATTGACTTTATCTCACGCGGTTCCGAAGCCCATGTTGGCACGGCGTTTGGAGTGCCGATTTCGGAAACCATGTGCGTTGGATGCGGGCAATGCTCCGTTGCATGCCCTACCGGTGCCATCACGATACACGAGAACATCGACGAGGTTTGGAAGGCCATAGACGACCCAACCGTCTTCGTAACCTGCGAGATAGCCCCGGCGGTGCGAGTTGGCCTTGGCAGGGAAATGGGCCTGAATCCCGGAGAAAACGCCATGAGCCGCATCGTCTCCGCACTGCACCGCATGGGAGTCGACGAGGTGTTCGACACCTCCACCGGAGCCGACCTCACCGTTATCGAAGAGGCCAACGAGCTGGTGGAGAGAATCGAGAACGGCGGAACCCTCCCCATGTTCACATCCTGCTGCCCCGCATGGATTCAATATGTGGAGAAGAAGTACCCGGAGTTCCTGCCAAACATCTCCACATGCCGTTCGCCAATGGGCATGTTCGCCTCGGTGATAAAGGACTACTACAGGGACAACCTGCCAAGCGGAAAGACCAAGCACGTGCATTTTGCAGTCATGCCTTGCACTGCCAAGAAATTCGAGGCCGCGCGCGACGAATTCAAGGTTAACGGAGAGCCGAACACAGACTACGTGATCACCACCATAGAGTTCATCAAGATGACCAGGGAATGCGGCCTTGTGTTCGAGGAGCTGGAGCCAGACTCGGTTGACATGCCATTTGGAGAGATGTCCGGAGCTGGAGTGATCTTCGGCGTCACCGGAGGCGTTACAGAGGCTGTACTTCGCAAGCTGTCCAAGGACAACTCGAGGAACACCCTGGAGAAGATCGCGTACACGGGCGTACGTGGAATGGAAGGCGTGAAAGAGACCTCCGTTCAATACGGCGACAGGGAAATCAAGGTGGCCGTTGCAAGCGGGCTCGCAAACGCCAGCAAGCTGCTGGAAGCCATAAAGAACGGGGAGAAGCACTACGACATCGTGGAGATTATGGCGTGCCGCGGCGGATGCATAGCAGGTGCCGGACAGCCATTTGCAACCAGAGATGTCCATGGAAACCGCGGACAAGGCCTCTACGCCGCAGACAAGGTTAGCACCGTGAAGCGCTCGCAGGACAACCCGCTCATGAAGAGCCTGTACGAGGGTTTCCTGAAAGGCAGAGAGCACGAGCTCCTGCACGTGAGCTATATGAAGTAGTCTCGCAAGCGTCCCACAAACGCTTTTATAGACAGAACAAACCATATCGGGGGCCGCATCGGATGCATGATGGTGCGGCCCCCGCATTTATCTTTATTGCGGCGCAGCTCGAAGCGTCGGCACGGCTCGAAACGTCGGCGCGGCTCGAAGCGTCGGCGCGGCTCGAGATGCCGCCATAGCTCGCCGCATTGCCCTGCATCGCCCGAACCGCATCGCATCACGCATATTGAAAAGGGAAACTCCTCTTTTAATTAATAAACCGACGCAATACCTAAATTATCTAGAACGCATTTCACTTTTGCCCAACTTAGCCATATCATATTTGAGTATGTTCAAGGTTATATGTACCAATGCCTTGTAAAAACACTCAAGAAGAAGGAGAAGATATGGGATCCAAGTACGAGCATGTCTTTGAGCCGATCCGCATCAGGGGCATCGACTTCAAGGACCGCATCACCCTGGCGCCGCCGTCGGCTAACCACACCAACACGAACAACCAGGTAACCCATGAGTTCGTGGACTGGTTCCGTCAGTTCGCAGCAGGTGGAGCGGCAATCCTCTATTCGGGCAATGCATCCATCGATATCACCGAGTGCAAGGATGAGGAAACCCAGCTCGACCTCTCGAAGGACACCTGCATACTTCCGCTTTCGTGGTACGCAGAGATGGCACAGCGCTACAACTGCCACGCATCCCTCGAGATCAACCACAACGGACACGGAACCGCTCCCGAGACCATCGGACATGCTCCGTACTCTTCGTCCGCAATCGTTTGCCCCAACGAGGCTGTCCGTGCCAAGAGGCTCGGCCGTGACCCCATCCCGGCAATCGAGATGGACGAGGACAAGATCTGGGAGACCATCGGAAAGTACGGAAACGCGGCAAGGCGTATGCAGCAGGCTGGTATGGACATCGCCCTGGTGCATGGCGGACACGGAAATCTGATTTCACAGTTCACCTCCCCTGCCTACAACTTCCGTAAGGACGATTGGGGCGGAAGCCTCGAGAACCGCGCTCGCTTCGCAATCGAGGTTTGCAAGGACATCCGCAAGAAGTGCGGCGAGAAGTTCGTAATCGAGTATCGTCTGTCCGCAGACGAGATCGTGCCAGAGGGAATGCACTTCCCCGAGACCCTGCAGCTCATCGACATGCTGAAGGATTACGTCGACATCTTCAACGTGTCCGCAGGTCTGCACACCGACTACAACTTCGCATACTTCCACAATTGGTGCCAGAACTGGCTCATGCCCCATGGATTCAACGTCCACTATGCAGCCGACGTCAAGAAGGCTCACCCGGACACCCTGGTTACCACCGTTGGTTCGATCAACAGCCTCGACATGGCTGAGGAAATCCTCGCAAAGGGCGAGGCAGACTTCGTTGCAATGTCCCGTGCGCTCATCGCCGATCCTGACATGCCTCGCAAGTATGCAGAGAACCGTCCTGAGGATCGCCGTCCGTGCCTGCGTTGCCTCTCCTGCGCCGCAAGGCTCCTTGGCCCGCGCGTGATCAACTGCGCAGTTAACCCGATGAGCGGTATGACCACCCAGCTTCCCGACGGACAGGTGCCCAAGGCTCCCGTCAAGAAGAAGGTTGCAGTTATCGGTGGTGGCCCAGGCGGATGCCAGGCAGCAATGACCCTTTGCGATCGTGGACACGACGTAACCCTCTACGAGAAGACCGACAAGCTTGGCGGAAACTTCATCGCAGCGTCCGTTGCAGAGTTCAAGAGCGACTGCCGCGACTACCTCGAGTGGCTGCAGCGCACCGTTCAGAAGTACCCGATCAACTTCAAGATGAACACCGAGGCAACCAAGGAAATGCTGGACGCCGAGAACTACGACGCCATCATCATTGCCGTTGGTGCTGAGAAGAACAAACCCAGGATCCCGGGCATCGACAACGACAACGTGGCTTGGGCACCGGAGGCCGAGCTTGGCGAGTACACCCCCAAGGGCAAGGACATCGTGTTCGCCGGTGGAGCATTCATCGGACTCGAGGGTGCACTTTCGTTCGCACGTCAGGGCTACAACTGCACCGTCATCGACATGCGCGACAAAGAGAGCGTCATGATGGCCATGATGAGCGGCAACTCCTACGATGCCATCCTCGACCTCTTCGCAGAGCTCGAGAAGGCAAACGTTAAGTTCGCATTCGAGACCGCGGTTCAGAGCTTCGAGCCCGACAAGGTCATTGGCAAGGACAAGGATGGCAACCAGGTTGAGTTCCCGGCAACCGACATCCTGTATGCAATGGGCCTGCACCCACTGTGGGACACCGTCGACAGCCTGCGTCACTCCGCGCCCGAGAGCAGCGTCTACACCATCGGCGACTGCGTGAAGGTTGGCGGAAACATCAGCTTCGCAGTAAACGGTGGATTCCAGGCAGCTCTGAACATCTAGTTCGGAACCTATCGGCCCATAGCGAATGCGAAGCCGACGTAAGCCGGTCTAGCCGCTAAAAGCCGAGTAGGCCATAAGCAATATGAACCCCCGGAACCCGATGCGCAATCAAGCGCTAGGGTCCGGGGGTTCTTCTGTTTTTATTCAACTATTTGCTAGCTACGTTTGAAATTTAAAGCTTATTCAATGTTTTGAATAAAAGCGAATGAACGGCTCATCGTTAGGTTTAGAAGCAATTTCTTTCTCAAGCTTGCGCGATGCCAAAACTTGATAATTTGACTAGGACCCGCATTGATGCGTTAATTGACAATATGCACAAATTTGGCAGTAAGCATGGATTGATTGCTAGGAGAGTGGAAAATTGGCATTCCTAGGAGAAGATGTACCCAAGCTGGGATTTGGCTTGATGCGACTTCCTAGAGTCGACGGGAAGATGGAAAACCCCATCGACATCGAGCAGGTTAAGAAGATGGTGGACCTGTATTTGGAGAGCGGCTTCTCGTATTTCGACACAGCCTACGTGTATGGGGGATCCGAGGAAGCGGCAAAGGCCGCCATCGTGGATCGTTATCCACGCGAGGCATTCCTCCTTGCAGACAAGCTCCCCATTCCAGAGAAGGCAACTCCGGAAGAATGCGAGGAGAGATTCAACACCTCTCTTGAGCGCACCGGCGCCGGGTATTTCGATTGCTATCTTCTGCACGGAATAGGAAGTCAGAAGAACCTAGACCAATTTGACAAGGCAGACGCCTGGAACTTCGTGAAGCGCAATAAGGAAGAGGGTCTGATAAAACACATCGGGTTCAGCTTCCACGAGCATCCCCAGATGCTGGCCAAGATATTGGACGATCATCCCGAGATGGAGTTCGTGCAGCTGCAGATTAACTATGCAGACTGGGACGATCCAGTAGTTGAGGCACGCCGTAACTACGAGGTGGCACTCGAGCATAACGTTCCGATTATCATCATGGAGCCGCTCCGTGGAGGAAAGCTCGCCAACCTGCCTGCGGAAATCGAGGAGATTTTCAAGAGGCACGATCCAGATGCCCCGATATCTTCTTGGGGACTCAGGTTCGCCGCTCGCCTCGATGGCGTTATCACAGTGCTTTCGGGCATGTCCACTTACGAGCAGCTTCAGCAGAACATCGACATTCTGCAGAACAACCACGAGTTCACGGACAACGACCACCAGGCTATATCCCAGGCGCAGCAAGCCATTTCGCAGCTGCCCCACGTGCACTGCACCGACTGCAGGTACTGCCTGCCCAAGTGCCCAAAGCACATCCCCATCCCGGTGATCTTGGATGCCTACAACGACTATCTAACATACAGGGACTTGCCGGGTGCGATGTTTAGCTATGGATTTGGCACCATGGAAGGCCCCAAAGCCTCCGACTGCATTAAATGCGGAGCATGCGAGGCAATATGCACCCAGCACCTGAACATCATCGAGCTTCTGGAGACGGTGGTAGATACGTTTGAAAAGGCACCAGAGCCAAGCGGGGACGCCGAGTAACAGCCTGACCAGCTGAAAATGAGCAGCTGGAAACCGCGATTAAATACACTGTAAATGCATACATGCTGTAAGCGCATGCAAAAATAAAAGCGAGGGGAGATGGACACTTAGTCCATCTCCCCTCGTTGCTTTTGGTAGTTGCAATACTTGAGCAGCGCTTAGTCGCGAGCTGCTTCGCCACAAACTTGCAGCCCGCATCGAAGAGAGCGGCAACGTAAGCCATATCCGTTGATTCAACATAAACTCTTGCCAATGTTAGGATTCCAAGCGGCCTCAGAAGCAATCAGAATCCGTTCTAAGCCTTTATCTTCAATCATCCCAATAAGAGGACTGATTTTACGGTTTCGCATGTCTCATCCAAAATCGTTGCCTCTAACCGCGCCAGATCGTCGGGCTACTGCGCCGCAATGTCAACGAAGGAGAATGGAAGACCTCCCATCACGTTGCTCTGCATTGCGTCTGCAAACGCAACCCCAACCTCGAACGCCTCGGGCACTTTATCTCTAACTGCAGCCTCGGCCCTATCTGTGAAAGACTTTGGAGAAGCCCCGCCGTCGTCCATGCGAACCTCTATCCCCAGGTAATCGACCGGGTCTTGGCCAGAAGTGAGCATAACTCCACCGAGAGCCAACGGATCTTGCGCGATCGCTTGGCAGAGTGCGGGGGTTTGACAGTGCGTCTTGGATATCTTGACGTCGAATCCATAGTTGGCAAGCATGGTGGCCGCTATGATGGCATCGCGAGACGCACCCTCCCTGCAGTCATACCCAACGTAGATGCGCGGGGACTGTGCTTGGCGCGAGAAAACCTTGCCAACGGCATCCACGGCTCTCGCCAAGTTCAGGTCGTTATAGTCCTTGTCTTTGATGGCCCTCCATCCATCCTCTCCAAAATGAATTGGATCCATCTCCATATCGTTAGAAGCCATTGCTCTTATTGCCTCCTGACGTAAGTTGATTAATGTAGCTCTTACGCTTTATATATCTCATTTGCTATATACGAATTTTCAGGCCATATCTTCGTCGGGAAAATCGGCAAAGACCATATGGCCGAACTTTGCACATGCTCTATTTTGGCACATGTACTGGCCTGCCGGCATTCAATTCCATGTACTGCAGTGCTCGTGTTTGTTGCAAATTTCCGCCCCGCTTTATGGGAGAATTCCGGAACTCGAATCCTTGCTAGTCTTTCAGTCAAATTCCAGATCGCTGTGCTTTGATGCGGGAGGAGGCGTCTTGCCCAACGAGAAGCTCTAGCAGTCGCTCGGCAACCTCTTGGGAATATTCCGGGCCAGAGCACGACAGTATGCCGCTCCACTCTACGAAACCGCTCTCATCCACCTGAGCGCACCCGCCTGCGCGCAGCGCGCCTGGATTGTCATGCCTGCTGCTGAGCGCATACGTTGTGGCATGCCCACCCTTGAGCACGCCAGCGTTGGCGGCCAGCACCGAACCCACGCATAGGGTTGCCAGCGGTTTGCCCTGCTTCCGGAATGCCCGAATGAGCTCGTAAACCTCGCCGCAATAGGCTTCGTCAAATCCCAGGTTATGGAACCCTCCGGGCACCACCAGCGCATCGTGCCCATCTGCAAGCTGCTGGACGTTGGTATTGGAGAGAATGATGTCAACATGCACGCGTGTTCCAAACGCACCGGACTTCTCCGCACCAAAACCGCATGTTGTAACAAGCACCTTGTGGCTGCTGGGGCGGTATGCCGACCATCCTAGAACATCGAGAACGGTGGCCACTTCCTGATCCTCGAAACCAGCGGGAATGAAAACTAAAACCTTGACGGTTACAAGCCCGTCGTCCTCCACAGGCTGGTCTGATGCCGTTCCGCTGAGATACACACGTTCTGCTCCCATCGCTTTCCTCCTAAAGGCATACGGTCGAGAGTTGAGTGCCGAGCATGCGCACATGCCGAGCATTCAAACTCCACGTATGAACTTGCGCATACAAAAAAGAACCGGGAGCCTTACGACTCCCGGTTCTTAGATTCCAAATGGTGGTCGGGAACGGATTTGAACCGCTGGCACGGGGATTTTCAGTCCCCTGCTCTACCACCTGAGCTACCCGACCGGCGATTTATGAGTCTATCATCAAGCAGTTTTGCGTCAAGACCAAAATCTAATTAACTTCCCAAATGTCCGACCAACGGACTTAACATCGTTGCCATATTCCGTGCGCTGTTACCAATCCCAGCAGAGATTGGCGTGAGAGCGCAACGCGAATGCATGTGAGAGCTTACGCACGGCAATCGCAAACCCCGCCAGCTCTATACAAGCTAGGAAGCCAGTGAAACTAGTGAACGATTACCTTGAATCCAGCGTCCTCGAAGAACTTCACGCGCTCCTGAATCTCTTCGTCCGAAGGCGGCTCGGTCTTGAACTCGGTTCCGGCATCGGTCCAGTTGAGACGCTCCCATTTCACGGTTCCAAGAGCGTGATACGGGAGAATCTGGATGAGGTCCACGGAATCCTTGATCGGGAGCAGGAAGTCGCGAATCTTCTCCATGTTCTCCATGGAGTCGTTGTAGCCGGTGATCATTGGGAGGCGGATATGGAAGTGTCCGCCGTTCTCGGCAATCTTGACTGCGTTCTCGAGGATGAGCTCGTTGGGCACTCCGGTGAGCTCCTTGTGTTTGTCGCTGTCCATCTGCTTGATGTCATAGAGGAACAGGTCGGAGTACGGAAGAACCTTCTCGATGTTCTCCCATGGCACGTATCCGCAGGTATCGACAGCGGTGTTGACTTCCTCTTCCTTGCACTGCTTGAGAAGAGCGGCTGCAAAATCTGGCTGGGTGAGGCACTCGCCGCCGGAAATCGTAATTCCACCGCCGGACTTCTTGAAGAACGGCTTGTCGCGGCGAACCTTCTTCATGACCTCCTCGACGGTCATGTCGGTTCCGCACCAGTACAGAGCCTGGGTGAGGCAGGCGTCTACGCACTTGCCGCAACGGATGCAGGTCTTGAGGTTGATGTCGTAATTGAACTCGATCGGGTTGCCGTTCTCGTCCTTCTTGATGTCGACCGTGCGCGAGCCGGTTGGGCAAGCCTGGACGCAGCGCAGGCAGTTCACGCACTTGGTCTTGAGCATGTTGATTTCGGACGGATAACGCTGCGACTCTGGGCTGTGGCACCAGAGGCACTTTAGCGGGCATCCCTTGAAGAACACCGTGAGCCTAATTCCTGGTCCATCCTGAACCGAAAATCCCTGGATGTCGAAGATACGGCCGGTGAGCTCCTTAGTCTCCTCCGCAGTCTCCATCGTCTCTGTGGTCTCTGCCATTGTGTTTCCCTTCACTTTCTCCCAAGGCCTTATCTCATCCCAGCCTTGGAAACGATAAAAATATTTGGCACATTTTTTGGCTATGTGCACAGAACGGTAATGTGCACGAGTATACCCAAGATAGGGCCGTTTTTCCAATGCAACCCTAACCTACTAACTTATACCATGTTTTAAATTGACTTTCATTATTTGCACTGCGATGCATTAAATTAAAAGGCGTTCACGGAGAATTTTCGCTGCTCGCTTGAACAGACCTTGCAACCTCTGCCCGCGTTGGAGATAATTACCAACGCCGATTCAGTCCTCGACTAAGCTCAGGTAAAAGGCTTAGAATCCACATAGGTCCCCATCGTCTAATGGTTAGGACGGCACCCTTTCAAGGTGCAGACACGGGTTCGAATCCCGTTGGGGGCACCATTCCAACAATGCCCGAGGACACCAAAGCCAGCTAACATGGAAAATTCTCTCCCACATTTGAACGCAGTAGTTATCTGTGGACAAACGGGAAACGAGCTTTGGCCTCTGGTTCGAACCAAAATCCCACGCGAAACCATAACCATTCCAGGCGAGGATGAAAGCCTGCTGTCGCAAACCATCCGCCGCCTGAAGCCCCTCGTGGAGAATCCAATCATATTTGTATGCAGCGAAGAGATATCGGAGCAGATATCCAACTGCGTGGCATCAACGGGGTTGCTGAAGAAGCGCGAATACGAGATATTATGCGAGCCATTCCAACGTGGCACGGCATTCAGCATTGCCCTTACCGCTGCAAAGCTAAAGCGCAAGGACCCCAACGCCTATATGCTGGTTACCCCCTCGCATCTATCGATGATGGCTGACGACAGGTGGGAGCAAGCCGTAACGCGAGGTTACCGAGCAGCCAGCGAGGACATGATCGCAGTTCTGGGAATGTCTTCACGAATTAGCTCCACTCCACATTGCTTCATCAGGCCGTCGAGAGAAATCAAGGGTATTCCGGGCGCTCATTACGTCTCGCGTTTTGCCGCGAGCCCAACCCCACAGCAAGCCTCCCGCTTCGTGCAGATAGGGCTTATGTGGTACACGGGGGTCTCGATCATGAGGGCAACCACGGCTCTCGCTCAGATGGTTTACGTGGCCAGGCATTCGGACTCCAAGGCGAGCTACGACATGGACAGAGTGGCGGAAACCGCGTCGTTCATGACCACGCTCGGAGATGGCAAATGGCACACGGATGAGGCTCGCGAGATTGCCAGGTCGCTTCCCATGGTGTCGTTTGAGAAGGCCGTTCTCGAACCATCGGGCACGAGGAGCAATAGCTTGGCCGTTATCTCAACGAGCTTGGACTGCTCCTCCATGACATCTCTCAAGAGCATCGACGATATGGTAATTCCCGATTCCAGCGAGAACAGGATAGTAGGACGAGGCTACGCCATCGAATCGCACAACACCACGATATACGACGACGACAGGCTGGCCGTACTGCTTGGATGCGACGACCTCATGGTGGTGAACACCCGCGACGCTGTGCTGGTTGCCAGTAAGGACTCCCTCGAGATGCTCGACGACGTTTTGCCCGCCCTCGTTGAAGCCGGTGCACATGAAGCCAACGATTCAAGCGTGGCCCAGCATGCATGGGGAAAGACAACGGAGGTGTTTAAGGGCGAAAGCTCGGTGGTGAAGATAGTGGAGATATTGCCGGGCAAGGAGATTGCAGAATATTCGCGGCCCAATATTGAGGAGCACTGGACGGTCCTAGATGGATCCGCGGTGTTTGTCAGCGAGTCAATCGCATCCAGCTCATCTGGCAAAACCGAAGTGTCTGAGACTAGAGTTGGAGAAGGAACAGCGGTGCTGCATGCCGGGCAAAGTGTGGACTTCCCTGCTCGCGAGAAGCACAGCGTTAGAAACCAAACGAAGTCAACCGTGAGCCTCACGTGCGTGGAGACTCTCGTGAAGAAGAGAACTAGGCCTGCAAAGCCAAAGACCGGGTCTACCGAAATGTAGCCACAGGCTGTAAACGAGACGCAGGTTGCAAGCGCACAGGTTGTAAGCGAAACGCAGACAGCAGATGCAAAAATGCCGGGGAGAGGCATGGGCGTAAGGCTCGTCTCTCCCCGGCTTATTAGTTGGAAAACATTGGCTGGCGTGGCCGGTGCAGCTGGCATGACGGTGCGGCTTGTGTAGCCGGAGCAGCTGGCGCTTGCGGCGTAGTCGTCGCCAACGACGTGGTGCTGGCACCTACCTGATGTGGCCCAGGAAGTCCTTCGTTCTGTCGGACTTCGGATGGTCGAACACCTCTTCCGGGGTGCCCTGCTCAACGATCACTCCGCCATCCATGAACACCACTCTGTCGGCAACGTCGCGGGCAAACCCCATCTCGTGCGTAACCACGATCATGGTCATTCCACCCTCTGCAAGGTCTCTCATAACTCCCAGAACATCGCGTACCAGCTCTGGGTCGAGAGCACTCGTGGCCTCGTCGAACAGCATCACATGCGGGTTCATTGCAAGAGCCCTGGCAATTGCCACACGCTGCTGCTGTCCACCGGAGAGTTGGCTGGGCTTGTAGTCTACCCTCTCGCCAAGCCCTACCCTCTCGAGCTCTTCAACCGAAATCCTATCGGCCTCTTCCTTGGAGCGCTTCAGAACCTTGATTTGGGCAAGCGAGACGTTTTTCTTTGCCGTGAGATGCGGGAAAAGGTTGAAGCTCTGGAACACCATTCCCAGCTTCGTACGCACCTTGTTGAGGTCGGTGCTCTTGTCGGTGATGTCCTGGCCTTCGAAATATATATGGCCGCTAGTTGGGGCCTCGAGCCTGTTGATGCAGCGCAGCATCGTGGACTTGCCCGATCCCGACGGACCGAGGATAACCACAACCTCGCCCTTATATATATCTAGGCTCACGCCACGCAGAACCACGAGGTCTCCGAAGCTCTTGTGGAGGTCTACGATGCTGACTATTGGCTTGCTGTCGTCATATTCCTGCAGCTCGTCGACGGTTTGGCCTTGCACCTGGCCTGCATTGTCTGCCTGACCTGCCTTTTTGCTGAAATTCGGCATCTATCAACCCTCCTATTCCTCGGACCCGAGGCCTTCGGGGTTAAGCCCAGCCTCGATACGTCTGGTACGAGCCTCGAAGTCCATCACCGCACCGCCAGAGCCACCAGGCGCGGTTGCCGCGCTCGACGCACTTGATGCGGCTGATCCGCCTAGCGCGTCTGCGGCACGCGTAGCAGAGGCACTTGCAACAGCTGTCTTCACGCTCGCGCTCACGGTCTCGGTATTGTCTTCTGGAGAATCCGTAACCCTAACATGCTCGGAATCAGAAGCAACCCTAAGGCCCTCCTCTTCCTTCTTGGGCTCGACCTTGCGGCCGAAGATGTTGTGGAATCGGCTCTTCTTGCTTCCCGGATCCTGCGGGTGGCCAAGCCTGCGCTCCACGGTGCCGATCATCTTGGTGAGGGGCAGCGTGACGATGAGGTAGAAGATAGCCGCAACGATGTATGGGGTCATGTTTCCGGTTGTGGAAACCACGCTCCTTGCGTACATAATCATCTCCATCACGCCAACCGCGGCGAACAGCGAGGTGTCCTTGTACAGGAGGATGAACTCGCTTGTCATGGTTGGGATGACACGCCTGAACGCCTGCGGGATTATGACGAAGAACATGGTTTGAATCGAGTTCATTCCAAGAGACCTAGCTGCCTCGAACTGCCCCTTCTGAATGGACTCGATACCAGCACGGAAGATCTCGCACAGATAGGCACCTGAGTTGAGCGACATCACGATGACGGACAGCATGTAGTCGCCCACCACGATTCCAACGAGCGGCAAACCGAAGAACGCGATGTAGATCTGCAAGAACAGAGGCGTGCCTCGGACAACGTTGACGTAAAGCGATCCAATGCCCCTTAGCACCTTGATCTTGCAGATGCGCATGAAGCACAGGATGAGTCCCCAGACGATTGCGATTGGGAACGATGCCACAACCATTAGGAGGGCCTGCAACCATCCGTAGAAAACGGTGGGCAGTGCCACCACGGCAATCGTGGGATCGAGGAACATGTGCAGGAACTTGTTGCTGTTCCAAGCCTGCACCCATCCCTGCTCCGCAAGCTCGTTGGATGCTTGCTCGTTCCACAGCACCGACGTGATGTGGAACGTCGGGGCCTGGTCTAGCTGCTGCACCGTGCCATCGGCCAAAGTTGCAGTGGCCGTTGGTGCGTAATCGCCCTCTTCGTTGGGGAGCATGGTGTTGTTGGCCTCAACCCTGATGAGGAGCCCCGCCTGGGTTGGGGTGGAGAAACCGATGGAAATCGTGTTCTCATCAACCGATGCCACGGTCTCGCCAAGGTCGATGCGGTCTAGCCCAGAAAGGCCGGTGACCTTCACCTTATCGGCTGGAACGTTGAACCCATCGGGATAGTCGATGGTGAGCGATGAAAGTTGCTCCCCATCTCCCAGCTGGGCTTCCCAGGTGATTCTGGTTTCCATACCTCCCATGACTTCGTTGGAAGCTGAAGAGTTGCTTCTTGCAGTGCATGACGTGACCTCCATTGCCTGCGAAGGCTGGGGAACCATGGCGAGTAAGAGAAAGGCTGCCATTATGCATGAAATGGCTATGAATAGAGCGCGGTTAAAGGTAGCTGCTCTGAATGTTTTCTGCATGATAATTTGCCCTTACGCACGACGAGGCGTGTGGCCCAAAAAGATTGGATCCACACGCCTCGAAAGGTTATATGCCAAGACTACTTGGTCTCAAACCACTTGCTGTAGATCTGGTCGTAGGTGCCGTCGGCCTTCATATCGGAAAGTGCCTGGTTAACGGCAGCCTGAAGTCCAGGGTTGTCCTTGGAGATGACGATTCCGTACTGCTCGCCAGTTGGGGTCTCCTGGATGATGGTTGCATCGGAATAGCCGGTCTTGATGTTCTGAGCGGCAACCGGGAGGTCGATGCTAACGGCCTGAGCCTGGCCAGCCTGGAGAGCTGCGAAGCATGCGGTGGCCTCCTGATAATCGACCACGTTGGCGTTCTCGATGTTCTCCTTTGCCCAATCGGATCCGGTGGATCCGGACTGAGCTGCGATGGTTGCGCCCTTAAGCTGCGAGACATCGGTGATTCCGGAGTTCTTCATAACAACGATTGCCTGGTTGGAATCGAAGTAAGGATCGGAGAACAGAATCTGATCCTCGCGCTCCGGGGTGATGGTGATTCCGGAGATTCCAAGATCTGCGGTGCTGTTGGCTGCGATTGCAGGAACGATTCCATCGAACGAGTAGTTCTGGATGTCGACCTGGAGGCCCAGCCTGTTGCCGACCTCGTTGATGATATCGATGTCGAATCCAACGCCCTCGCCATTCTCGAGGTTCTCGAATGGCGGGAAGTCCTCGGAGCTGATGACGGTGAGGGTTCCCGGATTAACGAGGGTGTAATCCGAGCTTGCCGACTGGCTGTTGCTGCTGCCACCAGAGCATCCCACTAGGCCGAGGGATGCCACCAGAACACCAGAAGCCAGCAGGGCTGCTACCTTCTTGAATTTCATAATGCAATCCTTTCCCTGTTTCTATGCATTTTTGAAACGCGAACGAATTTTAACATACGGATGACCTCTTTAAGTTTCAGGCGTATGAAGTTAGTCTCAATAGCCTTTTAAACGGACGTGTTGCGACCAAAATTCCAGATTCAGAGCAGCGATTTACTGCAAATTTGCAAGATTTTGAAACATTGTGGCCTGCATGCGACACTTCCGCCTTGAAGAAAGGCCATACATTTGTTAAGAAATGTATTCAACGGCGCAAATCTTTTTGCATAATTTTTGAGTAATTTTGCATATTTCTTCCATCAATCGCCACACTGCATTTTAAACAAACCCACATCTTTGTTGCAGTTTTCGATACCATCGCGGCGCCCCCATGCTGCTAATCTGTAGTTGTCCTTTTAAATCGATCAATACGTCGTTTTCAAGGAATACGCGTATTTTGCCTGGTTTTGCAGTTAAATCACCATCTAGCCAGAGCGCCATCCAAATATCCAAGCTCAGAAAGGCACGGTTCGAGCAATGCCCGATAAGCCCGAAAAGAGGACAACCACCTCAACAGACACTCCATTGGACAGTCCATTGGGCAGCCCAGATATCGAGCTGCCCAATCAACCGAACATGGGGTTTACCAAAATTCCGCCCAAGTTCGCGCAACAGCTTCCCGGATTCCTGTCTCCGCTAAGCAGTGCGGAAATAGCAAAAAGGAGGGAATCTGGCCGAAAGCCCGGCGACACCAACATCGTCGATTACGCCAGGCACGAGAAGCACACCTTCTGGCAAAAGCCGCTGAGCCGCGTTGACAGCCTCATACTCTCGCAATTGGCTTATCTGAAGTGGAAGAACATCCCAGCCGTTCCATCTGAGATCGAGTATCCAGATCCTCCCCTTATGCGAAGCCTATGCACGCTCGATGACTTTAGGAAGATCTTGGACAAGGGCCTGGATTACGAGAAGAAGTTTGGCCTTATGTCGCTTATATATGTGTCGCCGAGATGGAAGAACATGAGGATCATCAACCACACCGACGAGTTCGACGCCAGCGCAGACAAGCAGTTCTCGGCAACCACGTTCCTGCTTCCGGACGGCACCATATATGTTTCGTTCAGGGGAACCGACTCAACGATAGTGGGCTGGAAGGAAGACTTCATGCTGGCGTTCGAGGACCCCATTCCCTCCCAAGCTCGCGCAGCAGAATACTTGGAGCAGATAGCCAGCGCCACATCTGTCCGTGCAGGTCTCGCCCATGCGGGTCACGACCATGAGGGTCTCGCCCGCGAGAGTCTCTATGAACATGATGCAGTAGGCGCGTACTCGAGTTCGTCCGCGAGCCTGCCTGGTGTGCCCGGAGAAATCAACTCCGGCACCTTCTCGGAATCGCCTAGCCCAATCGTGGTTGGCGGGCACTCCAAGGGCGGGAACCTTGCAGTGTACGCCGCTGCCGCATGCTCGGAGCAAGCACGGTCACGCCTGCGCGCCGTATACAGCCACGACGGACCAGGGTTTTCGCAGGAAACGATGGACAGGGTCAACATCTCCAAAATCTTGCCAATCATGGACAAGACCGTGCCGGGAGGCTCAACCATAGGAATGCTCCTGGGCGACCCGTCGAGATACAAGATAGTTCGCTCGAACGAAGTTGGCTTCTACCAGCACGATGCGTACTCCTGGATAGTGAAAGACGGGGATTTCGAGTACCTGGATACCCTGGACGAGTCCGCCAAGTTCTTCAACACCACGATGGCCAACTGGATATCGGGATTGAGCAAGGAGCAGATGCGAACCTTCACGGACGTGCTGTTCGGCATGTTCGGCGCCAATGGGTCGCCAAACATCCAGACTCCCATGGACCTTCCGTCGGCCACGGAATACCTGAACAAGCTAGACCCTGAGATGAGGGGCATGTTCCTCGAGGTGATGGGCAGGTTTTTCAGAGCGTCGGCTCAAGAGGCCAGCACAAATGTGAGAGGAGCCGCCTCGGAAGCCAGAGAAGCTGCGAGCGAAGCGGCCGAAGATGTTGGCAGGCGTATTTCCGAGGCTCGGGAGCAGGCGGCAGACGCCATGGAAGATGCGGCCGAGAACATAGGAAACAAGCTGGAGGATGCCGTTAGCAATGTTGGGGCTGCAGTAGAAGACGCCGTGGAGAACATCGGAGAAAACATCGGAGATGCGGTGGAAAACGCCATGGAGAATGCCGCAGAGAACCGAAAGGCTTTGGGCGACAAGATCCACTTGCCAATTCCCCTTCCTGCGGTTCCGGAGCCAAGAACCACGGAAGACGATAGCGCAAGTTAATTGGATTTTTGCCAAAAGGCCATCGGGATGAGTATGAGCGTGAACATGAGTAACAGCAACGCCAACAGAAACGAAGATATAAGACCGTCCATGAGCCCGCATGGAATCATCGGGTACGTGGCGGACGAGCAGCGCACGTTCGACGAGCTGCCCTTCAGCCGCGTGGACAGCCTGGCGTTCTCTCAGCTCTCGTACTTCAACTGGGGAGAACTGGATGGAATTCCTCTTGGTTTTGCCTTCGACAACCCGGTGAAGATCAAAGACGTGTTCAAGCTTGGAGACTACACCAGGATGTTCGGCATCGCGAGGGATTTCGACGACAACTCGGCTCTCTATGCGCTGATGTGCGTATCCAGGCGATGGGGAGACGTGAGAATTCTCAACCATTGCAGCATCTTCGACGATGACGTTGACAAGCAGTTCTCCGCCACAACGTTCCTGCTGCCAACCGGGCTCGTCTACGTCGCGTTCCGTGGAACCGACATGACCGTCACGGGTTGGAAGGAAGACTTCATGCTGGCTTTCCGCAAGCAAATTCCATCCCAAACGGAATCGACGCTGTACCTCGACAACGTGATAAGGGGCATTCGCGACAAAATGCGCCAAAGCGAGCTGCAGCGGGGATACCCGCTAACCGGGAGGATGGTGGTTGGTGGCCACTCCAAGGGAGGGAATCTGGCCATCTACTCGGCAGCTACCTGCGCTCCCCACGGATTCGAGATGATAGACAAGATCTACGACCACGATGGGCCGGGATTCTCCAGAGAAGCCATGAAGCTAGCCAACATTGGGAAGGTGGTTGGCAAGGTTGATAAAACGGTGCCGGTTGACTCGATCGTGGGCGTGGTGCTGCCAGACCCCTGCGATTACCTGGTCACCCTCTCTAACGCCACGGGGCTAGACGAGCACAACCCCTACCATTGGAGAGTTGTAGACGGAGACTTCGAGTACGCAGACGAAGTCTCTGGAATATCGAGGCTTTTTGGAAAGACCATGGACACCTGGCTCTCAGGACTCACGAAAGAACAGATGGCAACTTTCACAGATGCGTTCTTTGGAATCCTGAGCGCCGGCAAGACCACGAACCTCGAGGACATCGATCCAAGCCACATCAGGGACAGCGCCATGTATCTCAGGAAAATGGATCCCAAGATGAGGAAGATGTTCTTCGACGTATTTGGGAAGTTCTTCCAGACCTCCGCTAGAAACCTGCTGTGGGAGCTGTTATCGGCAAACTAGAGCGCGGGTCAACGCGTGCGTGGGTCAACGCGTGAGCCGAGGAATCTTGCCCGCCACGCAAAGCAAATCACGCATAGCAGATGGGGCGCACCCTCCGCGATTGGAGGATGCGCCCCTTGGCGTTAGGTTCCGCACTTGAATGCCGCATCAGGGTGCCATGTTTAAACGCCCTCTACCATGCGGACTTCACTATGCAGATGCCTCCTCGCACCATTCCTTGATGGAGCTGTTAAGCGCACTCTCTCCGCCAAGCACATATCCGGTGAATATCGCATCGCCGTTGGTGCCGATGACGGAATCGATTGCTGCCTTCGACGCGTCAGTGCCGTCGAGCAGCAGCAGTGCAGAGCCGCTCTGTCCGAGCAGGTTCACCGATGCCAGAGCATCCGGGAAGTTCACGCCAGATGCCACGGCCATTCCGTCGTAGCTAAGCGGCGTTGCAGGCGCAAACGTTGCCTCGTCACCAGTTGGGGTGGTGCTGGTCTCCCAAGCAACTACCTCGGCAGAGGTGTCGTAGCGAGTCTGTCCTGCAAGGCGGGTGTACTGCACGCCGTCACCCAGCTGGGCCTTGAGAGCCTCGAAGTTAACGGAAGCATCTCCGCCGACGACCACGATCTTATTGAAGCCGCCGTCCTTGATGGCCTGAACCTCGGCGTCGTTGATTGCTCCGCCCGTGGCACCGAAGATCGGAGCCTTGTCATAGGATGCGAATGCGCCGATGGAGAGCGCGTCGGCGAAGCCGTCGACGCTCACGACTATTGCCGTGTCGCCCCAGCTGGCCTTGCCGGTCTCGTAGACCTTGAGTCCGGTCTCGATGCGGTTGGCTCCCGCAATGCGCGAGGTTTCCGCAACTCCGTTAGTGGTTGCAATCGAGTTCTCAACGTCGGCAGAGACTGCCACAGGTCCACCGATGATATAGACCTTGGCGCTTCCGTTGGACACACGAGCGATTTCGGCCTCAGCCTCCGGCGAGAGCGTTACCGGATCGGTGAGGATCACGGGCGCATTGTATGCACCGGAGAGAGCCGATGCCGAGAGAGCGTCGGGGAATGCCGCTCCGGACGCCACGATGATCGTGGATGCGGAGCCGTCCTTCCAGCTTTGGGCAACTATGGACTGCATGGTGCCGTAGCGGGTGGCGCCGGAGAGGCGTGTCCACTGAGCAGGCGCAACATCCGGTGCAACCACGATGTCCATGGTCTGGCTGGCCGTGCCGGCAGAGCTCGTAGCCGTCACCGTTACGCTGTAGGTTCCAGCGGTAGTTGGGGTGCCGGTGATCTTGCCGGTTGCAGCATCGAACGCGAGTCCTTCGGGCAGACCCTCGACGCTAACCTCCGGTGCCGGGTTGCCCGTGGTCTCGATGGTGGCCTCGTAGGCCTCGCCCACCTTGCCAGAAGGCAGCTCGGAAGTGCTGACTGCAGGCGCAGCGTAATCCGGGTCGACGTCGCCCGAGACCGTGATGGTGCCGGCCTTCTCGTCCATGGCGATGGTGTACTCCACCCAGCTGCCGGTCCTCGCGTTGCGGAAGGCCGCCACGGCCTTGCTGCCGGTTATCTGCTTGGAGGAGCCCAGGGTGTTGGCGAACTCCAGCGTGAACGGCTGGCCCTGGGACACCGCCACGGTGCCCTCGGTCGCCGCGGCCGCGTCGGCCGCGCTTCCCGCGTAGGCCATGTCGTAGGTGGAGTCTGCCATGGTGATCGTGGGCTGGAGCCTGTACTCGTTGGACGCGGGGGTCCCGAAGTAGTAGAGGCTGCCCTTGGCCTCCGGGTTGAAGGAGGCCACGGTGCTGGTGACCGACACGTCCTCGGCCCCGCGGTAGTTACCGGCCCTGAGGGTGCCGGCGTTGGCGTCGATCACGAGCTGGCGGCCGGTGAAGGCCCTGGTGTAGTCGGGGCTGTCGGGGTTGGCCTTCTCGGCGGCCGTGGCCCTGGAGTTGGAGACGGCCACGACGGGCACCGTCGCGGTGCCGTCGGCGCCGAGGGTCACCGGGACCCTGAAGGTGAGCTTGCTGGCCACGCCGTCGTTTACCTCCTGCACCTGCGGGTCGTCCTGCGGGCGGTCGGTGAAGTAGTGCTGGTCCACGTCCTTCTTCACGCTCTCTACCCAGTTGTCGTGGCTGGCGCCCTGCTGGGCCGCGAGGGCCTCGTCCACGGTGCCCGGGATCACGTACTTGTAGCCGCTTCCCGAGAGCGAGAACTCGACGTAGGTCTGGCCGTCCTCCTCGATGAGGTTGGCGTTCACGACCTTGAACATGAGCTCCTCGTCTGTTGGGACGAGGGATGTGACCTTAGCTGCGTCCTTCACAACCAACTCGTATGTCTGGCTGGTGGATCCGGTGGAGCTTGTTGCCGTCACCGTTACGCTGCTGGTGCCTGCGGCCGTAGGTGTTCCGGTAATCTTGCCGGTTGCGGCATCGATTGTCAGACCCTCGGGAAGTCCGGTGGCGCTATAGGTGATATCGCTCGGAGTTCCGGTTGCCTCCACGGTTGCCTCATAGGCATCTCCAACCCTGCCGAAAGGCAGCTCGGTTGTAGAGATCACAGGCAGCTCGTTAACCACGAGGGTGAGGTCCCTAGATGTAGACCAACCGTTAGTTGTGTTGTATTCCACGGTAATGTTGTAGGTTCCCGCGGTGCCAGCGGCCGGGGTGCCGCTGAGCGTTCCGTACTCGGCGAGGGTTAGCCCTTCGGGCAGGCTGCCCTTGCTGATGGAGAACGAACCCGTCTGGGCGGCGCCATCCCAGGACTCCTGCTCGATTGTGGTGCTGTAGGCCTGGCCTACCGCGGCATCCGGGAGCTCCGTGGTCGTGATGTTGGGATTGTCTACCATCTCTAGCGTGTACTGCTTGCTCACGCTGCCAACCTTGTTAGATACGGTGACTGTAAACGTGTAAGTACCCGGGTTGCACCTTATCGTGCCCTCGAAGTGTCCGGTTTCCGAGTTGATCCTCGTTCGCCTTGGCATCGTTCCGTCGGTAACCTGCCAGGTTAGATCTCCACCGGTGGCCTCGATGGCCATATCACTGACGCTCTGTCCATAATGGACCTTGCCCAAACTCTCCGTCGTGATCTGCGGAGCACTTTCGATGGTTACCGTGAAGGTCTTGCTGGCTTGGCCGAACGAATCGGAGCCATCTATGGCATCGTTCTGGTAGCACTCCCAATCGGTGAAGCTGTAGGTCTCGCCGCCCTTGCAGCTGGCGTCCACGGTACCCGAGACGGTCCTGGTGGCGGGGTCGTAGGTAAGACCATAGGCAGAGCCGCTGCGTGTGGTTTCGGCCTTCAGCAGGTCGGACGGGTTGCCCACGGGATTCACCGTGAAGCTGTAGGACTGGCCGGGTATAGCAACCGGGATGTCGTCCTGCGTGGTGCTCCAGGTAATTGGGTCGCAAACGTTCATGGGCAGTGTAGCCAAGGCAATTCCTGCGGAGTTGCTAACAGCCACCTTAACGTTGTACTTGCCGGCCGTGGTCGGGGTGCCGCTGATGGTTCCGTCGGTGCTCATGGTAAGACCAGCAGGGAGCGTAGAGCCATCCACCATGTAGGTGAAGTCGTAAGGGCTTCCCGTAGCGTTAACCTTGGCGGTGTAGCCGTCTCCCACCATGACATCCGGCAGATAGGTGTTGGTAATCTGCGGGGTAACATTGACGGTCTTGCCCGTTACCTCCACCGTGGCGTATGCGGGCAGAGCCTGTACCTCTTCGCTGGTGTCCTTAGCCCACACATAGTAGGTGCCGGGCACGTTGATCGAGAGGCTTGCCACCCCGGTATCGCTAACCGGGACAGATCCACATGGCTTGTTAAGCTCCGTGCCGAAGTAGACCGTACCCGCACTTGCAGCATGATAGGTCTGAACCGATGCAGGCTTCCACATATCCTGGTTGGGCATGCCAATATAGACATCGAAGGCATTGCCTGTGGTCTGCGCCGAGAGCTCGTGGATTGGCGAGCTGAAGCTGTCATTCTGGAAGAAGTACAGGAAGTCGCCATTCCACTTGACGGGCGTGAACGCCGTCATATCCACGTAGTCGCCGTCATGCAGCGGGATGTGGTCTGCAGTTGCACCCACGTTGTAGGATGCGCCCCACTGCTTGGTGAGTTCGTTGTCCATGGGCCAGCAGCCGTTGATATAGTAGTTGAGGTTGGAGCTGAGGCCGAAGAACCCACCCATGAACATGCTTCCCGGGCTACCACCGTAAACCTTGGCATCGAATCCGCCAGAGTAGTAGTTCTCGCTCAGGTACACGAACAGCTGGATCATCGTGGTCTCGTACTCGTAATCGGCATCGGAGGCCGGGAACCCGTTGGCATCGCGGGCGGTGTAATTGAACTTGCCCATGCCGTGCTCGTCGAGGTCGACCTTGCTCACCTCTGAGAGGTCGATCGGGATGTAAGCCATCGTGGTGCCGGAGTCCTTGCCGTCAGAGATCACCCAATCGCCCTCGTTGGAAAGCGAGAAGTAGATGGTGCCGGTGGCCTCGCGGTACTTGGTCTTGATGGTTATGGGCAGAGTGGTGGTTGCCGTGACGCCGTCATCGGTGGTGGCCACGAAGGTGACCTCGGTCTTGCCCTTTGTGGTTGGGGTACCGGTGATGGCACCGTTCTCATCCATCGAGAGACCGTCGGGCAGTGCGCTGCCGTCGGCCAGGCTCCAGGTTACCTTGTCGGACGACGAGGTAGCTGCAAGCTGCCCGGAGTATGTGGTGTTAACCACGATGGAGGGCAGCTCTGTTGTGGTGATGGTGAGGTTGTTCTTCACCAGCAAGGTAACGTCGACTGCCTGGGTGGTTACGCCATCGGAGCTTATGGCCTCAACGGTGAAGGTGTACGTTCCAGCCTTGGCCGGTGCACCGCTGATGGTTCCGTCGCTAGCGATGGTAAGGCCATCGGGAAGCGCGGAGCCACCGAGGAAGTAGAACGACGGGTTATCGATGTCGACAGTCTCGATCTTTCCGGTGAAGTTGGCACCAACGGTAGCGGTGCCAAGGTCGGTGGTGGTGACCCTCGGGGTCTTGTTAACGGTCAGGGTGTATGCCTTGGAGCTGCTACCCCAATCGTTGGTTGCGGTAACCGTGAACGAATAGTCACCAGAAGCAGCCGGCGTACCAGACAGGGTTCCATCGGAGCTCAGGGTTACACCCTCGGGCAGGGAGCCGCTGGTTACGGCCACGGTTCCAGTGGGAATACCGCCGGCAACGATCTTCGCGCTGTAAGCAGTTGCCGCGCTAGCCGCCGGCAGAGAGGTGGTCTCGATAGACGGGGCCACACCGTTCACGGTAACGGTTGCGATTGCGGGCGAAGAGGTTATGCAGTCGAGGTTCTCGTCCATATAACCATCGGCCCATACGTAGTAGGTACCAGGCTGATCGAAGGTAACCTCGGCCGTTCCATCATCGCCGGTAATGATATCGGAATCGAACGCCTTATCGGTGTTGTATGCGGTGCCGGTATGCAGCATGACTCCCTCAGAGTCGCCGTAGCTGGTGGTGTACTCGCTCCAATCTGGAGCGGCATGGATAACCTTCACGGTAAGGGGCTCTCCAGCAGTTGCCGTGTACTCGTGAACAACGGCGCTTGCATCGGCATCTGCCTCTGGATCTGCGAACCAATCGAACGGCGAGTAGGTACCAAACGGAGCGCTCCAATCGGCCCAGTCTGCCATGTCGATATGGTCGCCATCGCTAACCACGATGTGATCGCTGGTTGCACCCCATGCGGGACGCTCGAGCGGGTACACGTAGTTGTGATAGTAGTTGAGGTTGTAGCCAAACCCGAAGAATCCGGACGAAATGAACGAGCTGCCGGGAGCTCCGGTGATAACGAGCTCGCTGGTTCCAGCTGCAGAGTAGTGCTGGAGAGTGTAGACGAACACCATCATCATGGTTACTTCGTAAACACCATCGCCATCCGCATCGTAGGCATATTGTCCAAGACCGTAATCGTCAAGATCGATCTTGCTAACCTCGGCGAGGTCGATCGGAACCTCTGCCATGTATCCATCACGGCCGTTCATCTCGCCATCGGCTGGCACGAACACGCCGTCCTGTGAAATCGATATGTAGACGGTTCCCTCAGCTGCCTTGTACTTGGGCACTACATTGAGCGTGAGCTCCTTGGAAGCCGCGGGCTCAATGCCGTTATCGGCGGTAACGGTGAAGGTATACTCGCCAATCTCATCGGTGGTTGGAGTTCCAGTGATGTAGCCGTCAGCAGTGAGCTTCATGTTATCGGGCAGAGCGCCATCGGTGATGGTCCACTTCATGGTGCTGGGGCTACCCTTAGCAGCTAGCTTTGCGTAATAGCCCTCGTTTGCCCTGGCGTTGTCGAGCGTTGTAGTGGTAATTGTTGGGGCAACCTTGTCCACAACGGTCACAGTTGCCAGCGCAGGGGACGACACCACGTTGTTGTTGGTAGCGCCCATCTGTCCATCGGCCCACACGTAGTAGGTTCCAGGAGTCGTGAACGTGTACTGAGCGGTTCCATCCGCCCCGGTGGTAACCGTTGCGGTCTGTGTGCCGTAGGCGGAACCAACGGCAAGCGTGTAGTTGTCCGCCGCTGCTGTGGTGACCGTCATCTTGTAATCCGGCGCAGGATACGAGTAAGTGGTCTTGTCCAGCGTGAATGTCACGGGCTCGCCGGTGAATCCGGTGTATGCGTGCGTGATGCTGCCGTTAGACATGAAGTAGTGGTCCGCCGCATTGGCATCGCCATAGGTGCTGCCGGTGTAGGTGAACACGTTCCAATCCTGGCCAGCTGCAAGGTCAACACGGTCTGCGGTGATCATGCTGCCGGAGCCATCGCTCGGCGCCACACCGTTAATCGCATAGGTGATGTTGGCAGAGCCATTGCCCCAGAAGCTATTGATGTACAGGCTGCCGGGAGCGGAGTATTGGTTGAGCTCTAGGCCCGAGGTACCGCCGCTATCGTAGTGGTCGAGCACGTACAGGTACAGCTGCAGCCCGGTAACGTCATAGGAGCCGTCACCATCGGAGTCGTACTTGTAATCTCCAAGGCCATAGTTGTCCAGGTCGTACTTGGCAACATCGGACAGGTTCACTGGCACGTAGCTCATAACCTTGCCTGCGGTCTGACCGTCGCTGGTCACGAACTGGGCGTCTTTGGAAACAGACACGTAAACGGTGCCCTTGACGTTCTCGTACTTTGCCACGCACTTGACGTTGATGCGCTTGGTAACGCTGGTGCCGTCGCTTGCAGTGGCCTTTACGTTAACGTAGCTGGTGCCCGCGTACTGGCGGGTACCGGTGATGGTGCCGTCGCTTGCAACCTTAAGCCAACCGTAACCATCTACCTTGCTCCAGGTTACGTCGTCGCGATTAGCCGTGAGCTTGTAGGTGTATGGAATGTTGGTATATGCAACGGGAGCATCGGAATCGGAGGTAATCTCGAGCTTAGGCCTAACCGTGATGGTGTAGTTCACGGTATCGGTGCTTCCCTGGCTGTTGCTTGCGAACACGCTGATGTTGGCAACGCCAGCCTCGGTAGGCGTGCCGCTGATAACACCGGTGGTTGTGTCAAGCGTAAGCCCTGCAGGCAGGGTCTCGGTACCAGAGAACCATAGCTGAGGAGCCGGGTATCCGGTTGTCTCGATCTTCTGATTGTATGCAGTTCCTATGGTTGCATCTGGCAGAGTTGCCGTGGTGATGGCAGGAGCTGCATTAACTGCGAGAGTGAAGCTTGCAGCAGCGCTGGTTCCGAGCGTGTTAGTGGCGGTAACGGTAACCGTGTATGCGCCTCCAGCAGTTGGAGTACCCGAAATCTTACCGGTTGTGGCATCGATCGAAAGCCCTTCCGGGAGCCCAGTTGCAGCAAACGTGGCTGCAGGCTCTGCAGTGGCTTCGATGGTTGCCTCGTAGGCCTGTCCCGCGGTTGCCTCGGGCAATGCCGTGGTGGTGATAGTGGGAAGCTCACCGGAAACCACGATGGTAATCGTGGTCTGGTCGCTCATTCCAGCGGAGTTCTTGGCAACCACATCGAACGTATAGGTGCCAACAGCGGCAGGGATTCCGGTAACCTTGCCGTTGGAGAAGCTCAGACCCTCCGGCATGCTGCTACTACCAGACAGATACCAGGTAACCTCGGCAGGATAGGCGTCGGCGGAAAGCGCTGCATCTACCGGCACGCCAACCACTGCATCGATCTCGGTAGTCGTGATCTTCGGTGCGCGATAGTCCACAACTGCGCCATAGGTGCCATCGGCATTCTGGGACATGGTCATGTTCTCGACCAGATAGGGCTTCACTGTGGAGAGATCGACGGCCGCCGAGTAGGTGCCGCCGGAAATCTGGATGTCGCCCTGCTCGATCCCCGAGTAGGCACTGTTGATCATGACGGCCATCGGGGCGTCGAAGGTGCCGCCGGTGATCGTGAGCTTGCCCGTGTCCACGGAGTCGTCGAGCTTGCCGTTGCACACGCAGCAGGTGGCCTTGCCGTCGGTCGGGCCAGTGAAGGTTCCACCCGAGATGGTGCACACGCTCCAGTTGAGGATCGGGCCCTGTGTGGTGTTGGAGAAGCTGCCGCCCTCGATGGAGAGCACGCCGCCGTCGTCGTTCTTCACGGTGTTGAGGCCGCCGGAGAACGTGCCGGACTTTATAGTGAGGTCCGGGGCCGCGGCGTTGGTGCCGTCCACGTAGCCCAACCGCGAGTCGGTGGAGCTGTAATTGTAGTAGCCGTTCTCGATAAGCGACGAGTAGGTGTCAGTGCGATCCATCGTGGCGCCATCGATCGTCATGGAGCCGTGGTTCACCACGTTGTAGTACTTGCTCTCCTTCTCGATGGTGACCTGGCCGATTTGGGCGGTGCCGTCGTTGAACACCGCCGCCTTGTTATCGATCGTGCTCTCCACGGTACCCGCACCGGTGAGCGCGAGCTTCGCGCCCTGCGCCACGTACACGGTGTCGGCGTCGGAGGCGTTGGTCAGCGTGTGCCCCGCGAGGTCGAGCGTCACGTCAGCCCCGGCCGGGACCACGACATCCTCGGACACATCCGAGGCGAGCGTCACGGTGCCGCCCTGGCCGGCCGCCGCTATTGCGTCGGCGACGGTGGCGTATCCGGTATCGCCAACGGTGGCCACATATGTTGTTTCACCTCCCCCGGAGCCTTGATCCGCATATGCCCCGATGGGCGACATGCCCATCACGAACACCACGGATAAGAGGACTAGGAGGATCTTGCTTGGTAAAGATACCTTCGTAGCGTCCATGGCCTTCCTTTCTTCCCGAATCCCAATACTTGCCAATACAAAAAGAGGGCCGCAGCAACTATCAATTGCCACGGCCCGTTTTTGCCATGTTTATCGTGCATGTTCGAAGTTCAAATGTCCGGTAGCCTTGAGCCAAATCCCCCAACACGGAGGCTCCAGATATTATCGAATTCAAGAGGTTGCCTAAATCCGGGCATGTTCTTGAATTCCCATGCACATCATTGCAGCAGGTCTTCTGACTCGCGCATCGGGTTTTCGCCTTTCCGAAAACCCAGCTACACCCTTGCCTTCCCAGAAACTTGGACCAGACTGGCTAAGCTAGTCCAGTTAATCCAAAGTTCCAGTGACTCCCTATTCGAGATGGATGCAGCCATTACGCCTACAGCGACGGATACCGTTTGGGCATTTGACCCAATTCCCTAACCAAGCCCTAAGCCAGCTTGGCTCCTCTTTGCAAGACCGGTACAAGCAACCCAGATCGTCTTCGAACATCGCTGTCTTCGATAATCGGCAGCTCACCTTGTCATGCGAGGCACTCTGCAACGTTTATTTATTCAATTGTGAGTATTTACATACTTAGGATTAGTATAGACGTGACAGCTAGCCAATTCGACCATTTAAAGTTATCGGAATTTAAAATCTTTCAATGGAAAAGTTAACTGGAGCAATATTTTGTATCCCAACGACGAGGCTATCAACGATAGGCTATAGCTCATCACAGCCGCAGCAGCTCCCTGTTATGCGGGATTGTGGAGAGCCAGTACTTAGAATGCCAGCGCAGTAAGTTGTTGGTCCTCGCAAGAGCAGCGAACCGTAGTCGCACTTTAGTGGCTGCAGGCAATGGAACCTCAGGCAATATGCACGCAAATTGGGCGCACCCTCCCAAGACGAAGGACGCGCCCCATCAGAACATGAAAATGCCCCAAGCCCAATTTTCAACTGGGTTTGAGGCATCTATACATTGGTGCATATTAGCAGTGGCAGCCGTCCGCGCATCTGGTCACATGCAGTGCCTAGCGCTTACCTCGGCGGAGTTTCTCGCGCGAAGGTAGCAAGCGCATTCGACTTGATTATGCGCATCCGGCTCGTGCAGGTGCTTGCAACCTGGCCAAGAGCTTGCGCTACTTGGTCACGATAACCTGTCCGATAACTGCGTCGTTCTCAACAGTGGACACGTGGTAGTCCATCGGCTGATATCCGTCGGCCTCGATCTTCACGTCGAATTCGCCCTCTGCGGCATCCTTGAACATGAAGTCGCCGAAGTCGTCGGTGTCGATAACGGCAACCTCGTTGCCCTCGGCATCGGTGATGGTTACCTTAGCGCCGATGATAACCTCGTTGATCTCGCGGTCTGCAACGGTACCACAGATGCGGCGACCCGGCAGATTCTTGTAATACAGGTGAGATCCCGGCTCTGCAGGAACAGCGCCCTCAAGGTCGAGCTCGCTCTCCTCGCCAAACTGAAGCGCTCCGGTTGGGCACCAGTCCACGCAACGGGGAACATCCCATCCGTCATCGAGCAGGTGGGCGCATCCGGTGCACTTCTGTGCAACTTGCTCGGCATCGTTCCAGAACACCTTGTCGCAAACTCCGCGGAGCTGCTCCTGGCCCTTTGCCTTCACCGGGTCGATGATGATGATTCCGTCGTCGCGGCGGTAAACAGCGCCGTCCTCGGCAAGCTCGAGAAGCTTGCAGTCGTCGCAGTTGCCACATGCCTCGAACTTGTAGTTAACGTGCACGAACGGAGTCTTGCCCATCTCGCGCTCGGTAATCTTGCCCCAGAACTGGCCGGTCATAGGCTGAGCTGCGGTGTAGCCTTCCCAAGCCTGCTCGCAATGCTCGTCCTTGCACGCAATCTGGCAACCGTAGCAGCCGTTGCAGATGGACGCATCAAAAAGAAATGCCTTCATGTTTTAGCCCTTACTCCTCTACGATAACGTCCTCGACGCACATGCCGCATTCAGACGTGTAGTGATCCCTGTGGAAGTCGACCTCTGCGCCGTACTCCTCCTCGAGTGCCTTGATGTCTACCTTCTTCATACCAACCAGGTATCCGGAGGTAACCTCGCCAGCCGCATTCTTGGAAGTGATGGCCGATGGAGCGATCAGGTTGTTTGCACCGCCGCGGTCGATTCCGCCAACGCCCATCTTGATTGGGTCGACGTGCGTGCCGTGGTCCTGGCTCACAACACCGGGCATGATGCGCTCGGTAATCCTAGCTCCGCCGAGAACGGTACCACGCTCGTTGAACAGGCCCACGATGTCGCCGTCCTTTATGCCTTCCCTCTCAGCATCGATCGGGTTGATCCAAACGGGCTCGTATGCATAACCGTCCTCGCCGATAACCTTGCAGGTATCGATCTCGCGGAACCATGGATTGTCGTCCATGTTGGCGTGGACCCTCCACTTGGGGTGGTTGGAGACGATGAGGTACGGGAACTTCTTGGCACGCTCGCTGTTGAGACGGTCGTCGTGTCCTGCACCCTTCTCAACCCAGTGGGCGGTTGGCTGGCGCTCCCTATCGTCTGGCCAGGTGGTTGCAATCGGCACCGAGTAGTACTCGAGCTTTCCGGTTGGGGTATCGAGAGGATACTTCACCGGGTCCTTGTAGAAGTTGTACATACCGGCGGGCAGCTTCTCGTAGGAGCGGTAGGTTGGAACAAGCTCGAATCCGTACTTCTCGAAGTTGTCCCAGTCGTACTGCTCGTCGGTAAGGCCGCAACCCTCGTATCCGCGCTTGACCTGAGCCTCCATCGACATATCCTTGCCGTCGGTGTAGCGCTCGTACAGGTTCTCGTAAACACCGCCGAACTTCTCGAGGTGCTTGCAGATCTCGCAAACGATTTCCCAATCCGACTTGGAGTCGGTGGAAGCCTCGACAGCCTGCTTCTCGTACACGATAACTGGGAACTGTCCATTCATCGGGTCGGTATTGAAATCGGTGAGCTCGAGCTTGGTGCAAGCCGGCAGCAGGATGTCTGCGAACAGGCAGTCGTTCTCGAACCATGGATGCTGAATGAGCACGAACTCCATGGACGGCAGGCGCAGGGCATCTTCCAGCTCGTTTCCGCCGTTCCAGCAGGTGGTCCAGCAAGGAGAGTCGCTCCACACCATGTGGATCTGGTAATCCTCGCCAGGAGCCGGATACTCGTACGGATCGAACTGGTCGATCCTGGGCTTGGTGCAGGTAACCTGGCCGTACCAATGCAGATGCTCGCCACGGATAGCGGCAGGAATCATAGTCTTGGGGATGAAGCTAGGCGGCAGCTCGCCCAAAATGTTTCCGTTGTAGCATGCGTTTGCAAGCGGCATGTACGAACCAATGGGGAGCGGGCAGCAGCTGAGCTTTCCGAAGATCGACCACTCCAGGAACTTGAACTGGTTGCGTCCAGGATGTCCGACGGCCTGCATTCCCAGCAGGTAGACCTCCAGTCGAGCGGGCTCATGCGAGAATGCCGCACGAATATAAGAACCGCCGTTGCAATGCGCGATGGAGGTGTTGTGGGTTGCCCAATGGCGAGCGAATGCCTTGATGGTGTATGCGGGAATTCCGGTCCACTTCTCGGCCCACTCCGGGGTCTTCACGATGCCATCGTCCTTGCCCATGACGTGATAGACGAACCAATCGAATCCGTCGGCATGGGTTGCAATGTATTCCTTGTCGTAAAGATCCTCGGTAATCCAAACGTATGCGATTGCAAGCTGCAGAGCAGAGTCGGTGTTGGGGAGAACCGGAATCCACTTGTCGGCATGAACGACAGCCGCGTAATTGCAGTCTGGAGCAACAGCGATCTGCTTGATGCCGCACTCGGAGAGCTTGAACGAGATGAGGGAGGGCATGCATCCGCCCCATCCCCAAGGCGTGGTCTCGAAGTCGCATCCCCAAAGCAGAAGGGTGTCGCCGTTCTGCATGATGTCCTCGATGATGTTGAACTGCTGCACGTTCTGTCCCACAGGATCGTGGCCCCAAACGTGCTTGGCACCCCAGTACCAGCCCTCCCAGGAGTCTGGCTGGCGAGCCTGAAGGGTGTAACCGCCGGTAAGATCCAGCATCTTGCACATGCATCCGTGCGGGCCGTGAATCGCCTTGGTCTCGCCATGGCCATCGGCCTGCACCAGCATGGACATCCTGCCGTACTTCTCGGTGATGCGGTTGATTTCGGAAGCCACTATATCGAGAGCGTCGTCCCACGAAATGCGGCGGTACTTGCTCTTGCCGCGGTTCTCAGGATGACGCTCTCCGTTGGGATCGAAGTCCTCGCGAATCAGAGGATAAGGAATCCTGTTCTTGGAATACGTGGTTGTCTTTGCGGAGAACGCGAACGGTGGAATCAGCGACTTCATACCCGGCTCGAGAGTGTGGCCCCTACCGTCGGAAATCGTCCAGTAGTTCAGATCCTCCTTGTTCTTGTACCTCTTGTCGTAATGCGCCGGGCGCACACGAACAACCCTGCCGTCCTTCACATCGAATGCGGCGATGTTGGCGCCATGGCCAAAGCAGCACATTCCCGTGTTCTGGACAACAGTCTTGTCAGCAGTCTTCATGCCTACAAGCCCCTTTCCTCTAATGCCCCTCTAAAATATAGCTAGCAACATCATTAGGAATAATCAATGCATACCGTTTTAATGATACAGCAACGCTTTGGTTGCATCATGCAATAACCCGTTTCACGGGGGTAATTAGTGTCCCATGCTTAAATTTTGCAGAGATATGCAGCAGTGATGCTGGGAGTAGCGCATTTCAAAACCACTAGCTGCCAACCACAGCGTTTCTAACCATGATGTAGAAGTCTCTCTTCACGCTCATCTTCACATGCGTGCCATCGGGCTCCATCCAGTCGTCGTGGCCCTGGCTAAACGTGTACCAGTCTATGATATGGGCGTTTGGATATTGAGCCACCACCTGCGGGTAAAGTGAATTATTCATGTCCTGCAGAGCTGCCGGAATTCTCTGGTTGATGATGTAAACCGGCCTTCCACCCACGCAGTCGAATAGGTCCTTCACCTGCTGTTCCGTGGCAACTCCGTTGGTTCCAAGAGCGAATACCACTATCTCGGGATCGTATCCAGACGCAATCACGGACTCATAGACCTCGGGGCCCTTGCTAAGCTGACGGCCCACCTTTCCATCCAAATACCCATTGGGGAATATGGAGTAGAAGGCGTCGTCCGACTGGGCCACCATGGAGTCGCCTATCACTAGAACCTTGGCATCGGTAGCGCCCGTAACGGGATCGACGGTGAAGAAGCTCTCCCCGTTCAATGCCCTGTTGAGGTTTCGGAACAGCCTCTCCCTCACCGGATGCGATTTTGCATCGAACCCAGGCATGAAGTCTCCAACCACCCTGCTGGCTAGCACGTTCTGCGCTTCGTATTCCTGCTGCGCCGCTTGCTGCGCATAAACCCAAACCGGGCCGATAGCCAGAAGCACTATGCCCGCAACCGCAAACACCGAGAAGGCAATGGAGGTTACACGCTTGCGGCCCTCTAGCACAAGGTTGCGGCTCCTAACGGCTGCGAAGAACTCGCCTATCTGGCCATGAGCGGTTTTCTCCTCGATAAAGCGATAGGAAAGTTCCGAAACGCCAACGATGATTGCGAATTCCAAGACCCATCCCCACCAGGGAAGTGCGGTGGTGCGGGTTGCCGGGTTCATGATGAGAAGCAGCGGGTAATGCCACAGGTAAACCGCGTACGACCTTGCGCCGCCCACCTGGAACGCCTTAAGGCCCAAGAAGCGCGATAGCAGCCCCTCGTTGGCAACCAGGGAGAATATGAGGGCGGCTGTGATGGCCGCGGCAAAGAGCAGCATTCCGCGGAACAGCGTGCTGGAATATCCGTTGAGGTTGAAGCACATGGCCACGAGCCCGGCTATGCAGGCAATGCCCAGCGCATCTGTGGCAATGTGCTTGGAAATCGGAAGCTCGCGCCCAAGCACCAAAACCCCGCCGTCGCCTATGCGTCTCGGACGACCGCTGTTGAGCGGGCACACGAATGCCAGCCATGCACCCACCATGATTTCGGCGAACCTGGTGTCGGTTCCGTAGTACACACGGCTTGGATCGGCATTAGGGTCGAACAGCACGACGGACAGGACAAACGACGCAAGCCCGATCACGAACACGGCGCGACGTACGGCCTTCTTTCTGTGGAGAACATTGCGAAGCCCCCACATGATCAATGGCCACACAAGGTAGAATTGCCCGATCACGGCCAAGTACCAGAAGTGAGTGAGCGGAGAAGGCTGGCCGGCCGCCTCGAAGTACGAGAGCTGCCGGAATATGTACCACCAGTTGTTGAAGAACAGCGCCGCAGGAACAGCATCTGGACGCATCTTGTCGAGGAGAACGGGCGCGAATATCGCACTCAGGATAGCCACCGCCAAGATGACCATGACCATGCTGGGCCAGAGTCTGCGGAGCCTATGTTCGTAGAAACGCTTGAGGTCTATGCCACCAGAGCCATAGGCAAGCTCGCGGATGATGCTGTCGGTGATGAGGTATCCGGAGATAACGAAGAATATCGTCACGCCCACGAACCCTCCCGGGAACATGGTTACGTTGGCGTGATAGAGCACAACGGCGAGGATTGCCAGAACCCTCACTCCGTCCAGTGCGGCAACGCGTCTTCTCTCCGGCGCGCGCACGGCACTTGCCCTAGCGTGAGCGCCACCCCCTGTAGACCTGCGATCCACATACCCGGCTTGCAAAGTTATTCCCCCAAAATATGCAATCAAAAAAGATGCAGTAGAGCCAGGCATTCGCCCGGCTCTACGTTTATATAAAAATCCCCAACAAGTATTTATCAGAATCGTTGCGACAAATCAGATGGTTTTGCCTAGTTTTTTGTCAGTTGCGCAAATTGCCGTGCTACTGAATTACGAACAGCGCTCCCTGGAATCCGAAGAATAGGACAAGAACGATTCCAACGATGATCCTGTACCATCCAAACGCTGTGAAGTCGTTTTTCTTGATGTAGTTCATCAAGAACTTGATCGACAGCACCGACACTATGAATGCCGATACAACGCCCACAACCAGAACCACGATTTCGGTTTGCGACATCACGAGTCCACTCATGATAAATTTGGCAAGCCTCACGACTCCCCATCCAAGCATCACCGGGATAGCCAGGAAAAACGTGAATTCGGCCGATGCGGAACGCGACGCCCCCGAAAGCATTCCTCCGATGATGGTTGCACCGGAGCGGCTGGTTCCAGGGATGATTGCCAGCACCTGGAAAAGCCCGATCTTGAGGGCCGTCTTGACGTCTATCTCGTTTACGTCGTTGATCCTGAAGATGCTGCTCTGCTGGTTAAACGGATCGGATTCTTGCACGGCAACCTGCTGGCCCTGCCTCTCGGCCTGAGCCTGAACGTACTCTTCGCTATCTGCCGCGGTAACTGCACGCATTGCAGCCGTGCTATCTGGAGAAGCGGCCATCCCCGTCTTCGGGTCCCTGATGTGCCTCGCACGCGGAACGGGCTTGTTGTTCTTGGCCCTGTAGATAGCCGATTGAACATCCTTTTGCCTGAGTTTCTCCAGGTGGTCGTTGAAAACAGCCTGTTTCTTGCGGTTATGGCGCTCCATGGCTATGAACACGATTCCGTAAACCACCAGCATGACGGCAACCGTGATTGCGTTGTAGAAATGGTCGTGCACCCAGTCGTCTGCCAGAAGGCCCACGATTGCAGCGGGAATGCAGCCGATAACCACCATGCCCCAAAGTCTCCAAGTATCCTTGCGGCCCTGTGGAGTCTTCTTCCGCGAGAACGGATTGAGCTTGTGGAAATAGAGGATGATGACCGCCATGATGGCGCCGATCTGGATAACCACGAGGAACAGGTTCATGAACTCCACGGATACGTCGAGATTCACGAGTTCCTCTGCAATGATCAGATGTCCCGTGGACGAGATTGGCAGCCACTCGGTGATGCCTTCCACGATACCCAGAATTAGAGCCTTCAAGGCTACGATTACCATCGGAATCCCTTCGATTTCAAAGCTTCCAAATAACTTCCGCACCGGTGCTCGCGAGAACTAAAGCACCGTGCTTTTGCTGCAGCGAACCGTGCTCTTGCCATAGCGCACCGAGCTCCCGCATCAGCGACTCCATCGCGTCAACGCACCAGCGCAGAGCTTCCGGACAATAGGCACATTGCACGTTGGAGCAGTCCGCATCTGATTGCAAGCGCGATGTAACGGCTGCATATGTTCGCGAGTACATTCATAGACGCCGTGTCGTTCGTTTGCGTTTCTATTTACGGCATCTGTGGGCTGCGAAGACGAAAGCTGCATGCCAGTCTTACGCGCCACGTGTGCATTGTAAGCCAGCGTCCGCACCTTCAGACACTCGATTACGCAATTGCATGGGTTGTCTGGTCGGCGGGAAAACGAATCTACGAAATCTTCACCTTGGAGATGACTTGATGCGGAATGACTTGCCGATAAGAACGATCCCCCGCTTATAAAACGACTCCCCGCATCGCATGTTTTCGCAATGCAGGGAGAAAATACAGAGAGCCAATTCAGTTCGGCTGAATTTTTGCGGCTTCCGAGTGGAGCCGCTTCAGCGCGCTGTCACTTTCGCGTGTTGTCTCAACCGCAGCTTAGATTCCAGCACCGTCCGTGTACTCGTCGAACCAGCGGTTCTTCTCCGAATTATCGGACCTGCTGGTGCTGTTGGTGTTAACGCTCACGCGCGAGTTCTCTGGCACCGACTCTGTGACAAACGCACTTCCGCCGATAATCGAGCCAGCGCCCACCACGGTCTCGCCGCCCAAGATACTGGCGTTGGAGTAGATGGTCACGTTGTCGCCGATGGTTGGATGGCGCTTCTTGCCCGAAAGCCTCTGGCCACCCCTGGTGGAAAGCGCTCCCAGCGTAACGCCCTGGTACACCTTCACATGGTTGCCTATCTCGGTGGTCTCGCCAATTACAACTCCGGTTGCATGGTCGATGAAGAAGTACTCGCCGATCTTTGCTCCAGCGTTGATGTCAACGCCGGTGAGAGCGTGGCCGTACTCGGTCATGATCCTTGGAATTAGCGGGACATCCTTAACGTAGAGCTCATGAGCGATGCGGTAGATCGAAATCGCCGTGAATCCCGGATAGGAGAACACGACCTCTTCCTTGCTCTGGGCTGCAGGATCGCCATCGAACGCGGCCTGCACGTCTTTCAGCAGCATCTGTTGAATGTAGGGAATCCTGCTGATCATGTAGTCGCACACCTCGGTGGTGTGTGGGCTCACGTTCTCGACGACGCCCTTCTTCTCGTTCTCGAACAGAAAGGCCTCGGCAAGTTGGCTGCACAGCATGTATTTGACCTCGGTCAGCAGTTGACCTGCAAAATACTCGGGGTTGCTCTCGCTTATCTTCTCCGAACCGTAGTAACGGGGGAACATCACACGGCGGATATCGTTTAGAATCTCGATAACCATCGCCTTGTTTGGAAAGTGATGGTATGGGTCTGCAGAATAAATATCGTCGGAGTCGTAGGTCTTGGTAATCTGATCTACAACGTCTCCAAGATTGAAATCTCGCATTGCTGCCTCGTTTCGTCGATGGCTTGTTTGCGCGCTCGCTAGATGTTCTCGCCAGACGCTAGCATCGGACAATTTTTAAACCCTAGCTAGATGGTAGCATTAGCGGGCTAGGCACTTCCGTGCGAAACCGTGGGAGTGTGCGAAACCACGAGCTCGGATGCAGAATCGGTGCTTGTGGTTACCTTGTAGTTAATCGTCGTGGTTCCGGCGGCTTCCGTCGCCACCTCGAACCTCCACACATCCATTCCGGATATCGTGATTTGAGAATTCTCCAGAATCTGCCCGTTAACCGTTACATCGGAGATGCTGCCTCCAGCTGGCGCATACAGGAACACCGTGGTGGTGATGGCCCCGGACCTATCCCTGTTGGGCCCATTGCCAAACGCATAGGACGGGAACGAACTGGCAACATCCATGCCCTCCGTGCCAAGCAAATTAGCGATCGTAGTGGTTGCCGTATAAGTTGCCGAGCCGGTTGAACTGCCAGATTCCAGCAACACCGAGGTCTGGCAATCCAGGTAGTAGCCCAGCTGAGACTCCTTGGCATCGCTGATGTATACGCCAAGCACCGGATTGGTGGTGTCCGTGGAGATTTCTCCCGATACTTTGAATGCGCGGGCAATCTGCTCCCATTCGTCACTTGCAAACCACATGCGAATGTTGCCGTTCGAGGCGGCGTCTTTTAGCGTGGTGAGAAGGTCCCTGCTGTTAGAGCGTCCGACGTTGGAGAGAACATGCTTGAGCGAAAGACCGGTTACATCCACGAATGCAGAGGCCCTCTTGCTGGAGCTGTTGCTGCTTATCACGATATCGTGCAGCAGCGTGGTTACCAGGTTGTCCCCGGTTATGCTGGTTCCGTCAGTGAGGCTAACTCCGTTGGTATATCCCAGCAGGCTCTGCACCAAATCTGGAGTTATGGCCACAACGCCATCGATTTGCTGATCTGGGTTGGCCGCAAGCCAGAATTGAGCCCAAATTTGGGCATCTCTGGCGAAGTCCGGATTCACCCCGACTTCCCCAAGGTCGTTCAATCCGTCGGCTCCCCAGAAATATTGCTCGTCCTGAAATGCCGTAACGGCGGAAAGGGTGCCGCCATCGACCGTGCTGGCAAAATCTGCGAGGCTGTCGACCGAGACCTTTCCGTTGGTAACAGAAGCAACACCCCACGCCTGCGGGTATCCACCGATTGAGCGCAAGCTCCCCGTGTTCTGCACCACCACGAGGTACCTGCGGGTTTGCCCATTCACGCCGAGCATAGCGGGCATTTGCTGAGAGATGCTCTGGGCCATGGGCAGCAGTGCATCAACCTCTGCAAGCGCGGTTTTCGCCTTGTCCACAGCGTTGTTCACCTGGTCGATCTGGCCGTGTCCCAACGCGTTTATATTCTGAGACACCCTGGTTATCACCGGCGAATATGTTTCGAGATACCCTGTGATGTTCTCCACGGCATTGATGTTTATGGCTCCGTCGGACCTTATTATCGAGCTCATGGACCCAACGGCACCGCTCGAAGCCAGTGGAACCAGCGCGTTTTGCGCCAAGTCGTAATAGGACGATGCCAGGACCTCGGCATTGGAGAAATCGGTTCCGATTACAGGCAGGTACGAGGCCAGCGTCCAAAGCGGGTTGGAGGTTTGCGAGTCAATGCTCGAGGCGTACTTCGCGATATTCTGCGCGTCGTCCGACATCGCGCTGGTATCGCCGTTCTGCATGTTGGTTAGGAAGCTGTCCGTGGACGCCTGCAACTGCTCGGCATCTGCCTTCACGCTATCGGCCGACTGATACAGCAGCGCTCCAGACACTCCAACTATGGCAATGATTATCAGCAGAGCCACTAGCAAGCGCTTGGCAACCTTGTGCTTGCGCTGGCCAACCTTCTTCGAGGCGTAGCGGGCCTCGGACCTATGCTCCTGCGGGTTGAACGTCCCTCTTGAGTAATCGTCGGCATTCACCCTGTGCTGCTGGGCGTCGTTTATGTATTCCTTGTTCTGGGCCCTGGTCTTTGCAGCTGCGCTGAATGCCTTCTTGTCGGCCCTGGCACGCATGCCAGCACCCGGACGATCGTTTAGCTGCTTGCCCAGGGTGCGCCCTCTGGGAGCCACGCTCTTGTACTGCGGCTTGCCGTTTACGCTGGCATCGTGGCGGGGATAGTTGTTGCTGCCGCGTGCAGCGCCAGTGGTAGAGCCGCCTCGTTTGGCGTTGCGCCTAGATTCTCCACCCTTGGATTCTCCGCGCTTGGCGCTGCTCCCCTGCCCATGTCTGGGCGTATATTCGTTGTCTTTGCGTTTGCTATCTTTGCTGTGTTCAGACATAACCAGTGAGCCAGCCCTTAATGTTTGACTATCTTCCTAGCGGCCTTAGCCAACGTGCCCGCAAAACCATTTTCCTCTACGCTGGCGTTCCAACGCTGAACCGTAACCTGCAGGTCGCTAACCGGCTTGTCACCAAGCGCCATGTCCAAGAACGCCTTCTTGGATCCGCCCAGTTCCAGCGACCTAACGAATCCCTCATCCCAATAGGTGAGCAAAATTCTGCAATATTCCTTGGAAAGCTCGCTTCGTTCCCCGGCACCCAGGCACATGATTCCATGCAGAGCGTAGTCGACAGACCATGCGATGATATCAGACGCATATTCGTTGTTGGGGAACTGCTTTTTCCAATTGAGAAACGCCCTGTCCATTACCACCAGGTGGCGGCGTAGGGCAAACGCAGAACTGAAGTCCACGTGGTTTGTGATGGAATCGCGGCGCCCCACGTTGTATATGTACAGCTTGTTGGAAAGGAGCACGGTCTTGCTCGACTTGGGGTATGCCAGCATGTAGAACAGCTGGTCTTCCCCAAGTCTCATATCCTCCTCGTACATCACGTCGTTATCCAGCAGAAAATCGCGCCTGCACGAGGTTCTAGGATAAGGCGTGGCGTTCTCCGAGAACACGAGTTTGGGATCGAACTCGTCGAACACGGCATCGCGTGGGCTCAGGTGCTCCTTGATCCACTCATCACCCTCGTCTTCGGGGAAGCATTCCGCCCCATATGTCACGATGTCGGCTCCGGTTTTCTCGAACGTGTCGTAGATAATGCCCAAAGCATGAGGCTTAAACCTGTCATCGGCGTCGAGGAAGCTCACGATATCCGCGCGAGCAGCCCTAATGCCCGTGTTTCTGGCAGCAGAAGGACCGCCGTTCTCGCGGTTGACGATGCGGATTCTCGAGTCGAGCTTCTGCCTGCGCTCCAGCACTGCCAAGGAGTCGTCGGTCGACTCATCGTTTACGCAAACTATCTCGAAGTTCTCCATCGACTGATCTAGCAGGGAGTCAAGGCACCAGTCGAGGTAATTCTCCACGTTGTATACGGGAATGACCACAGAGATCAGCGGCTTGTCCTGAGAACCGCTGCCTGCGACACCACCTGATACCTCGGCCATCATTGCCTCCGAACCTTGTCCTTGAGCATCTTACCCACCAGCTTCATGCCGCCGATGTTGTAGTAGCGCTTGAAAGTGTTAACCTTGCCGGGCTTTGCGTACTTGTCCCTGAACTCGTCGAACTTCCTTGGGTTGTTCACCAAAAGACCGAGGTCGGCTTTGGCCCATTCCTCAAACAAGTCCATGTCCACGTCGCCCACCTCGATGTCGTGAGCGAACTCCTTCGAGGCCCTCTGCAGGAACTCGCTTCGCAGGTCGGAGGCCAAGCGGTCGTAGCTCCACATGTAGTTGTCGTACTTCACGCGCTCCTGAATGCCCTTGAAGCGCTTGCGCTTGTTGGGATGCTGGGTGAGGTACCGGTCGATTTCGTCGTGCTCGTCGCACACGCAATAGACCTTGCCAGGCGAGTTAACCGACGATTTCTCGTTGTCCTGCCTGTAGTTGAGGATGGGGCTGGTGGTGAATGCAACGCGATCCGCCATTACCCACACCTTGAAGTTGAAGCCACAATCCTGATACGAGGCGCCTGGGGTTTCCAAGAACCTGATGCTGTTTTTCTCCAGAAAATCCCTGCGGTAGATTGCCGACCAGATAGAAGCCTTGCGGTAGAGAATCCTGGGGTCGTCCTCGGGGTTCACAAGCTTGTCGGCCATATCCTCATCGATGACGTGATAGAGCTCGCGCCTAACCTCGGGCTTAGACCAATATAGGTAGAAGTCTCCCTTCACCGCTTGAGCGTCGAATTTGCAGGCAATGTTGTAGAGCTTCTCCAGGCCATCAAGCTCGAAGATGTCATCCGACTCCAGAATGCCTATGTAGTCTCCCGTTGCAGCGTCGAGCCCCATGTTCATCGATACGCCATAGCCTGAATTGGGCTTGTCGATCACCCTGAAACGGGGGTCTGCGTCGAGATACTCCTGAATGATGCTTCTCGACCCATCCGTAGAGCCATCGTTTATGCAGATTATCTCGATGTCAGACAGAGTTTGATCCTTCGCGGAATCAAGACATTGCCTTAGATACTTTTCCACGTTATAAATTGGAATCAGCAACGATACAGCTGGCACTTTTGGATCCTCCAAGCAGATGCGCCGGTAAACGCATAATTTATATTCAAGGCGAACATTATAATACACGCAAACCGCATGTTATTGCACATGTGAGCATTTGCATGAGCCCGTCTTGATGCACCGGGTTGCATACAGGCAAGATCAACATGCAAATGCCACAAGCATATGGAGGCTAGGCCCGGGCACGGCGGGCACGCGCGGAAGCCCTTAACGCGCTGTCAGCAAAACGAAAGAAGCAATCATGAGCGAAGCAGGAAACACGCTGCAAGACGATATAGACAATGAGGCAATCGACACCGCAGAGGACGCCCGCGTTGACGAGGCTGGCAAAGACCTCGAAGACCCCGAGGCTCCCGAACCCGCGGATGCTGCCAGCCCAGCGGATGCTCCCGTCATCGACGAACTCGTCGCCGACAAACCCGCGGAGGACGCTCAGCCCGACGTGAGACCGATGTTCAGCATCGTGATGCCCGCATACAACGTGGAGAAGTACGTTGCCAGGGCAATCGAGTGCGTGAAGGCCCAGACTTTCACCAACTGGGAGCTCATCGTGGTTGACGATGCCTCCACGGACAACACGGCCGAAGCGGTTAAGCAAGCTATGGGAGAAGATCCCAGAATCCGCCTAGTCCAGCACGAGGAGAACCAATGGCTCAGCGGCGCTAGGAACACCGGACTGGACGAAGCCCGTGGAGAGTACATCTGGTTCTGCGATTCCGACGACACCTATGACAAAACGCTTCTGGAGTGCTGCGCCAAGTCGATAAACTTCAACGCATCCGACGTGATTGTCTTTGGTCACACGGAAATGTATTACGATGAGCACGGAAACCACATGTACGACAACACTATCGAGCCAAAAGGGGGAGTTTATCTCTCAAAAGACGAACTTCGCCCCCACATTCTCGATTTAGAGCAGTCCACATGTTACGGATACGCTTGGAACAAGGCGTACA
The DNA here is from genome assembly GCA_902796325.1 of uncultured Coriobacteriaceae bacterium. GTDB lineage: Bacteria > Actinomycetota > Coriobacteriia > Coriobacteriales > CADBOM01 > CADBOM01. The sequence continues at coordinate 63,149 of CADBOM010000150.1, forward strand.
GGCTCGACTACCTGCACGATTGCGGGGTTAGGTTCGAGCGCATCACGCTTATCGAGGACATCACATTCAACGTCAAGGTGTTCCAGGATATCAGCTCCCTCAACGTTGTTTCAAAGCCGCTTTACAACTATGCGAAGCGAATGGGCTCGAACATCACCAATTCGTTCGACAAGGACTACTACCCAAAGCACAAGGCCAGAATTCAGATGCTGCGCGACCAGCAGGAATCGTGGGGACTTTTGGACGATCAAGCGCTTTCCATTCTGGGCAGCCTTTACGGACGCTACATTCTCTCGGCAATCGAGCGCAACCTGGACAAACGGAGCGGCATGAGCTCCCGCGACCGCACAAAATGGCTGGAGGAGGTTTTCGACGACCCGCTATTCAACGAGCTTATCCCCCATGCGGAAGCCAAAGATTCAACGGCGTTGGAAGTGTGCCTGATTCCGCTCAAGGACAAGCGCGTGAAGGGAACGCTGAGGCTGGGCCACATGATTCACTTTGCAAGGAACCACGCAACCTCGTCGTTCGACAAGATCAAATCTGGGAGATAGGGTTTCGCAGGCTCGGGCTATCGCAGGCTCGGGCTATCGCAGGCTCGGGCTATCGCAGGTTCGGGCTTAGCGCGCTCGGGTTTCGCAGGCTCGGGTTTTTCGGCCGTCCGCTTGCTCGACCGCAGCTTGGCTTGGCAGCCAGCGCCGCGCATTTGCTCGGCCCCCACTTGGTAGCCGGGACCAACTACTTGCGCAAAGCGGCAGCCAGAACCTTGGGACCGCCAATCTTCAGGTAATAGCGGGCCTTGGCCGACCTCGTTGGATGCTCCGGGTAGATTTCGAGGAACCTAGCCGGATTCTCCAGCAAGAACCTGAGATTTTCCTGCTGGTACGATGCGAACAGGCTGGGCACGTAATCGCCATGCTGCATGCCTCTAGAAAGGTCGCCCACCATGGTGTCCATGAACTGGCACCTAAGCTCCAGCGTCAGCCTCTCGAAATTCCACATGTAGCTGTCGTAGCGCATCCTGTATGCGTAGGGACGAAGCACGGCGCGCGCCGGGTTTGCCGCGATGAAATCCTCGATGCTGTCGAACTCGTCGCACACGCAGAACACCTTCTTGGGATTGTTAACCGAGGAGCTCTCGTTATCCTGCCTGTAGTGCAAAATCGGATCCTCGATGCAGCAAACCCTGGTGGCACAGCTCCAAATCTTGAAAGTGAATCCCAGATCTTGGAAGCTCGCACCAGGGGTCTCGTTCAAGGTGAGCCCGTTTCCAAGGATGAACGAGCGCTTGTATATCGCCGACCAGAGGGAGGGGTTGCTGAAGAAGATCTCCGGTTCCTCCATGGGCTTGAACACATGACCCGTCATGGCAGGTGTGACAGCATGGACGATTTCGTTTCTCTCCTTTGGCTCTGACCAATAGAACCAGTAGTTGGCCTTCACCACGTCGGCATTGTGTGCCTCGGCGAGCTTGAACAGCTTCTCCAGGGCATCTGGCTCGAAGAAGTCGTCGGGCTCCAATATTCCTACATACTTCCCACGAGCAGCCTGTATTCCCTTGTTGATGGACACTCCGTAGCCGGAGTTTTTCTGGTCTATAACCTTGAAGCGTGGGTCAGAGTCTATATATTGCTGCACGATGGCGCGAGACTGATCGCGCGAGCCGTCATTTATGCAGATAACCTCGAAGTTCTTGAAAGTCTGCGCAAGCAGGGAGTTCAATGCCTGCGGCAGGTATTTGGCCACGTTGTAGATTGGAACGAGGATGGAAATCTGGGGCTGCCTGTGCGACCCTATGAAGCCCGAGTTTTCGGGCAGAGAAACAGCCTGATTCTCATCCATCTTCTAGTCCCTCCTGAAAAGGTCGCGCGTGTACACCTTGTCACGCACGTCCACGAGGTCGTCCGACCATCTATTGGCCACGATCAGGTTACATTCTACCTTGAATTCGTCGAGGTTGCGGATTACCGGGCAACTCATGAACTCCGAAGCATCCAGAGTTGGCTCGTACACAACCACGTTCAGGTCCGCTCCGGAATCTAGCAGCATCCTCAGAACATCCTGCACGGACGATGAGCGGAAGTTGTCCGATTCGCTCTTCATCGTCAGGCGATAAATGCCCACTACAGGATGTTCTACACCCGAGACCTTCTTGAGAATGTCATCTGCGATGTATCTCTTGCGGGTGCGGTTGGCCTCGACTGCCGCCGTGATTATGTCCTGCGGAACACCCTTGTAGTTTGCAAGCAGTTGGCGCGTGTCCTTTGGCAGGCAGTAACCGCCGTAGCCAAACGACGGATTGTTATAGTGCGTGCCAATTCTTGGGTCCAGGCAAACGCCGTTGATGATCTGGGCCGTGTCGAGCCCGAATTCGTTTGCATAGGTGTCGATTTCGTTGAAGTACGACACCCTGACCGCCAGATAGGTGTTGGCGAAGAGCTTCACGGCCTCGGCCTCGCGGGAGCGCATTATGAGAGTTGGGGCTTCGCTTTCGGCGCAGCTTGCCAGCATTCCGGCGAACTCCTCGGCGCATTTGGATGCCTGCGCAGCCTGATTGGGATCGCCGTATTCGGGCACGCCCACGATAATGCGCGATGGGTGCAGGTTATCGTGCAGGGCATGACCCTCGCGCAAGAACTCCGGCGAGAACAGGATCGTTGTTCCGGGATACCTCTCCACTAGAGAATCCGTGTACCCAACCGGAATCGTGGACTTCACCACGATGGTTGCGCTCGACCCGCATCCGCGGGCAAGGTCTACAACCTCCTCGATATGCGAGGTATCGAAGAAATCCTTGTCGGGATCGTAGTCGGTTGGCGTGGAGATCACTATCACATCGGCCTGTTTGTAAGCCGAAACCCCATCGGTTGTGGCAACAAGATCGAGAGCGCCGCTTGCAAGTGCGCCCTCGATATCTCGGTCTGCAATCGGGGATTTGCCGGAATTTATGAGCTGGACCTTCTTCTCCACCACGTCAACGGCAGTAACGTGATAGCGCCTTGCCAGCAAGGCCGAAAGCGAAAGTCCAACGTATCCTGTTCCAGCTACTGCGATGTTCATGCCACGGCCGTCCTACAGAGACTCCAAGATGCCGCGCACCATAGGAGCCAGGTTCTCGTCCCTGAGGGCCATCTTGATGTTGGTTTCAAGCCAAGTGGAAATCGTACCGGTGTCGAAGCCCTCCTTGGGATCGATCACGAGAGCGTACATCTCCTCAGTCTTCAGCACCTCATCCATGGCGTCGGTAAGCTGAATTTCACCACCAACCGAAGGCTTTGCAGTGCGCAGCAACTCCATTACCTTCGGCGACAGCAGATAGCGGCCGAATATTGCCAGGTTGGACGGCGCATCTTCGACCTTGGGCTTCTCCACCAGCCTGTCGATCTTCCAAACGTCGTCGGACACCTGCTCTCCGGAGATGATTCCAAAGCGGTTGACCTGATCGTCGGGCACCGGGAAAACGGCGATTACATTTGCGCCGTTGTGCTCGTCGTGAATCTGCTTCATCCTGCCGAGGATGTTGGCCTCGGGCACCACAACGTCGCCGAGAAGGATGTAAAAGGGCTCGCCCTTGGAGGCGTCGTCTGCCATCAAAATGGCATGGCCAAGCCCCAGGGGCTCATCCTGGTATACGTAGCTAACAGGGAGGTCTCCGGCTGCATCCACGGCATCGGCGTAATTGTCCTTGTTGTGGTTGCGCAGGTAATCGGAGAGCTTGCGGTCTGGGGAGAA
>CADBOM010000151.1 GCA_902796325.1 uncultured Coriobacteriaceae bacterium
CCGGAGTGCCCAGGGCGATTCGCCGGGCTATCTGTAAAAGCTCCATCTCCAAGCCCCTGCGCTCCCAAGAGCTGCATGTCGTAGACCGGAACCTCCACGCTCACGTCAAGATTTGCAGAGCCCGACTCGTCCACTATGTCCACGGGATGGATTCCCCCGAGAAACCTTGCAACCTCCGATTTTGGCTCAACGGTGGCAGAAAGCCCTATCCTCTGCGCGGGAGAGGGCAATATCTCATCCAGCCGCTCGAGGCTAAGGGCAAGATGCGTGCCTCGCTTCTCGCCGGCAACGGAATGTATTTCGTCAACTATGACGGTCTCGACGGTCTTAAGCGTATCCCGCGCCTTGGACGTGAGCATGAGGTACAGCGACTCGGGAGTGGTTATCAGAATGTCTGGCGGGTTGCTCACGAGCTTTCTGCGCTCCTGCGACGTGGTGTCGCCCGTGCGCATTCCCGTGGTCACGGGCGCGATGGGCAATCCCATCTCCACACGCTTGTCCGAGATTCCCATGAGCGGGAATTGCAGATTCCTGGCAATATCGGCGCCGAGGGCCTTTAAAGGCGATACGTAGAGGACCTTGACGCCCTTCGTGACTTTGGAGCCTTTTTCGCCTTTGGGACCTTTGGCGCCATTGGAGCTGCTGGAGCCCTTGGCCCCTTTCGCCTGAAGCCCTACATTGTCTGCACGCTGCGACAGCTGGTCTATGGCCCAGAGAAACGCGGCAAGCGTCTTGCCCGAACCAGTTGGGGCTATGACCAGCACGTTTCGACCGCTGCCAATTGCCCTCCAAGCGCCGATCTGGGCACTTGTAGGCACCCCGACCTCATCCGAAAACCACGCACGGACCGGTTCGGAAAATCCTTCCATGATATTTTCGTCAGGAGAATTCATTTCGTGAGGAAAACTCGCTTCTTCAAGGCAATTCATTAATCCAGGACAAGCCAATGCAACTCTTGCCGCACCTAACGGCTATCGCCCGGGCGCTAGAGCCCGGCATCGCTCATGCCGAGGATGTCATCCGCTTCGTCGAGAGTAGATTCCAGGTTCCTCTCCTCGAAGAACTTCACCAGAAGATCCTCTATCATGCTCTCGCTCATAGACTTCAGCCTGATCATGAAGGCCAACCTCTGCATATCGTTGAACATCATCTCGCCATCGACATCTGCTATCTGCGCCATTGCGTAGTCGATGTCCATCTTGCCATCCTGCGCATATACGAGGTCGACGATTTTGTCGCGCAAAGCCTTGTCAACGAACACCCGGGCAATCGCATCGTAATCCTCCGGCATAAGCGCTGGCGGATCGTCGGCACTCATGTCGTTAGCCGTGAGCGACGGGTTGCCCATGCTCAGGTCCTCGGCAGCATCTTCTCTCTCCTGCTGCTCCATGCTGCGTTTCTGCAGTATGGCGTCCATGGAAACCTTCCGCATCAGCGGCTGGGTGTTCTCCCTAAGCTTTCTCATGTCGGGATAAACGGACCGACCATCATTCTCACCGGCGTCGAAGGCGTACGACATCAAGATTTCAGCGCGATGACGGGCATATGCGGCAAGCCCTATATAAGAGGCGATCTTATGGAGGTTGCGGGTAAACTCATCATCGCAAGCCTCATCCTCGTCTTTGACGATTTGATTTACAGCCGAGGTCATCTTCGATTGGAGAGAGGGGTCGTCTCCACTGGTGAGAGCGTCGTACGCTATCATCATGTTCCCAACGCTGCTGAAAACCTCGTCTATGAAGTTTTTATCTGCAACCTTCATGTTCTGCCTTTCGGTAACATACGCGCGAATGAAAATCAGAGTTGCTGGCAACTTAAATTGCAGTTCGTTAATTCTAGTGTCCGAAGCCTCTGCAACAAGCCTACCATCTCGCTGAGATGCGCGAGACTTTTGTTGAGTTTAGATTGCCCAATTGGGGTAACATCTTCACATGGCGTACACTTGTGTTCCCAAGAGCACCGCTGCACAATTGTCATCTGATTTTCAGATACTTCAAGCTAGAGTGGGTAAAACTGGGTCGCGGATAGCTCGCGATTAACTCGTTGCTAACTCGCGGCCAACTCGGAACCAGATCGCAACTAGCTCGTTGCGTTTAATATGCACCAATTCCAACGACCCGGAATGAGAGGAAAGCCATGAGCATCAGGATGAAATACCACACGATGATCGTTAGCAATATGGAGGAATCCATCGCGTTCTACAAGGGTGCCATGGGGCTTGTGGTCGACAGCAAATACCAGCCCAATCCCGACAGCAAGATAACGCTCATGCGTGACGAGGATGGCAACTTCGTGGAGCTGATCGAGAACAAGGACCTGGAGACCGGGCTTTGGTCTATACGGACCGACGTGGACGACCTTGACAAAGAGCTCTTGAAGCTCGAGGCCAAGGGAATTGAGAGGCAGATGCCGGTAGTTAAAACATCGGTGGGCCGCATGACCATGGTGATGGACCCCAATGGCGTGAGGATATATCTTATCGAGCATGACGAGCATTAATCATGTGCCGGCATGAAGGACGCATGGGGGACAACACAGACGACACGGGTCGCCGACCAACGCCAGCGAACGGCCAACGCAGGTTGGCGCCAGATGCAATGCCCAATCAAAAGCTGACGCCCAGACGCAAAGCTATCTAGAAGGCGCTCGGAACCGAAAGATCGAAATCGGTATCAACCGCCCCGGAAGTTAGAACTGCTGCCACAGCACTTGCCGATGTCTTCAGAACACCTATGGCAGGCTTGATCATAGCAAGGGCTGCGGTTGCGCCACTGCCAGAACCCGCTGCCTGCTCGCAATACCCAGCCACGGTTTCCGCTTGGTCAATGTAGGCGGAAATCAGCATGTTGCCATTGTTTTGCTGCACCACAGCATCCGCTCTTGCAGCCGCATCCTTTATCTTCTTTGCTGAATCCCCCATCAGGCCCTCGTTATGGTTAAATGCGGCGTTTATGCAGTTCTGCAAATCTGGAAGGTACTCTCCCGACAGGAAATATTGGACATCGCTGTCGGACAATACGGGGTCGTCGTTCGCCTGTCCTATGGAGCTGCCTATAGACGAGCACGCCGACAGGCAAAGGCACATAGCCGCTGCCAGCATGATGAGCGATGCTTTTTTAACCACAGATTTAACCATGATGAGAAACCACCTGTTTTCGAACTTGGATTTAGTTTCGAACTTGGCTGTCGAACGCATGTACATTATGGATTAACGAGGCACTCCCGAGCCGGGAAGATACCATGCCCGGCCGCTCTAAAACCCGCCAATTGCAGCCTGCAAGAAGTCATGGCCCAATCGCCAACCGTGGGCAAGCGAGTGCCAATCGAACGCGAACTTACGACCAGCTCGTGACATACATACGTAAACTCGACAAAATGGATGATATTATCTTGAAGTTCGATATTCGCCATCACACAAGGAAGGTCTCCGATGAGCAAGGCCAAGAAAATTCTATCCATCCTCGTTATCGCTGCGATTAGCTGCCTATTCGTCGCCTTCTGCACGGGCTGCCAGCAAGATGCCGTGTGCACGATCACAGACAACTACGGCCAGACCGAGGATCTCTCGATTGGCGAACTGGCCAACAGGATGAACGATAACGTGGACGACTTCGAGGCGAGGTACTACGGATCCAAGGTAACCGCAACCGGAACCGTGACGATGATTTCTGGACCAACCTCCACCAACGGACGCGACGTCAACGGATTCTTCTTGATAAACGAGCGCTACCTCTTCGAGTACGGACCGGATTGGGATGAGTTTGCATCTACCGTCAAGGAGGGAGACACCATCACTGGCACCGGGTGGATGACCAGCATGTTCCCGTCCATGGAAGTTGACTGCTTCGAGGACACCCCAAACGTGAACACCTTCTCGAAGGTGGACGGCGAATAACGGGAAGGCCATTGCTCCAGCGGGGCTGATACTCCAAATTACGAGCGTTGGAGCAGCACCGGCAGCATATACATGAACTCGCGACAACAAGAAAAGACGCGCCACGACATTCATTCGTGACGCGTCCTTTTTACCCTGAAACTATGACGAATGCTGCGTAACTTGCTGGCGTAAAATAATCGCCATTACCAGCATCTATTCGAATTCCCGATAACTCGAAAAATCAGGAATCCCAAAGCTCCTTAGAGCTCCTCGAGTCCGATGAGAGCCTGCATCTCAATCTCGACCATCTGGGTTGGCCTGTTCATAGCAGGAACTCCGGTCCAGGTGCAAGCAGGCCTAGACTCCTTGAAGTACTCGGAGTAAGCGCGGGTGATCTCGTCGTTGTTCTTGGTATCAGTGGTGTAGATGTTGACCTTCACAACCTCGGTGCGCTTGACACCGTTCTCCTCGAGAAGGGTTACGAGCTTGTTGAAGATGTACTTGGCCTGCTCATATGCAGAGCCCTCACCATAAACGGTGCTCTCGGGAGTAACCGAAGTGGTGCCGGAAACAAACACGAACGGACCAGCCTTGACAATCCTGGAATAGCCTGCTTTGTCCTCGTAAGCCGAGCCGCCCTTGATGTTCTCTCTCTTGTAAAGTGCCATTGTCAATCCTCCGTTACTTTCGCTATTTCATCGTTCTCTTGACGTGCGCTCAGATGAGGACGTTGCAGGCAATCGCCTGGTCGATGAGAGGAGAGCCACTTTCGCTAATTCGGAAGCCGAACCGAATGTAATGCAACGTGGCTGCACAACTTGGGGTGATTGCCAGACGCCTCTATGCATCGCCTGCCCCGTCCTCGTGAACGTGATTCAAAATTAGGCCAGCAATGGGAATTCGTAAAATTAACATCGTCGTTACATTGATTCAATAAAATTGGTAACGAGACGATTACCTGCGGCAACGGAATATTTCGAAACATTTTAGCAACACTAGCGAAAACCCTATTTAAAGTTCGGAGACAAAATGGAGCTAAGAAACCTCAGGACGTTTTTGGAAATCGCCAGACTTGGACAATTCTCCAAGGCAGCAGCCAGAATGGGTTGCGCTCAATCTACCGTTACCGCGCAGATAAAACAGCTTGAAGGAGAGCTTGGACATGAGCTCTTCAACAGAATGGGCCAATATGTGGAGCTCACCTCTTATGGGCGTGAGATAATGTCCATGGCCGAAGAGGTCGTGGGAATAGCAGACAAGATCAGCAACCTCGAGAATGCCCAGGGAGAGATTTCCGGAACCCTGCGCATTGGAATCATCGAGTCGCTGTTAAACAGCAATTTCCTCAAGCTGATCGCCAGATACTCGAAGGTTTATCCGGGCGTTGAGATTGAGATGCTCGCAGAATCTACCCCAAAACTGCAAGACATGCTCCTGAAGAACTCGCTCGACGTGTTCGTGGGTCTTGCGCAGAATTTCGACTACGCACGCGTTAGCACGCCAATCTCCCGCATGTGCGACATCATCTTCGTTGTGGGGAGCCAGAACCCCCTTGCCAAGAAAACCAGCGTGAGCCTTCAGAGGCTTGCAAACGAGACCTTCGTGATAACCGAGAACGACAGCGCCTACCACAGCATGATGCTGGGCATCTTCGACAGGGAGAACCTAACCATTGCGAAACAGATGACGATCCAGAGCACGTTCGCGATAAAGGAGCTTATCACCCAGAAAAACGCGGTTTCGTTCCTGCCCTCCTACTCCGTGCAAGCAGAGCTGGATTCCGGGAAGCTGGTTAAGGTGCCCATAAACCTATCGGAAGCCCAGATACGCCTAGTTGCAGCTACCAGGAAAGAAAACTGGCATTCACCTCAGCTAGAGGCGTTCCTGCACATGATGGAGCATGACTACATGATGTAGCTCCTACATGATGTAGCTCTCACTAGGCAGCATGGGTTTCGCGCTGAATCCGCGGCGCGCTATTCGCCATTCCAGCATGCTATTCGCTATGCGCTATTCCCAATTCAGGGGCGGCTGGTCTATCTCGGCAATCGAGTAGTGCTCCCCTCGCATGTTCAAGAGGCTATAGGCATCGACCCAGATGCATTTGTTTTCCGGATAAACTTCGCAAAATCCCTTATGCGAGCCGCCACATGGGCAGTTTCGCTGCATTTTGGGGCAATCGACCACAGGCCAAAGGTCGCAAGACATCTCTATGCTGTTGTCCGACACCTGTTCGCCAATGCTCGGCAGCAAGGCTTGCGCTGCAGAATAGCCCTTCCTTGGAGTTACCACCGGAACCGGATAGCTGTAGTAATCCTCCGGTATCTCATGCGAGTTCAACCCGGTGTCGGAATCTTCCCCGTAGTACATGAACGCGGCCGCAGGAGCGAACTTCAAGTTCGGCACGAAGTCTTCCCACGAGCTCTCGTAACCACGGGCCATCTCCAAGATGTTCTCGACAACTGCGGGATCGGCTGGAATGCCCGCAAGGTGAACGCCGGCGAAGCCCTCCCCCTTTGCAATGGCAATCATCTTGGCTGCTCGATCGAGGGAAGCTGCAACACCACCATCGTCAGAGGCGGCTTCCTTTTCTAGGATATCCAGGAAAAGATCGTCCACGTAGCATCCCGGAATCTTGCCGTCGTGCATCACCTTGCCGATTCCGTAACGCAGGACATATACGTTGGCGATCAGCGGGATATCGATGCCGTTCTCGCGGGCGAGCCATAGCATTTCCTGCTGCTTCCGTGCATCATACCCAATCTGGCAGATTGCAAACTTCGCCCCGGCTTGCACTTTCTTCTTGAGCTTCCAAAGCTGCATCATGGTCTCGGCTTCGGAGAACTTGAACGGGTTCACAGCGCAACCCTGGTAAAAATGCGTTGGTTGCAACTTGCAGTCTGCACCCTTAGGGCCCTTGTACTCAAGCCCGGAGTTAAGCTGGCTGGTCATGTTAAGGAGCTGTATGCTGTCCAAATCGAAGGAGGGCTTGGGAACTCCGTTCCATCCGGTTTTCGGATAATCGCCGGTCATGCAAAGGATATTTTGAATTCCAGAGCGTTCGAACGAATAGAGTTCGGCCTCTAGGGCATTCCTATCCCTATCCTTGCAGGTTAGAAACGAAATCGTGTTGACGCCCTTTTGCGCAAGGGATGCAGCATATGATTCCGAGCGAAGGCCCGGAATCCCACTCGGCATATCTGCCACGGTAACAGCATCTACCAGTCCGGATTCCCAAACCTCGACCAATCCGTTTTCCAGCTCCTGCTGGCTAGGCTCGTTGGCGCCTCGCCTTGGAACCGATTCGAAGCTAACGACGAAACGACCGCTCTTCAAGCCATCGGCGAACCTGTTATTCAACTCTGCATCCCTTCGATAAAGCCGCTGTTCTCATATTTCAACGTTTGAACATGACAATTATAAGGTTGGAGATCTTCAGGTTTAGAATCGTATCCGACGTTTAGTATCCTTAAACGAGAATATCCGAGCGCGGCAGCACGGCATGACGGATGCCAGGTCAGTGCAACGGCAGCAAACGTGCACCCGAGCAATGAGCACCTAAAACGACGGAGGTTTACTTTGAAAGAGCAGCTTCAGCGTGAACTGGAATCGCTACAACCTATGGTGGAGCTGGACCCAGCGTCCGCAAAGGGAAACTGGCTTGGCAGCGTTACGGGCAACGAATACCGCAGGCTCGAGGTCGACTACGGCTGCGGCATGGGCGAATACGTCATAAAGAGCGCCAAGGCCAACCCCGTCACCCTTTTCGTTGGCGTCGATTGCGTTCCCTACGTGATAGCCGATGCAGCCCAGAATGCAATAGAAGCCGGAGTGAGCAATGTGAGGTTCGCTCTGATCGAAGAAGACGACGAGCTTGCGCAGATTTTCGATGCAGAGGAAGTCGACATGCTGCACATCAACTTCCCAACGCCGCATGCAAGGGCCCATGATGCCGAGAAGCGCATGACATGCTGCACGAAGCTCATCGGATACAGGGAGATTCTGAGCTCTAGGAGTGTCATCAGGATGAAAACCGACAGCCAGCCCCTGTTCGATTACTCGCTTACCCAGATAAAGCCTGCGGGGTATCGCCTGAATTGGCGGGCGAACGAGGTGTCGAGGATGCTCCCGATGGATCCGGTTTCCGAATACGAAGCCAAAACCAAGGCGGAAGGTGCCTGCGCCTATGGGTTCGAGATAGCTCCCCTGTTCGATCCGGATCCAGATGCAGTGAAGATATACGAGGCTAGGTCCGAGGCATCGCCAGCGGTAGAACCAAGCCCAGGACAAAGCCTCTACGACTTCTTGCCAGGCGATCTGAAGGCGATGCCGTACATCCCTTCGGACATGCGCAAGTCAGTTGAGAACATGATTGAGGCGCAGGAGCGTATCGCCAGAAATCGGGGCGGCGAGTAGCTAGAAACGGACGTAGAAGAGACGCAGCACGCAACAGTCGCAGCATCTTTCCCACGCGCCCGTTAGCGCACCTGTTTGCACCTGCTAGTACCTACTCCTCGGAATTCTCCATAGCCTCGTCGGCTTCGCTCACTACGGATTCCAGGTTCTTCTTCTCGAGGATCTCGCACATGAGGCGGATGGTGAGATTGCGGCTGATCATATTGACCTTGATTAGAAATGCCAGCTGCTGAGATTCGTTCTTCAACGACCCCAGACAGAGCTCCGACACCCTTGCCAGGGCATGATCTACATCGAACATGCCTTCTTTATTGGCGATATCGCCTAGCACGCGATCGCGTGTCTCGGGGTCGTCCAGAACGTTGGCTATGATTTCCTTGTCCCCATCGGTCAGGGCAAGCGAATCGTGCGGCGTGACATTTGCGATATTCTCCTCGTACTGGCCATCCGCATCGTCCTGCTCGCGCTCCATCTCAAGATGCTTCTTGATAATGCGATTGTAGCTTGCGCTATCCATCAGCGGGGTCACATACTGCCGCACCAAGTTAAGGTCAAGGGAGTCGTCTTCGAGCTTGCCGTCGAATGCATCGTGCATTATCTCCTCGGCCTTGAACCTTGCGAATCCAGCTACATCTAGGCATATTGCCAAAATCTCCTTGTTGCTGAACTCCCCGCTTTCCGCAGCTTGGTCGATGATTTCATCGATACGGGCCCCAAGAGCTGTCTCGCGACCTCCCGTTATGGCATCCTGCACGTAGATCAGGTTCTCGATGCTGGAAAATGTCTCGTTTATGAAGTCATTGTCTCTAACCGTCATGTTTCTCTCAGCCCGATTCGCAATCTTATTCGAGGCGTCGTGTGGAAGAATGCCGCCCGCATCAGCTCTGCGCGCGAAAGGATCCCGCGCAGCAGACCTCGCACGGTAAAAGAAGCCTTCCGCATGTTTAATTGCACAATATAACCGGGTGCGATTCAAAGTACAATTGAAATCGTGAAATCGAAAAACAGATTTTACAAACCTCGCCGTCAATACGTGCCGTGCATTTAATGTGCAGCTGACATAAGTCGCGCCGGACGACATATGCCAGGCGATAAACGCTAGCCGAATATCTGGCAACCGAGAAGGGAAGCATATGGATCAGATAGTGGCAATCATCGGATACGGAACCGCAGCGGTGAACGCTGCGATTGCCATGAGGTCCGAAGGCTACGAGGGCAGCATCGTCGTGCTCTCGAATCACGATATGTTCCCCTACAGCCCGGTGATGACTTCGTATTACGCTGGCGACCTCATCACCTACGAGCAATGCTTCCCATGGAGCGAGGACGAGCTGTCGATGCTGAACCTCGAGGTGGTGCACGATTGCTCCGTCGAGGAACTCGATGTAGCGCAGCACGTTATCAAGACCACTGAGGGAGATTTCACTTACGACAAGTGCCTCATCGCCACAGGAGCAAACCCGTCCATGGCGGGATTTCCCGTGATGGAGGGGTACACCCCTCTCATGCTACGCACGCTGGACGATGCCCAGAAGATCCGTGACGCGCTGGACAGCAAGGAAAATTGCGAGGTTCTGATCGCCGGAACATCGATGGTGGCCCTCAAAAGCGTGGAGGCTTGCCTCTATCAAGATGCCACCGTATCGCTCGTTGGCCGTAGCCAGCACATTCTCAGACGTTCCGCGGTACCCCAGATTGCCGAGCAGTACGAGGACTCCCTGGACTCGATGGGCGTTCAGCTCATACTCGGACAAACCGTGGAGGAAGCGGTTTACGAGGATGGCAGGATTAGCGCCAGGTTCTCGAATGGTGCCACGCAGGAATTCGACCAGGTGATCGTGGCCCATGGAATGCTTCCCAATCTGAGCTTTGTGCCATATGGAACATTGGATGCAGACGAAGGCCTGCTGGTGGACAAGTTCATGAGAACCAGCAACCCAGATGTCTATGCCGCAGGAGACGTTGCGCAGGCATTCGAGCCATCTTTTGGCGGATACAAGATCGTCGGACTTTGGAAAGACGCATGCCTGCAGGGAGAATGCGCTGGCAAGGTCATAGCAACCGAGATGATGGGGGCGGAGGTTCCCGAGGAATACGCTTACAAGGGAATGTACCCGTTTAACTCGATTGCCGTGAACAACACGGTTCTCATAACCGGCGGATCCATCGACTTGGGTGCCAGCCCAAACCGCAAGCTGGTTGTGAAGGAATTCGGATTCGGCACAGTGGCCTATGTTTATGAAATGCCCGAGGCGCAGATTGGCGATGATGGGTCTGGCTGTGGCAGATCAGAAAGCTGCGGAAAACTGGTTGGATTCAACGTATTCACCGACAATGGCGAGCCAAGCAGCCCCGCATACGATGAGGGCAGGCTGCTCATGCGCCGCATCACCGGCGAGGTGGAGTAACGGCTGGGCAATTGGAGGCCAACGATGTGGGCCAGCAGCAGCAGTAGCCCCAGTAGCCCCAGCTGCCAGCAGCCGGCGGCAGCCAGAATGAGCGGTAGCCAGAACGGCGCATCCATGGTGCTTCCACCCAGGATTACGCGAAAACCTCTGCAAGCCATTGGCCGTACTCGCCGCTCCACATGCTGTTCAGCTGATACGAAACGGTATCCCAATCGAACTGGTTCTCGAAGATCAGCTCCAGGTAGTTCTTGTTGTCAACGTTACGCGGGGCCGATATCAGGCTGAATGCATATGTATACGTGCAGGTGGGGCACATGGTTACCACCGTGCCACCATCTGGAACCTCCTCGAGCTTACGCTGCGTCTGAGCACCAGACTCCTCGTAGTTGAACGCGCTAACCGCACCGCCAGCTCCGCAGCATCCCTCGAACACGGCCGGAGCATCCTCTGCATCAACGCCGAGAATCTCGCGGGTTTCGTCCAGGTATGTGCCGTCCCTGTCCTGGCACGACTTCGAGATAAACAGGTTGAGTCCAGACAAATCCTTCTTGGGATGATACCCATGCTCCATAAGGAACCTCGTGAGATTGACGGCCTCCACATCCATACCGCGCCTCTGCAGGGTTTCCTGCATGGCATTGCGGCAGCCGGGGCAAACGCATACAACCTGCTTGGCACCCGACTGCTCAACCTCATCTGCAATGACATCGAGAAGGGCAGTAGCCCTGTCGTAGAAGCCAGCGCTCTTCAATGGTGAGCCACAGCAGTGATCGATCATCGTGGTTTTGCCGCCCAGTTGCTCCACCGTGGCGAAAACCTCTCGGGTGAGCTCTGGAGCATATGCGGCAAGCGAGCATCCCGGGAAGAATGCAACGTCGCAATCGGTCTGGGCATCTCCGTAATCCGATGCAATGTGACGGGTCAGATCCGGATACCCGATTCCATAGATAGCGCGATAGGCGGTGAAGATATCCCACTCTTGATCGACCATCACGCTCGACCAGGCTGAACGTGGGATAAGCCCCGCGCTTTGGAAATCCTCGCGAGCAGCGTAAATGAGCTCTGCAACGTTATTGTTTGCAAAGCAAACGTTCTGGCATGCCTTGCAGATGAAGCATCCCCTCACAGCCTGCGTGAGATTCTGGTTCTTGTAGAGCTCCTTGGTTAGGTCTTTCGGGGTTTCGGAAGCACGGTCGCAGGCAATCAATGCCTTGGCAATCTCGCCCAATGTCATGTCGGCCGCTTGAAGAGATTCGCAAGTCTGGGTGCAATGTCCGCATTCGGCGCACTGGCCCAAAAACCTCCAATATGTCTTGTAGCCCTTGAGATTGCTCATTCTCGTGCCTCTCCACTGCAATTTCGATGCCTTGCAACTAAGTATAATGCCGCCGCATGGCACAGTAGCCAGTTCAATCACACTCGGTTCGTACTGAGATTGACTGGCAAGAGATTGCCATGCTTAGGCAAACAACACATTCTCCTGCACATCCAGAAATGCAATTTGAAATAACTCAAATTCCCAGCAAACATCTCGCGTAGTGTCGTAAATTTATTACATGTGCTTTTATGTGACGAATGGTGCAGCGAAAAGCGCACAAACCAAGCACGTGCTCGGCCAAGGCGCAAGCTCAACCAAGGCGCAAGCTCAACCAAGGCAAGCTCACAGCCCAAACGAGGTCACCCAAGGTTCACGCTCAAAAGAACGCGAACAAATCAAGCCGCACGTACGCACGTATCCAGCATGAAACGCCCTTGCGCATGCAGGAATCTTATATAGCCAACTTAGGAGGCAGCGATGTTCCAAGCCAGATACCCCCACCTATTCTCCCCTCTGAAGCTGCATAACCGCGAGCTGCGCAACAGGATAATCGTTGCCCCAACGGGAGTCATCCAAACGGATAGCCTGAGCGAGCGCGTTGTCTATTACGAGGAGAAGGCAAGGGGTGGCGCTGCCGTTGTAACGGTGGGACAAGGCTATGTGGACACCGCGCACGGCTCGGACCTTCCCAAATCGGGATTCGCGGTGGACACCGACAACTGCATCCCCCAGATCTCGGCCGTGGCCGATGCCATACGCAAGCACGGGGCCATTGCTTCCATCGAGCTTTCGCATGCCGGTATGAACTCGTTTGGATCGCATTCGCATGGCAACGAGATATATGCCCCGGTAGATATGGAAATCAAGGGAGGGCATTCGGGTGCCAACATGGGCGCGATCCACGTTAAGGAGGCAACCGACGATGTCATCGAGGAGATAATCCAGAAGCACGTGAATGCCGCGGTGCGCGCAAAGCGGGCAGGCTACGAGATGGTGCTCATACACGGAGGCCACGGATGGCTGATCCACCAGTTTATCTCCCCCATCATCAACACCAGAACCGACAAATGGGGTGGATCGATGGAAAACCGCATGCGCCTGCCCATCGAGATCTGCGACAGGATAAAGGATGCCTGCGGCAAGGACTTCCTCATCGACTTCAGGATGA